>JBDHHQ010000011.1:0-86111 GCA_039589315.1 Gemmatimonadota bacterium
AAGAAGTGAGTACACTCGAAGGTGGCGGCGGACGGTCGGCGGCAACACGGAGGGGCACCGAAACGTGCTTGTCGAAGTAAAGGTGCAGAGCCTGGGGTTGGACCGCGCGAACAAGATGCCGGTGGTCATGCTCCAGGAGCTGTCCGGGGAGCGAGTGCTCCCCATCTGGATCGGTCCCGGTGAGGCGAGCGCCATCGCGATGCAGCTCGCCGACATGAAGTTCGCGCGACCGCTCACCCACGACCTGCTCGTCTCGGTGATCGGCGGGATGGGCGGGGCGCTGCAGAAGGTCATCATCACCCGGGTCGAGGAGAACACCTTTTACGCCGAGATGATCGTGCGGCGGAACGGTGAGATTATCTCCGTGGACGCCCGTCCGAGCGACTCGATCGCAGTCGCACTCCGCATGGACGCCCGAATCTTCGCCGACGACGAGCTGCTCTTCGAGATCGCCGAGGAGGAGCCCCTTTCTTCGGAGATCGAAGACGGCGCGTCCGAGTCACCGGAATCCTCGTCGGGAATGCGACCCGAGGAGCTCAAGGAACACCTGCGCCGCCTCAACCCCGAGGACTTCGGGCGCTTCACGTCGTGATCTCGCCCTCGACTCGGCCTCCACAGGAGCAGCCGGCCTACCTTCACCGTCGACGGCGGCATGGTGATGCGGGTTGTCGTGTTCGTTGGAAGTCCCGATTCGCCCCCACACGCAAGAGGGGTACAATGGCGGAAGGTAGCGAGGGCAAGGTGAAGGAGATCATCATCACGGAGCTGGGCGTTGAATCCGAGAAGGTCACGGCCATGGCGTCGTTCGTGGAGGATCTCGGAGCCGATTCTCTCGACACGGTCGGGCTCGTGATGGCCTTCGAGGACGAGTTCGGAATCGACATTCCTGACGAAGACGCCGAGCAGATGCGCACGGTGGGTGACGCCATCAAGTACCTCGACGAGCACGGATAGGGCTGACCGCTTCGGTTCGCTAGCTGTGAAAACCAAGGAGGTTGTTCACTGAGGTTCCGTGGAGCGAAGCTGGGGGTTGCGAAGCACCAACTCCCACTCCACGGAGGGCCTCAGTGAAGGGTGGCGAAAGGCCGAGGTGCGCGGCGAACAGGGCTACAAGGTGCCGAGAGCCGTGGGCGGAGGCCCTCCGTCACTCGTTGCTCCGAACCGACTGAACCGGCAGTTCATGGTAGACGGACCTGACAAGGCGTGGGTCACGGACATCACCTACATCCGGACGCGGCAGGGCTGGCTCTATCTGGCGGTGGTCATGGATCTCTACTGACGGTAGGCCGGCAGCCGATCCAACACGGGGCTCCCGGCCAACGTCCCTAGCGAGGAGAGTCAGCTAGGCTCGACCACTCGGGCCGGCGAGATCCGCTCAATGTGGAAGAGCACGTCCCACGCTCGCGCTGGATTCACAATATGCGGCTCGGGCATGCTCTCCCGCTGCTCCCTCTCCTGGTTCAGCCATTCATAGACCGGCCCCTCCTGGGGGGCGCGTCGAAGGTCAACGAGAAACATCGGTATCCCCACGCGGGCGAACGCCTCGTCCAAGCTGCCGGCTGGGGGTGGTTTGCTCACTTCCGTCTGATAGGAGGCCCAGCCCGAGGAAACGCCCTGAGAATAGGTGAACCCCAGGCTCAAATAGTCGGTACCCAGCATGGATTCGGCGTATTCTCCTAGAACCGTCTGGCTGACTCCCCGCCACACCATCGGGTATTTCGCTATGTGCGTGTTGTGCGCCCACACGACGATGCGCCCGTCGGGACCTTCCCTCGCCAGCGCCCACACAAGATTCTCCGCCATGCCCGCGTCACGGGCACTGGCATCCTCGACCCGCGACTCAGGTGTCTCTGCAACCAGAGTCGAATCGAAGAAGATCCAATCTCGGAAAGCGCGATCCAGTTGCCGCGTGAACACCGCCTGCCGATAGGCCCACTCGTAGGCCTCATCGGTTGAGCGCCGGACGTAGTAGACTCGCCAGGTCTCAAACCGCGCGATCAGCTCGCCTATCGCCGCGCTGTAAGCGTTGCGAGTCTCCCCGGGCAGTAGGCCGTACTCATCGACAGACACTCGCCGGACGCCGCCGCCCTGGCCCAGAAAAGGTTCAAGAAGCGGACATATCACGCTCCGACTCGTAGCCGCGTAGGCTGGATCTACCTCCTCTAGATAGGTCCACACCGCTTCAAACGGTGTCAAGGGGCTAACGATTTGGGTTTGGACATCGAGTCCGTAGAAATGGAGCTTCCGGTCGTGCGTCGGGTCGTCGTTGTAGCGCCGCATCCAGCGGACGAGTTCTTGCAGCTCTTCCTGTGCCCCGAAGTCCGCCGTGAACCAGGTGTTCTTCCAGACATCGGGTTCCTCGCGGAGACCCAGCACGTACTCGTTGATCCACGCGGCCTCGGAGAAGCCGGTCTCCATCGCGACGGCGGTGAAGCCAAGCTCCTCGACGAAGAACTCCGATAGACGGTGTCGCACCCTGAAGAACTCGTGCGACGCGTGAACGCTCTCGCCTAGCGCGACCACGCGAGTGTCTCCGATGATCGCCCTCAGCGGTTGGAGATCCTCGAAGCCCTGCCCCGGTTCGATAGTGGCGATGGGGATCGCGTTCTCACGCACCCAGGCTGTGAAGGCTTCAGGGACCTCCTGGATCGCTGCGGCAGGGACTGGAAGCACCACCCACGATCCCACAGCGAACGCGCCCAACACCTGCCACAAGCTGCGGTGGTGGATCTCGTGGATGAGGCCCCTTACGCCGGTCGGCTTGCCCATAGGCGGCTAGAGCGGGACGGGAGAGTCAGGATGTTAGGAAGGTGTGGGGCAGACGGCTTGGATGGCAACCATTACCTCGTGGCAGTGTTTCGCGTCCGGCGTCCCGGCCTCCGACACGCGCAGATCAGTGAGAGCTTCGGGGTTCAGGTACAGGTACTCCTGATCGTCGTTTAGGCTCAACTAACTCTGGGGCAGCCTGATCGGCTGCTCCAACCTCATGTATCACTTGAAGGGCCGCCCAGATTTCGGATTTGTGGGGCCAATGAGGGGTAGCGGGTCCCATACCCCGCCCCGATTGCCTGCACCCCCCCGGGGGGGGGTCATGGACGACGGCCTCGACTATCGAGACTCCCACTCCTTCCCAGAGGCCCCGTCGTCGTTCTTGATTCGGGATGACTCACGGGAGCATCTTCGGATAGCTTCCCCCTGCTGCACTCCGGTCAGGGACGACGCCTTGGACCGTCTAAAGCAGCTCATCCACGAGATCCACCGCCGCACCCTGTGGCAGGTGCTTGGGCTCTACCTGGCCATGTCCTGGATCGTCGTCCAGGTGGTGGAAACGCTGACGGAGAGCGCTGGCCTCCCGGACTGGGTGCCGCCCGGTGCGCTAGTACTGCTGCTGATCGGACTCCCCATCGTCCTCGGCACAGCCTTTGTCCAGGAGGGCGTGGGGCGGAGGCCCGGGGACGCCGAGACGGAAAGCGCCCCCTCAACCTCACCCATCATTGGCTCCAAGCCCGCCGAGGGCGCGGCGATTCCCGTCGCACGAGCAAGCCTAGCCTCCGGCACGGGCTCCCTCGATCGCCCATCCACGCGACCACCGCGCATCGCCCGCCTGCTCACATGGAAGAACGCGATGATCGGGGGCGTGCTCGCGTTCGCGGCACTGGGTGCCGTGGTCGCGACGTACTGGCTCATGTGGGTGGCCGGGGTAGGCCCCGTAGGATCGTTGGTAGCACAGGGGGCCCTGGAGGAGGCCGAACCGGTGATCCTCGCCGCGTTCGAAAACGGGACCAGCGATCCACTTCTGGGAGACCTCGTCACGTCGACCCTTCGGATCGATCTGGTCGAGTCCCCGGTGATCCAACTCTTGGAGCCGCTCGCCGTTCAGGCCGTCCTCCAGCGCATGGGGCGGGACCCGTCCGAGCTGGTAAGAGCAGATTTGGCCCGCGAGATCGCCGTTCGCGAGGGTCTCAAAGCGGTCATCGAGGGCGAGGTGCAGGCTGTTGGATCCGAGTACCTGCTAACCGCGACGATCCGCGCCGCCGAGAATGGCCGTCCGCTGGCAGCGTTCCGGGTGCGCGCCGAGGACGAAGGCAGCGTCGTGGAGGCCATCGACGAGCTTTCCCAGGACATTCGCGAGCGGGCCGGCGAGTCGCTTCGCTCGATTCGTGCCGGTGTGCCGCTCGAGAACGTGACGACGAGCTCCCTCCAAGCGTTGCGCAAGTTCACCGAGGCGGAGGGTCTCACCAGGCAGGGCGATCACAGCGGGGCCCTCACGCTCCTGGAGGAGGTCATCCAGGAAGACCCCGACTTCGCGATGGCTCACCGACGGATCGCGGTCATCCATTACAACACCACGCTGGATCCGGCTCGTCTGATCGAAGCGTCCACCAGGGCCTACGAACTGCGCGATCGGCTCACGGACCGCGAGCGGTACCTGGCCGAGGCGGGCTACTACACCGTCGTGCTCGGGGACCGGGAGGCCACGATCCAGGCCTATCGATCGGTTCTCCGCTCCCACCCAGACGACCCGACTGCCCTGAACAACCTCGCCAACGAATACATCGGTTGGGACGACGAGGCGGCCATCGAGCTGCTCCGGCAGGCGAACGAGGGTCCGGGGAGAACGAACACCTCTGCTGCTAACCTGGTCCGGGGGCTATTGCGTTTGAGACGCATCGACGAAGCCCGGGTAGTGCAGATGCGTTATGAGGACGGCTACCCAAGCGATCTGGGCACAATGGGGACTCGATATTGGGTCCATTTCTTCGCTGGCGAATTCGCTTCCGCCGACAGCGCCGCGGCGGCGTTGGCCGGGACCCCACTCGGCAACGCGTTCTGGCGAGCTCAGGGCCATACCAGCCTTGCATTCACGGATATCCATCACGGCCGACTGCGCGAGGCCGAAGCTCATCATCTCGCCGCGGCTCGAGCCGCGGCGGAGCTGGGCCCTCTGGCACATTTCTTCGAAATGGCCATACGAGTTGGCCCGTACCTGTACCTCGAGGACAGGGCCAGAGCCATCCGCATGCTCGAGGAGGGCCTGGACCTCTTCAACCAGATACCCTCGATCGCACGACCCTACATGCCGATGGCAAGCCTCCTGGCGTTCGCCGGTGAGACGGACCGCGCCGAAGCGATGATCGCGCAGTGGGAGCGCAACGTGCCCGAGGTATACCGGTCGGACGCCGACGAGACCACACTACTCGCAACGCGGGGCCTGATAGCGTGGACCCGGGGTGATCCGGCCCGTGGGCTAGAGCTTATGGATCAGGTGCGCGAGGGTTGCCCGAGCTGCTTCCTGACCGAGCGCGCCTACCTCATCGAGGAGACGGGATCGCCCGACGAGGCCATCGACGCCTGGGAGGAGCGGGCCGAGACCGTGGACTTGTTCTTTTTCGAAACCGCCATCCAGTGGCCCATTGTATTCGAGCGCTTGTGCCACCTGCACGCGGAGTACGGAGAGGCCACTCGGGCAGCGCAGTTCTGTTCGAGATTCGTGGATCTGTGGGCCGACGCCGATCCGGAGCTTCAGCCGAGGGTGCGAGCCGCGAAGCAACGACTGGACGCGTTGACGGGAGCGTGATGACGACCGCCGAAGCCCCGCAAGCGCACTCGCCCGTCTTCTTCCCCGTATGCGCGATAGGTTCGGCTTGCCGGCGCTCTTTGGCGGTCCTATGAGCCGAGCCAGGGCAAGCAGAGTGTCCTCGAAGAAGACGTCTTGGACCGTGCGAAAGAAGAAGGGCGCTGTCTCGTTGAGCAGGTCGATCCGGGCGGGCTTGTCGCCAAACAAGATGCGATACTGCTTCCACAGCGAATGAAGCCAGACAAGCTCCGTTGAAAGCACGTGGAATAGGCGCCCGAGCTTGTCGCCCATCGCGGCGACATAGTCGGCTCTCACCTCGTCATGAGACTTGGATTCGCTCATGGTCAGATGCGTTCTTATCCCCTTTCTCCTTGAACGCTTCAAACGCTCAAAGGCCACCTTTCGAGCATTCGACGTGTTCAAGGGTCAAGGCAGATCAGCCTTTTCCCTTCTTGCGAGCGTCCCAGGTCCAGCCGGGGATGGATTCGAGCCTATCGATCCGGTCCTGAGAGAGCTTGCCTTTGCGATAATCGTGACGACGGTGTGTAACCCACGCTCCTAGACCGAATCCGTCTTCACGGTGCCTTTGGGGGACCTGAGCGTGGCCCTCGCGCTGGGCAAACCGGCTGACCATGTCGGCACCGAACTGGAAATCCGCCTCGTAGGGATCCCATGTCCACCCTCTGACGGATTCAAGCGCGGCGGCCTCAGCCTCCGAGATGGTGCCTGCCCGGTATCGCTGCCGCTGCCGTGTCAGCCAACTTCCCAAGTCGAATCCTCCGTAATCCACCCCTCGAGGGACACGACAGTTCCCGTTTTGGAATGCGAACTCGCTGAATCCTCGAAGCCCAACCTCGAACGTTGAAGAGCGACCGTCGCTATGTTCTGCCAGCAACCTCGCTAATGAGGAACCGCCTGGAAGCCCCCGCAGACCCTGGTACAAGGCCAACTGGACCTTATTCCACGTCTCACCCGGAGCTTCCTTGATCGGTCCGGAGGCGGCCTTGGGCCATTCGCCGGTTCGACGGTGATGGGCGTCGGCCCAGGCGAGAATCTCGTCAACCGTGAAGCGCGGCAGATCCTGCACGTTCCGAACCCTCCGGTGCTGGGCGAGCAGTCTCGCCAGCGACGAGCCGCCAGTTAGCCCCCGAGTTCCGCTCTTCAAGGCAACGTCAACCTTCGCCCAGGTCTCGTCCGGAGCCTCCTCTATTGTACCGGAGTTCCTACGGGGCCATTCACCTACTCTGTTGTGATAGGCGTCTGCCCAGGAGAGGATCTGTTGGACGGTGAACTGCGGCAGGCCCCTCTTGAAACGAACGCCTCGATGTTCGAAAAGGAGTCTCGCCAACGTGGAGCCACCTGGCAGTCCCCGCCTTCCGTGTACGAGGCTGAGGTGTACACCAGTCCACGTCTCACCTGGTGCCTCCTCGATTGGACCTGACTCCGCTTTAGGCCACTCGCCGGTCTCCAGGTGATGTGCGTCGGCCCATGAGAGAATGCCCTCGACGGAGAGGTCTGGTAGGTGCATCCTGTTTCGGACGCCTCGGTGCAGGGCAAGTAGCGACGCCAGCGACGATCGGCCCGTCAGTCCCCGCAGTCCATAGACCAAAGCGTTGTTCACATTGCGCCAGCTATCGTCCGGGGCTTCGAAAATCTGGCCTGATGTCATCTTGGGCCACTGGCGCTCGCGGGCGAAGTGCGTATCAGCCCAAGACAGGACTTCGTCAACGGTCAGCGGCGGCTTTGTCGTGGAGTTAAGTACGGTCCGTATTCTGAAGGCTTCGGCAAAGTTCGGAGTGATGCCGATGGGGAGATCGAGCGTGAATCTCGACGGGAGCCTCGCAGCACGTTGCGGCCCGCGCGTCAACTCTAGCCGTATCGCATCGAGTTCGTCTGCCAGGTTGGCGTCGTGCGCTCTCAGCGCTTTGACCACGTCCCAGACCGGCTTGAACGCCGACGAATCGAGAGCCTCGTCAGCATCCTCGCTCGACTCAATGAATACCGGAAGGAGGATCGTCCCGACGGTCTTGTCGGCGGCTTTCCGGATCGCACGCCCAACGGCCTGGACGATATCTACCTGTGAGCGCCGAGGATCGACGAAGGCCACGCCGTCTAAGGTCGGCACATCCACACCTTCAGACAGGCATCGGGCATTGGCCAGGAGGCCTCGTTGCCCATCGTCCAGGTGCCGTAGCTGGTCCAACAGTGCCATCCGCTGACCCGTGGCCATTCTCCCTTCGACATAATCGGCCCAGATGTCGCCATCGGGTTGCTCATCGTCAGGCATCCACTCCACGACCTCCGGGAACGAAGCCCTAAACCTCTTGGCGCCGTCGATCCGACTGTGGAACGTCAGGACCCTTCGCAGATCCCGCTTCTTCATCACCTTCGCCACCGCGATCTGAGCGGCGAGGGTCCGGGCGTCGGTCTGCTTGCCGTCCACCTCCACGATCCGGCCTCGCTCGGCATACCGCCGATACTCCTCGTCATCCACGCCGACGATGTAGACCTCGTAGTCGGAGAGCAGATCACGCTCGATGGCCTCGGGGAAGCTCAGGGTGTGCAGTACCGGCCCGAACTTCTCCTCGTCGTCCATGGAGGCGAGTTCAAGGTCGTCTCCGGCCGCTCGCTTGACGCGCGCGGTATAGAACCGGGGTGTGGCGGTCATGAAGAGCCGCTTCTTGGCCTTGATCCCGCTGCCGTCGAGGATGGCGGCGAACGGCCCGATGTTTCGGCCGACGCAGCGGTGCGCCTCATCCGCGATGGCAAGGTCAAAGGCCGGGACGCGCCCTCTGGCGAACGCCTCGGCCAGCAGTGGCGACGACTGGTACGTGCAGAAGACGATCCGGCGGCCCCGTCCACGAAGAAATGACCGGATCTTCTCCATGTCCGTCGTGGCCGGGAAGCCCAGGTCGGCCAAGCTGGACACGATGGCGTCCTTCTCGCCGACCACCGTCGGGTCCGAGCAGACCGGCAGGAACCTGAAATCCTCCTGGTGCTGAGCGCACCATACCCGCAGCGTCTGGGATAGCAGCGAAAGCGTCGGCACCAAGACGAGAGTGCGCTTCGCCTCCAGTGCCTCCGCAAGAAGCACACCGACGAACGTCTTGCCGGTGCCGCAGGCCATGATGAGCTGGCCTCGGTCCCGGGCGTCAAGCCCGTCCACGACCGCCTCGACGGCTTCCTGCTGATGCGGTCGGGCCTCGAACAGGGGCTCAGGTTCGATGGGCTGGAGGTCATCGAGAGCCGCAGGCCACCGCACCTGGCTCTTCGCCAGATCCACACCGAGAACGAGGCCCACCGGCTTGGTCTGGATCTCCACGGCGTGATGGGCGTTGCCGGAGACGTTGCTGGTCGTGGTGATCAACAAGCGGTAGGAGAACGCTTGGTGGGCCGACTCCGAGAGGAGCGAGTCCACGTCGCCCTTCTTGATGGTGCGCTCGGGGTCGTAGGCCTTGGCCTGGATGGCCCAGAGGTCGCCGTCGTTCGTCTCAGCGACGAGGTCGATCCCGGTGTCAGCGCCCCAGCGGCGGGGCCACTCGTTCCAGAGCCAGACCCGCTTGAGCATCCGCCTGTAGACGGGGTCGTTCAGGAGGTACCACTTGCACAGGTGCTCGAAGGCCCTGCCGCGACGGTGGCTGTCGAGGGCAAGGAACTGATCGAGCAGGTTCTGGAAGGCCATGCGTCAGACGGGCCGAAGAGCGGGAACGGCTCCACCTCAAGATGCCGGTGTAGACGGGGGTAGCGTCAACCCCTGCCGGTGCCGCCATGCCCCGTCGCGACAGCTACCTGCCCGAGTTCTTCACCGACGAGCGGCTGCGCTGGTATCGGGAGCTGACGGAACGGTTCCCGCTGTGGTGTGGGCATTGGCCGGAGGAGCACAGGTCGGCACCGGAGTTCGCTTCCTGGCGTCCTGAGCGGCTGATCTGGGACACCCTGCGAGATTCTTCCGATGCATTCCAAGGCTTCTGGTTCGATCCAGAACCTGCTTCAGACCTGGTCCCGCACCCGGTGCTGCAGTTGGTCGATGTCGATGCGGCGCGGGAGATCTCAGAAGAAGACTGGGAGGGCGGCTATCCGACCCTGGTGATCTCAGAGACCGAGCCGAAGATCTACGGCGCTTGGTTCGCCGCCATCAACTACATCTCCTTCAACTGGACCGGGGCGACGCCAACGCGTCAGAGCAGAGCAGGGTCCAGAGACGAGCTGCAGCAAATGGCAGATGCCGTCACGAAGGTGCTGACGGAACGCGGGCCCGAGGGATGGAGGCTGTGGCGGGAGGTCAGGGCCGTCTCGACGGCGGAGCCCGGCCAAGAGCGTGAGGCAGCCATCCAGCGAATGCACGAAGCCTGGATGCAGATCGGAAGGGCCGCAGGTCTGCTCCCCGACGTGTCGGGAGGTGTCAGGTGCGCCCTCCCCGATGCGTTCCTGGCCGAGTTGCGCCGGGAGGCCAAGCAGATCGTTGAAGCAGTCCGGGCAGAAGAAGGACCCGAGAGCGATCAGACTGTGCTCATGGATCTACTGGCGATGCCGTCACGGCTGGACGACTACCGAGCCAACGTTCAGCAGGAGCGGTTGCGGAAGAAGGGCCTGCTAGAAAGCCTTATCAGGCAGATCGAGAATGCGCTAAATCAAGAGGGTGAGCGATCGCCCGAGACCTGGGCCTCGCTGTTGAACTGGCCGATGCTCGCACCCTCGGAGATGGGGTCCCTGAGTCCGTCCCGCAGGGTTGGAGCCCTCGCCCTCGACCTCACAGCGGGACGTCTTCCGATCACAGCCGGAACGCTCCGAAACCGCACAAGCCCCCACTTGAAGGCCTGACGCTCCAGGGTGTTCTGAGCGTCACGACCCTACCCCCCGAGGTCGTGGAGAATCGGCCCTTCCAGCCGGTGTATCTTCCCCTTGAATACACCGGAGACGGACAGCCCCGCTCTGGCAAATCAACATAAATCATGAGGTTACGTCATGAAAACCAACACCGAGACGTGCGTTGTCTCCACCCGGTTGACGGCCACGGACCGAGCCCTCCTGGAGGCCCTCGCAGCCTCCACTGGGCAACGAGTCTCCGAGCTTCTCCGATCCCTCGTGAGGGCCGGGATCCGAGAACGGCTTCCGCAGCAGCTGGGAGGTCGAGATGCCAGCGCCTGACCCCGCCGACTCCTTCCCGTCCGGCTGTGAGGGCCATCGGGTGTTCACAGTTCTCCGGGCTGAGATCTGGTGTGCGCCTGGGGCTTGGAGATGAGCTACTCCGACCCCTACAAGATGAGGACCGACCTCGGTAACGCCCGCCGTTTGGTCAGGCAGCATGGTCATCATATGCGATTCGCTGCCGGGAAGTGGTTCGTGTGGGAAAACGGGCGGTGGTGCCTTGACGACACGAACCAGGTCGAGCGGTATGCCAAGGAGGCCATGCTGGCCATCTGGAAGGAGGTCGAGGCGGAGGAGGATGACGACAGGCGGACGGCGCTGGCCAGACACGCAGCTGGCTCGCAGTCCCGATTCCGCCTAGAGGCCGCAGTTCGCCTGGCCCGGTCCGAGTGCGAAGTGGCCATGCCTTTGACCGACTTCGACAAGGATCCATGGCTGCTCAACTGCCTGAACGGCACGCTGGATCTCCGAACCGGCGAGCTTCGGCCTCACGACCCAGCTGACCTGATAACCAAGCTGGCACCCGTCCACTACGACCCGAATGCCGACGCGCCGCTCTGGGGGTCGTTCCTGGAAGAGGTCATGCACGGCGACGAGGAGAGGGTTCGCTTCCTACAGCGTTGGGGCGGTTACTGCCTTACGGGCGACACAGGGGAGCAGAAGTTCGTCATCGGCCACGGCCCAGGAGCGAACGGGAAGAGCACGTTCGTCGAGGTCCTTGCCGCAGCCATGGGCGATTACGCCGCTCATACGCCCGTCGAGACCTTGATGAGGAGCCGAAACGGTTCATCGGCGTCCAACGACCTCGCCCGCCTCCGGGGCGCTCGTCTCGTGACGGCAAGCGAGACAGAGGCCGGACAGTATCTCGCTGAAGCGAAGGTCAAGCAGCTCACTGGAGGAGACAGGATTACTGCCCGTTTCCTCTACGGCGAGTTCTTCGAGTTCCTCCCGGAGTTCAAGCTCTTCATCTCAGCCAACCATCGGCCTCGGATCCAGGGCACGGACGAAGCGATCTGGCGGCGCATCGTGCTCGTGCCATTCTCGGTCACGATCCCGAAGGAGCAGCGGGACCCGAATCTGAAGAGCAAGCTCCTGGTAGAGCTTCCTGGCATCCTCCGGTTCTTCGTCGAGGGGTGCCTAGCGTGGCAGATGCAGGGCCTCTCCGAGCCCGTGGCTGTGGCCCAAGCGACCGAGGGCTACCGCGAGGACGAAGACGCCCTCGCAGGCTTCATCAGGGATTGCTGTGAGTTAGCCCCGGACGGGGCCGAGGAAGCGACCAGGCTCTTCGAGGTCTACCAGAGCTGGGCTGCCGCACGCCAAAAGGCTCCAGTCTCCCAGACTGAGTTCGGGAAGCGGCTCGCAGAGCGGGGCATCGATACGGATAGACGGGGAGGCGGCGGGCGAATCCGTCGCCTGGGCCTTCGCTTGAAGGGTTTGAACAGTTCTGAACGGTCAGCCGAGGAATCTCCCAAGGATTCTTCGATAACGCCACTTCTTCCCGCCACCGTTCAAGACCCCTCAACCCTTCAAGCGAACATACCAACGCTCCTCTTCCGTTCCCGAATGGCGAAGGCATGATGCGCCTCCACGACCGCATCCGCCGCATCCTCGACGGGATGCCACCCGGCAGCTCAGTAATCCTGCGGGTGGACGATCTGCAGGAGTGGCTGGCCGAAGAAACCGCAGACGACCGGCAGGAGGATGTGCTACAACCGCCTGACCTGACTGTGGCTCAGGTGGCGGCCCGATTCGATAGATCGGACCAGACCGTACGGGATTGGATCAAGCAGGGGCGCCTGCGGGCGTACAAGCTGAACGACCGGGAGTACCGGATCACGCCCGCCGCGCTGGTGGAGTTTGAGGAGCAGCAAAGGTCGGGACGGAAGGAGACGGTTGCGTCACGGCGACGTGCCGACCTGGGTGCGTGGCGACGGGTCCAGAGTAAGGAGCGTGTGCCATAGTTTGTGACACAACGGGCCGGATCCGGCCTTGGCCAGCCGAGACGCGTCCCGGCCAAATCCTAGGAATTCCGCGGCTGACCGGGGTCCACCGGGGTCCCGTTCGGTCTTTGCAAGCCGGAGGTCGGGGGTTCGAGCCCCCCTGGCTCCACTGATGGAAGTACTTGACCTGAATGATCTTGGGTTTGGGGTCAGTCCGGAGAGGTCGGCCCCCGTCAACAGATCCGGTAACAGATCCGCTGGTGCGTTGCCACAACTGGGAAGCGGGGAGGGGCGCTGGCCATCAGAACTGGCTCCGCTGGGATGGACAGAAAGGGGTGGCGGTCGCATCGACGACCGGCGCCCTTCATCCATGTTACCAAGTCTCTAGGTGCCCATCCGTTGTTAGCGGCAGTCGCGATCCGGTCCAGACTCTTGGGGGAGCCGATCAAAAGCCTTGCCTTATCCCTCCTGGAAACAAATGTTTACAAGACGCATGTTTCGAGGAGGGACAATGTGGTACTGGCAGTGGGTCGCAATTATCGCGGTGTGGTTCGTGATTGGTCCGCTCTTCGTCTTGATCTTCACGACGCTGGGCCTTGATTACTTCATCGGTCCACGTTCAACCGATCGGACTCGCGTAGCCAGGAGAACCCGTCCGCTCTGGATGGCGGATGGCACACAGCGGCCGAGACCGCCTCGATCCGTGCTAGCGTTCAGCGCCCGGGACGAGTTGGGCGGCCGACCCTCCGCCGAGCTGGAGGCCCTGTGGTGGATGGATCGCGCCACCTCTGTCGAAGAGCCGATCCGCAGAGCGATCGGCGGAAACTGAGGCCCGGGCACAGCTACCTGCTGTGGCGTGAGCGCGACCTCACCCTGAGCGCGCTGTTGTTCCCGCGCATCCGTTTGAACGGTGAGGCCGAGCAGCTCATAACCGTTCTAGCGATCAAGGCTCATCGCTCCGGAGCGCAGCGCTAGAGCCTCCCAAGCCGTTCCCGTCCACCGCGTCAGCAATCGCTTGACCTCATGCAGGCCCCCACCTAAATGCGTCACTTCGATCTTGGCGTTGCGTGCGCAGCGCCGTCAGAAGGTCGCGGTGGCGAGCGTTGGATGGTAGAGAACGTCGATCGCGAACAGCCGAAAGCAGCCAGTTGAACGGTGCGGTTGAGCGATGCGGACCATCTGGGGTCGGGACGGGGGTTTGAGGATGGGCAAGTCATGGTGGGGAGCAGTCGCGTTAGGTCTAGCGGTCATTCTCGTTGGCGGGTGCGAGACAATCGTCACGCACGAGGATCCAACGTCCGAGGATCCGAATCGGCCGACCAGGGTCTTCGGTTCGGGCGTCGTCGTGATAGAGAGCCGCGCCCTCGAGAGCTTCACAACGGCCGAAGCCCGAGGTGGTTCATATGAAGTCGTGCTGGAGCTGGCCCCGACACACGCCGTCGAGATCACCGCGGACGACAACCTCGCCCCGCTCCTGCGCACGAACGTCCGCGAGGGCAGGCTCGTCATTGCTGTGGATCCGCAACTGCGACTCGTCCCGACCGAGCCGATCGTCCTCCGGGTATCCGTTACCGAAGTCTCCGAGCTGATCGCCAACGGGGGGGTGTTGCTGAACGCCGACGTGGGTGCCGTGCCCCAGTTAGCTATCGGCGCGAGCGGCGCGTCGGTGGTGGACGTCACCGGATCGGCGGAGCGGCAGGTCCTGTCCATCAGCGGGGCGAGCGTTTTCCGGGGACTCGATCTCGAATCCAGCGAGAGCGTGGTCATCGCTTCGGGGGTGAGTCTCGCTGAGCTGTGGGCGCACGACCACCTCGAAGTCGATGGCAGTGGTCTGTCCACGATTCGCTACCGGGGGCAGCCCGTCGTGATCGCACGCTTGAGCGGAGGCTCCACCGTTAGCCCCATCCGGTGACGGTGCGGTCGTTACCGCCGCCAGCGCCAGCGACGAGGAGCGTGCTGAGCCGATTCCCGTCGATCGCCCGCAGCGTGATCTCCCAGCCAAGCCGTGACCGGCTTGAGGTACTCGATGCCAAGCACGCCGGGCTGCTCCAACGATGCGAAGCTGTTCCAGTGGTGGGGTACCGAGCTGGCCCTCGCCTTCCGGCCCAACGACGAGCACCCCGACTTCTTCCGCGTGGACATCTGGGCGCGAGTCGGGTGTGCGGCTGGCATCGGCCAGATCCTGAAGGGGCCGCTCAACTGTGGGAATCAGTGGATTCGGGTGCGCGGCGGCATGGGTGTCAGCATCGAGCCATACCTCGGCTACCGTTGGGCGCGGGTGGCGCACCGCGGCGAGGCGGGCGAGCCGATCGACCTGGCGAGTAACACACCACTATGATGCGAGATGCAGCTGCCATCTCCCTCTGCCGACGACTAGTTGCTGATCGAGAATGTCAGGTTGCCCAAGGGGTCGGTCATGACTGTGACCACGTCGCCGGGAGCGGCGGTGGAGTCGCGTTAGCAGGGATCCCATGCCCCCGCCGGCCCCCCGGTGCCACCATGGTGCCATGGACGACCGCTACGAACCCCTGTTCAGGTTCCCGCGCCACGCGGGCCGGATGACCAACGCCGAGCCTCGAGACATTCGCGGTGGACGTGTGAATCGCGGCCGGCCTAGGGCCACAGGAGCCGCTACTGGCGCAGCGGGATCGAGCCGCCGACGCTGAAGCGGCCCGTGGGCTGTGTCGGGAAGAGGTGGAAACGAAGAAGCCCACTTGATCCCGACTTGACCGGCCCCGGCCACGTTCCAGGTGAACTCTGACTCGCCTGGGATGGACGTCAGACCGGGGCCCGTTCGCGTCGTCAGCGCCGTCACACTCATACTGACCACCGCCTGTCAGACATGACTCAGTGTCGTTGGTTCGGTCTTGCTCGGACCGCGACCGCAGCAGTGCCCTGTTAGAACGCGCGTGTGCACTTAGACACCAAGTTGGGCTTCATGCGCCTGGATGAGTTCGTTCAACTCCCGCTCGATCCGAGAGCCTCATTGGGCCGCTTCACCTCAACCGTGTGGATTCTCGGAGACGACCTTTTCGAGCTCCAGCAAGAACCCCCTTGGCAACACGCCAAGGCTGTTGATGAACCGGGAGATCTTCCAGCCGTCTCCTCCATTGTGAAAGACAATGACGTGGTCGTCCTTGGCAGTGAAGCGCTCACCATCCGCATCAACCACATCGATTGAATCGGTTCCCCACGTAACGGCCCATTCACCTAGTATCACCGTTCCATGAGTGACGATCTCGACGCCAACCACGGTCTCCTCAGCGTATACCTCCTCCATGACCGACTGCCACGCTTCCCGGCCGACGATGTCGGGAAGAGTAGAGCGCGCAAGAACCATGTCTTGGGTGAACAGGCTCGCGACCGCCTCAGCATCTTCTGCCAATTCGGCTTTCTCAAAGTCACGCAACACCTGCGCGACGACCCCCTTCGCCTCCCCCGTCGGGTCAACGGGCACCCTACCGTCATCAACCCGTGCACAGCCAAGACCGGCCAACAGGAACATGATTGGAACAGCATTCGCATGTCTCACGGGGACCACCTTCGTCGTCGAGTGATAGCTCGCGCTCCAGCTATATGACGATACCCGCCAGGACCCGGCTGGTGAGGTGGCCCGGCTGGGGGCAGGCGTGACTCACCTCTCTCCCGCCGCGATCTCCTCGAGTTCGATCTCGTGTCGCATCTCATCCACGTCGGCTTGCATACGGGCGATGAGCGCCTGGAACCGAGGGTCGTCGCGAGCGCTGTCCCATAAGGGATCGATCGCGATGAAGCGCGGGAAGCGGTAGCCCCACTCCTCGTAGCTCCGCTCCGCCCAGTGGATGGCCTCGTCCAGGTTCCCCAGCGCTGCGTGGATGGAGGCCATCTCCCAGGACGCGCTCCAGGACTGGCGCTCGAGTCTGGGCTCGGCGCGTTCAAGGGTCTCGGTCAACTGCCGCCTACCCCGCTCATCGTCGCCCGTGGCGAGCAGCGTGAATCCAAGCATCGTGCTGCTGGCGTGCCATTGGTGGGAGAAGCCCGATACGTCCAGCCTAGCCGCCTCCTCGGCCGCCGTCCTCGCACGTTCCATGTCACGAGCGAACAAGGCGATTCCCGCCACGATTTGGTGGGCAGCCAGCGAGTTCGGGTGCTGACTGAGCACCTGCTCGGCCAGCTCGAGGCCGTGCGCGAACTCTCCCCGGTGGCTCGCGAGTGTGGACAGAATGTCCAGCGTCACGAGAGCATCGGGCTGCAGAGCGAGCGCCTCCCGAGCCCACGTCTCCGCCAAGTCATATTCTTCGAGGCTCCAATAAGCCCAAGCTACAGTTGCCCGGCGGCCAATGTCCGTCGGCTCGAGGCTGAAGGCCTTGCGGGACCAGCGGAGGTACTCGTCGAACTCTCCGCGCTGAAAACTGAGCAACCCGATGTTGTTCGCGGCAGGGGAGTGGTTGGGGTCCAGCTCGACGGTCCTCCGGTAGTACTCCAGCGCTCGATCGCTCTGCCCCTGGGCCGTGTACGCTAGGCCCATCGCTTTGTACCCGTCGGCCAGCTCCGGGTCGATCTCGATGGCCCGGCGGCTGGCCGCGATTGCTGAATCCGCCCAGCTGATTGGGAAGCCATAGCGTGAGGGCCGCTGTCCGAAGGCGTCCCCCAGCCCAGCCCAAGCACGGGCGTAGCCCGGGTCGAGCTCCAACGCTTGGCGGAACAACCGGATCGCCTCGTTGTTGTCCTCGGCCTGGTATCGCTGGTACGCCTCACGCCCCTTCAGGTAGAAGTCGTACGCGGTGAGGTTCGCCGTCGGAACGCTCGCGATTCGTGACTCTTCCTCCGGCGTCAGCGTGGCCCTGAGCGCATCGGCGATCGCCTGCGCGATCTCCGTCTGGACGGTGAAGACGTTCTCGGCTGTGAGCTCCCGGTCATAGGTTTCTGCCCAAAGGTGCGTGTTCGATTCGGCGTGGATCAGCTGGGCGTTGATGCGAACGCGGTTGCCCGACCGCTGGACCCCTCCCTCCACTACCGTAGCCACGCCGAGCTCCGCGGCGATCGCCGGGATGGGCCTGTCGGTATCCGCGTATTGGAGCACCGACGTGCGGGCGATCACGTCCAGCGCGCCGATCTTGGACAGCTGGGTGAGGACGTCGTCGTGGATGCCCTGGGTGAAGTAGGTATTCTCCTCGTCGGCGCTGATGTTGGCGAAGGGGAGGACCGCGATGGAGTTACCGACGCCGTCGGCCGAGTCTGCCGCGCTCGGGACCGGGCCCGGACCCAGGAGCACCCACCCGACCGCGACCAAACCCCACAGCGCCAGCGCCAGGACCCCGCCGGTGAGGGCGTTGCGCCACGTGAGGATCGAGTGCGCACCTGTGTCGTCGCGCGGAGCCTCGGCGGGGGCCGCCACGCCGTAGATCTCCGGGTCCGACGCGACCGCTCGCTCTTGAGACCCCGCCCCGATGCCCTCCTGCACGAAGGCCGTCGCCATGACGACCGGGAAGCCGATCAGGAGCAGCGCGACGGCGAAGGGGGGGAGCCAGACGGGAAGGCCCGTCGCCTCGGTCAGGCCCTGGATGGCCTCGATCACCGCCCACGATCCGACCACGTAGATCCCCATCACCTGCCAGAGGGAACGGCGGTGGATCTCGTGGATGATCCGCTTCAGGCGGTTCACGACTCTGCCCTTACTGAGAAGGAGGCGGGCTTCCCGAGTCCAAGATGCTCCCCAGGCGATTCCCGGAGCAAGCATGAGTCATCCGGGGCCCAATCGCTCTCCCGTCCTCGCGTCCACGAGGACCGGGGCGACATCACCTCGCGCCGGTGCAACAACCCGAGGAAGGGATAGGCAAGAGAACGGAGTTCGCCCGAAACACCAGCAGACGGGTCAGGAACGGCGTTGGCTCCTGCGTTCCTCACGCTCCAGCAGCGCCTGAAACCTGGGGTCGTCTCGAAGAGGATCCCAGGCCGGATCGATCTCCACCCGAGCGACGGCCAGGTACCGCTGCTCCGTGACGAGCTTCTCCAGCGTGGTGATCGCCCTGTCGTGTTCTCCGACGGCGGCGCATACCTCCGCGAGGGACTGGAGGTAGAGGAGCCCGTCCAGCGCGTTGCTCGCGGCGTGCGCGAGCTCGACAGCCTTCTCGGCTTCCCGAATGGCGTCCTCGTCCTGGCCGAGCCCCCGGTAGGCGCGGCTCAAATGACGACGCGCCGCGTAGTCCCCCGGCTCCGCCCGGAGCACCTCTTCGAGCATCACCCTCGCCGAGTCGTCGTGGGCTCGCGCGGCTTCGGATTCGCCCGCGAGCCTCAGCGCCTCCGCCTTCAGGACGAGCGTTTGCGGAGACTCCGGATCCGCTTCCATCACGCTCAGCAGTCCGACCGCCTCGGTGTATCGCTGTTCGAGCATGGAGACCGTCGCGCGGTAACGCAGTTGTGTCGAGGACACGGCGCCGATCGCCTGGGCGCGCGCCAGCACGTCCCGGGCTCGCGCGAGGTTCCCGGCCCGCAGGGCCGCGGCTGCCGCCACCGAATAGTAGGCCGAGTTCCCGGGGCGCAAAGAAACGGCTCGCTCGAACTGATCGTGCGCTTCGTCGAACCGGCCCGTAACCGCATAAGAGCTGACGAGGTGGTAGCGAAGGTCCGCATACCTGGGGGAAAGCTCGATGGCGCGGTCGAGAACGTCGACGGAATCGTCGAAGCGGCCAATGCGGCGGAGGATGATCGACTTCGGCTCGAGGATCTCCACGCTGTTGGGGGTCAGCTGTTCGGCTTTCTCGAGTGCTGCCAACGCCAATCCGTAGTCTGAATTGCACCGATACTGGTACCAAGCCTCCGACGTGTGGGCCTCAGCCTCGTCCGGGTCCAGCTCGAGGGCCCGTTCAATCGCTTCCTTCGCCCACTCACAGTGCTCCTCGGCCGTCGCGGCGCCCGGGACCTCCTGGTTCCAACGAGCGAGGTACCAGTACAGCGCCGAGTGAGCAGTCGAGAGTCGGGCGTGGGCCGCCGCGAACTCCGGGTCGAGCTCGATCGCCTGGTCGAGCATTTGGATGGCCACCAGCTCTTCCCAGGTCTCATCCAGGTATTGCCTCGATCGGACGTACAGCTCATACGCCTCGAGGTTGTCGGTGAGCGGCTTCTCGATTCGTCGACGCTCGACACCGGTAAGCTGCGCAGCGAGGGCCCGGGCGACGTTCTCCGCCACCTGCGCCTGGATCGCGAAAAGGCTCTGCGTGGTAAGCTCGCGATCGTATTCCTCCGCCCACATGGGTCCGTCAGTTCGGGCATCGACGAGCTGGGCGCTGATGCGGACGGCCCCACCGGCACGCTGCACCGAGCACTCCATGATCGTCGCCACGTTCAACGCCTCGGCGATGCGGCGGAGGTTGTCGGCCACGCCACGGTATTCCATCACCGAGGTGCGGGAGATCGGAGTGACCCCACTGATCTTGGACAGATGGGTGAGGATGTCGTTGTGGACACCGTCGACGAAGGCGCTGTTGTCTTCGTCGCCGCCGATATTGGCACACGGCAGCACGGCGACCGTATTCGGCTCCGGTTGGAACGAGGCCGTCCGGGCCGAGGCGGGCTCTCCCCCGCGGGCGGCCCACCAGGAGAGTCCAACGGCCACGACCCCCAGTCCGGCCAACGTTGCGAGCTCGGCCGCGGTGACCCTCTGTCGGCCGCTCTCCCCGTGGTGCCACCCGACCACCAGCACGGCGACGAACCCCACACCGAGCAGAACGGTGATAACACGCAGGAGCGGGGTCGGCCAGTCGAAGACGCCGCCGATCGCCAGCAGTACCTCGTACGTGACCCAGGCGGCCGCCGCGTAGGCAACCGCCCACTGGACGAGCTTGCGCTGCTTCAGGCGGTCGAACAGGGAAGGCATCAGCCAGAGCAGTTGATGGGACGCTCTCTCTCACGACCCCGCTAGCCTGTACTCCACCACCTCGCCCCTAGCCGTCTGGTGGCTGGGGTGATCGTAGGTGTCCTCGATGCGGTGCGACGGTCTCCCGGCACAGTTGTGAGGGCCTTGGGCGTCAGCTCTTCTTCTTCGTCTTGACCATCACATTTCCGAATACCCGCTCGACCTTCGTGCTCTTGCACTCTGGGCACTTGGGCTGTGAGGTCCCGTGCTCGGAGATGTGCTCGGTGACGGAGAAGTCCTTCTCACAGTCGACGCAGTGATAATCGTAGGTGGGCATCGTGGTCCTCCGGGCTAAGCGGTGCAGGTCCGGTGATCTTAGCTGATGAGGACGCACCCGGCCATGTGTCGAGGCACCGGCGGGTGTGACGACTACCGGGCGCCCTTGGTGCGAAAGACCAGCCGCTGAAGGACCCGCGCTATGTAGCCTCCGACATTCGGGTCACTGGCCAGGCCGTCCCCACGGATCTGTGTGCCGCTCAGCCGAAATCCCAGGAGATCGAGGGGAACGCTCTCGGCACATCGTTCGCCCAGCAGCAGGCTTCGGTCGACGAGGAAACCGTTGCACGGCGTGCAGTACCACATCTCGGCACCCTCGACGGTGCCGGGGCGGAGCGTGCTCGTTCTACACTTCGGGCAGGACAGCAACTCTCCGGCTGTGGGCGTGAATCCATGCCTGAGCAGCGCTTCCGGAGGACATTGATACCCCTCCTCACGGAACATCTGGAAGAGCTCACCCCGGTCGAGGAACAGCGCGGAGCATCCATCGCAGAAGTCGACCTGGAGCCTGGCCCGAACCCAGGTCTCCAGCCTTCCGGAGCACAGCGGACAGTCGATCCCAGAGGGCGGAACATGGCCAGGTGTCATGAGAGCTTCCTCGATCCAGCCCACTCGATGCGTTCGATCGGCACGGTGAAGCGGCTGGCGAGGCCCGAGACCGTGTCAACCCGAGTGTACTGCGCGTCGGGCTGCTGTGCCAAGCACTTCGTGCTGCATGACCCGGTCGCAAGTCCAGAGGCTCACGTGCCGCTGGACGTCTGGTCGTGCCTCTCCCTGCCCGACGCTGCCTGCCGTGGGCCGGCGCAGTTGCCACTCGAGCACCGTGATGTTGTGCTCCTCGCAGATCTCCTTCAGTTGATCCGGCCACACGGTGACGCTCACCTCGCCCAGATGCGCCTTGCGGAGCAGCAGCATGTAGGTGCGAGACTGGCCGATGCCGCCGCCGATGCTGAGCGGGATCTCGTCGTTCATGATGGCCTGGTGGTAGGGCCGCTCCAGGTCGTCCATCTGGTCGCTCATCTCGAGCTGCTCGACCAGCGTCTCCTTGGTGACGCGGACGCCCATGGACGTCAGCTCGTGGCGGCGCTTCGTGACCGGATTCCACACCAGGATGTCGCCGTTCAGGCCGTGCGTGTCCTTGCCCGTCTCGGCGGAGGTGTCCGTGACCCAGTCGTCGTAGTCCGCAGCCCGCATCTCGTGGGGATATCCGTCCGCCAGGGGCCAGCCGATCCCGTAGATGAAGATCGCCGGGTGCTCCTGCATGATTCTCGTCTCGCGCTGCTTGCGGGGGAGATCCGGGTACATCTCGAGGATCTCCTCCGCGTGCAGGAATACGAGCTCCTCCGGGAGGCGGGGATAACGCGGATCGTCGAGAGCCGGATATCTGGCGAACGCGTAGTCCTGGGCGCCCTTCAGCACCTTCCAGATCCGCTGTACCGTGTCCTCGAGGAACGCCAGATTCCTCTGGTCCGCCGTGATGACCTTCTCCCAGTCCCACTGGTCCACGTACGAGTTGTGGTCGTGATCCAGGAAGTAGTCCTTGCGGATCGCCTTCATGTCGGTGTTGATCCCCTCGCCCGGGGCGCAGTCGAACTGCTTCAGCGCCATCCGCTTCCACTTGGTGGCTGCCTGGACCACGCTGGCCCGAATCGGCTCCTCGAGACCCAGTCCGCGTTGAACTCGACCGGTGAGCGCGACCCGTCCCGGTCCAGCATGTCGTTGACGCCGCTGTCCACGCGGACGATCAGCGGGACCTGGACCATCATGAGGTTGAGCTCGCGGGCCAGGCCGTCCTCGATGTACCGCTTCACGTCGAAAAGGGCCTTCATCGTTTCCTTCTTGCCGAGGAGCGGTTCGTAGTCCGAAGGCAGGATCTTGGCCACCTCCTCGTAGGTGCTCACGCCGGGTCCGGCGAGGTCGGCTTTCTTGTCGGCGATCGCGCTCATGGTCATCACTCCGTGGTGGGTATCGAGCCCGGCCGTGAGGCCCGGTCGCTCCGATCGAACGTCATGAAGTCGTACCCAAGGAGCCGCTCCAATTCTCATGGGGCGGTCCCCGTGAGTCCAGCTTGATACCTGTAATCACGGGAGCGGCCGTACCGCCGTAAGGGCCTCGGACACCCACAAGGGGCCTCGGATCGCCGCAAGGACCTCGGACCCCGCCGCCGCCTCGCCCGAACCAGCCTCACGGTGCCAGAAACCCCGGCCGCGGTATCCCAGTGGACCTGCGGCGCCCGATCAGAACGATCGGTACGTCGGTCTCGTGGGCGACCGCCAGCGGGAGCTCGCCGAGCAGCCGGTAGCCCCGACGCTGCCGCTGCATCCCCAGGATCACGAGGTCCGTGTCCGCTGCGCGCTGGATAATCGCCTCCAGCGGCCGATCCGCTTCGTCGATGGCGACCTCGTAGGGGCCGGCCGCCTCGTCCCGCGCGAGCCGCCGAAGATCGCGTTCGTACCGCCGTTGCGACTCGCGCGGAGCATTCGACGGAAGCGAGCCCAGGAACGTCAGCGACCGCTCCCGGGAGCGTGAGAGGCTCGCGATCAAGCGGGCGCGAAGGTGACTGTGGTCGCTTCGGCCGCCCAGCGGCACGAGCACCCGGCTGGCGTCGGCCATTCTCCAGCGATGAGGGGCCCGGAGAACGACGACGTCGGCGTCCAGATCGGCGATCAGGCCTTCCAACTTGGCCTCGACCCCGGGGCTCGTGAGGTTGGGGAGCCCGAGCAGCACGGTCTCACAGCGGTGCAGTCGCGCCACGCGCTCGATCTCCGGCCAGACGTCAGGGGAGATCGTGAACAACGTCTCGGCCGCGAGAGAGGCCTGGAAGCTGCGTCGGAGCGACTCGCCCAGAATGCGCTCGGCGTCCTGGAGGGCAGGGTCGCGCTCGTCCAAAGAGTCGCTGAGCGTGCGAACGACGGACAGCAGCAGGATGCGGCCGACGCCGGGCGTGCGGAGTGTCGCCGCGACGTCGACCAGGCTCGCGGCGCTGGCCGGATTCGCGATGGGTACGAGGACCAGCGGGCTCCGACCCCGCAGACGCGCCAGGTCCGGATCCTTCGCCTCGGCAGAAGCGTCGGCCAGCCGCGCTCCGGACGCGAACATCGTGAGGTACAGGGCCACGCCGATCACCAGCCACAACACCACAACGCTCCCGGCCTGGGGCACGGCGAACGCCTGGAAGACCGCGAGACCCAGGCACAGCGCCGCGCCCAGCAGCGGCAGTGCGGGAGACTGCCCCTCGCCCGATCGATGTCCGGCCAGGATCGCCGCCCAGTGGACCATGGCGAAGCTGATCAGAAAGATGAGGCTCGAGGCGGCCCCGGCCGCGGCCACGTTTCCCACGGCGATGGCGACCACCGCCACCATCACTCCGGTAACCCCAACCGCGATGGCAGGCGTCCCGCTGGCTCCGCGCATCCGTCCGAGGCCATGCGGTAGCGTTCGGTCGCGTGCCATGGCGAACGCGACCCGGGAGGCGCCGAGGAGGTTGGCGCTCAGGGCGGAGGCCATGGAGAGGACTCCGGCCACGATCACGAGCCAGAAGCCCGTCGGTCCCAGGAACCTCTCGGCGGCCTCCGCGACGAGGCCCTCGGGATTGGCCCTCGCGGCCTCCGCGATCCCGCCCTCCGGCGCGCCCACCGTGGCCATGATGAACAGCAGCGGGAGGTAAATGGCCAGGGCGCACCCGAGAGACAGATACATGGCGCGGGGTACGTTCCGGGCAGGCTCCTTGACCTCGCCGCCCACGGCCGCGATCAGGTCGAAGCCCTGCAGGGCGATGAACGTGTAGCCCATGGCCTGGAGCAAGCCGACCGGGCCCGACGGCAGGAACGGGCTCAACCGGCCCACCAGCTCGGGTGGTGAGTCGCTGAGCCAGGCCCAAGCGCCGGCGGCGAGCAGGACAGCGAACAGGACCACCTTGCCCACCGTCTCCACGTAGCCGCCACCTCGCGCCCGATACACCAGCGCTAGGGTATAGAGCGCCACGGCGGCCACCGCGATTCTGATCCGTACGGCCCCGACCTGCAGGGACTCCCGTGGGCTGCCCACCTCCTGGAACGCGCGTGCGACTCCTTCCGCCGCAAAGGCGGCAAAGCCCAGCGCGTAGAGGACGGCCGCCAACACCGAGGCGAACCACACCACCCAGCCCACCACGAAGGCGACCTCGATGGAGAGCACCTTCTTCGCGTAGGTGTAGGTGCCCCCCGATTCTGGAAAGCGCCGAGCCAGGCGAGCGAAGCTCGCCACGGTGAGGAACGCCAGGGCGCCGTTGAGTCCGAAGGCCAGGATCGCCCCGGGGCCGGTGACCGCGAACGCCACGCCCGCGAGCGCGAGGATGCCGCCGCCGACGATGGCGCCGACGCCGAGCGCCGTAGCGCCGAAGAGGCCCAGGTGTCGTTCGTGTACCATCAGCGAGTCATTGGGGAACGGAGCTCGGTCGATTGGGGCGGATGTGCATGGTACCGGTCGGAAGCCGCGGTCGCATGCCCCGGCCGAGCACAACCGTGGCGCATCCTCCCGTGATTCGCCAGCGCTCCCCGGCAGTTGGCTGTCGGCATGCGCCAGCGCCGCTCGTCGGTCGGCCCTCGGCATGCGCCAGCGCGCTTGGCCTGCCCGCCTTGGAGATGCGCCAGCGCTCCTGGTCGGTCGGCTTTCGCGATGGGCCTGCGCTCCTCGTCCGTTTGCCCTCCCGGCGGGTCTGCTCGACATTCCGGTGGACCCGGCCGGATGACCGCCCGGCTCACCGAACGCGCCTCGCGACAGGCACTCGGGAGAGGGAGGGGGACAGGCCTCGTGGACTTCATCGCCATCCTGACGGTTACCTCGGCGTTCATCGTCTACGGGCTGATCAGCGGCAGGATCCGGGGGTCCATCTTCACCGGGCCCATGCTGTTCACAGCAGCGGGGCTGCTCGCGGGCTCAGCGGTACTCGGCCTCGTGCCCGTGGACCTCGGCCACGAAGGGCTGCACACGCTGGCCGAGATCACGCTGATCCTGGTCCTCTTTTCGGACGCGGCGAGCATAGACCTCGAGCAGCTGCGTCGCGACCACGATCTGCCGGTACGCATGCTGCTGCTGGGTATGCCGTTGAGCATTGCCCTGGGGACCGCGGCGGCGGTTCTGTTCTTCACGGACTTCGGACCGTGGGAGGCAGCGCTGCTGGCTGCCATCCTCGCGCCCACCGACGCTGCGCTGGGACAGGCCGTGGTGACGAACCACACGGTCCCGGTGCGCATCCGACAAGCCCTCAACGTGGAGAGCGGCCTCAACGACGGCGTTGCCCTGCCGTTCGTGCTGATCTTCGCCAGCCTGGCCAGCGCCGGCGTGGCGAGCGCCAGTGCCGAAGCCGGGGATCCCGCCGACTGGCTGACGTTCGGGGTGATGCAGGTCGTGCTGGGCCCCCTGGCCGGTGCGCTGGTCGGTTACGCTGGCGCCAAGGCGATCGCGTTCTGCTACCGTAAGGGCTGGATGGCCACGAGCGCCGAGGGCATCGTGGCGCTCGCCCTGGCGTTCACGGCGTTCGGCTTCGCAGAGCTGGTGCACGGGAACGGCTTCATCGCGGCGTTCGTCGGAGGCCTCTTCTTCGGCAACACCCTCAAGCAGAAGTGCGAGTTCCTCTACGAGTTCACGGAAACCGAAGGCACGATCCTGGTCCTGGCCACCTTCATGGCGTTCGGGGGAGCCATGCTCCCGGAAGCGTGGAGCGATGTGACCGTAGCCCATCTGGGCTTCGCACTGGTGGCGCTGACCCTGGTCCGGATTCTGCCCGTGTGTCTGTCGCTTCTGGGCACGGGCCTGCGGCCCGTCACGTGGGGGTTCCTCGGTTGGTTCGGTCCCCGGGGACTGGCGTCGGTGCTCTTCGTTCTTCTGGTCCTCGAGCGAGTGGAGGTGCCCAACGAGGCGGGGATCTTCGCGGCCGTGGTCGTCACGGTGGCCCTCAGCATCGTGCTCCACGGGATAACCGCGGTACCCGCCGCTCGCCGGTACGCCGCGCTGACCCGGAAGATGGGGCCGTGCGAGGAGAACAAGCCGGTGAGCGAAGAGCCGTTCTCCGGGGTGATGCGCGGGCCCTGAGGCGGTGGGGCCGCCGAGTGTCCATACCTCGGCCGGCGGTCGTTTCTGTCGGGACCCGCGGACGTCCACCCGACAGACCACCCACCCCGAGCCGGCCGAAAACCGTGCGTTGCAGCCTCGTGGCGAGCCCGGATAGGTTGATGTCTCCCGCTCCCCTCCCACCGTAGACGGCTGCCATGGGTCCCCACTCGCTGCTCGGGTTTCGCCAGCGAACGCTGGCCCTGTCGATGGCCGCTGTGATGGCTGGAGCATGCGCCGAACGGCCGGCCCCTCGGCCTCCCAACATCGTCTTCATCATGGCGGACGATCTCGGGTACGGTGAGCTCGGAGCCTACGGCCAGGCCAAGATCCGGACCCCGCACATCGACCGTCTAGCGGCGGAGGGGCTGCGGTTCACGCAGCATTACTCCGGGAGTCCTGTCTGTGCGCCGTCCCGAGCAGTGCTCCTCACCGGGCTTCACACCGGCCACGCATACATCCGTGGCAACGACGAGATGGCGGACCGCGGCGATGTCTGGCACGACTTGAGGCTGGAAGGCCAACGGCCGCTTCCGGAAGGCACGGTCACGGTGGCCGCGCTGCTCCAGGAGACCGGGTACGTGACCGGTGCGATGGGCAAGTGGGGCCTGGGTGGACCGGGCAGCACGGGAGCGCCCAACAAGCAGGGATTCGACCGGTGGTACGGCTACCTCGGCCAACGGCTGGCGCACAACTACTACCCGGTGCATCTCTGGCGGGACAGCGTCGAGCACGTGCTGGAAGGGAACGACTACTTCCACCCCCACCAGGCGCTCCCCGAGACTGCGGATCCACGCGACCCGGCCTCATACGCGGCGTTTTCGGGCGAGCAGTACTCCCACGACCTCATCGCGGAGGAGGCGCTGCGCTTCATCAGGGACAGCCAGGACCAGCCCTTCTTCCTGTACGTACCGTTCACGATCCCGCACGTGGCTCTACAGGTGCCCGAGGACGCGCTGGCCGAGTACGACGGCGAGTTCGACGAGGATCCGTACGTTGGCCCCGTGGACGGCGCGATCAGCTATCTGCCCCACCCCAGGCCCCGCTCCGCCTACGCGGCCATGATCTCACGGATGGACCGCGACGTGGGGCGGATCCTGGCCCTTCTGGTCGAGCTCGGCTTGGACGAGCAAACGATCGTGTTCTTCACCAGCGACAACGGTCCGAGCTGGGTCGGCGGTGCCGATCCGGACTTCTTCGAGAGCCGGGGCCCGCTGCGCGGTCGCAAGGCGGAGCTCTGGGATGGGGGAATCCGGGTACCCATGGTGGTCCGTTGGCCCGGACGAATCGCTCCCGGGACCCTGACGGATCTTCTGTCCGCCTTCTGGGACGTGTTACCTACGTTGGTGGAGCTTGCCGGCGCGGCGACGCCCCCCGGGCTGGATGGCCTGTCACTCGTCCCCACGTTACTGGGGGATGAGGAGGCACAGCGCCGTCACGAGTATCTCTACTGGGAGTTCAGGGGTGGGCAGGCGGTGCGATACGGCGACTGGAAGGGGATCCGATGGCCGGGGCGCAGCGACGTCGAGTTGTACGACCTGGCCACCGACATCGGTGAGTCGCACGATGTGGCCCGGGACCATCCCCGGGTCGTGGCGCGAATCGAGGAGATCATGAGGACCGCTCGCACCGAGTCGGAGCTGTTTCCACTGGAGCACCGCTAGCGGCGAACGGCCCCCGGGGACCTGCCGTTCGCGCCTGCCCTCGGGCGCGGTCGGGTTGCCCTGAAGCGGAAGCCCGCCGAAGCATCGAGCTTCGACGGGCT
Source organism: Gemmatimonadota bacterium (assembly GCA_039589315.1). GTDB lineage: Bacteria > Gemmatimonadota > Gemmatimonadetes > Longimicrobiales > Gaopeijiaceae > JBDHHQ01. The sequence goes on from JBDHHQ010000011.1 coordinate 28,692, forward strand.
TCCTGTCCTTCCTTGGCGCCAGCTGGCACTTGCCTGCCGGCGTCCGTCTCGAGCCTCCCGGTCGTCTCCGCTACCACGGCGATCTCCACGAGACCCGCGACCGCCTACTGCCTGGCCAGCTGCTCCGCCTCCGGAATGGGAAACTCGCTGTTGTGCCGGTGGTTGGCGTTGTCCAGCGGCAGCTCACTCAGCTTGTTGTAGCGGCGCATGTCGATCCAGCGGTGGCCCCCCTCGAACAGCAGCGAGAGCCACTTCTGGGTCAACAGCTCGTCCAGGATGTTCGAAGCGCTCAGGTCGTCCCTGGCCTCGAGGCCCCCGGACTGGGTCCTGATCAGGTTGATGTCGGCTGCCGCGGCGGCCACGTTGCCCAACCCGATATTGGCCTCGGCCCGGAGCAGGATGAGCTCCTCGTTCTTGATGATCGGGACGGAAGCGGACGCGTCGTTGTAGATCTTGAACGCCACGTCCGAGCTCACGCCCAGTCGCGTCCGCTCCTCGATGGGTCGCGTCTTGGCGTCGACCCGGTCGTCGAGGTCACCGTTGGCCTTTCTGGGCGAATCCGAGATGAGGGACGGATGCGCCAGGATGTCGGGCGAGTCACCCGGGTCGAAGAGGTTGTTCCTCGTATCGCCCGAGCCGGTCCCGAACGTGTGATAGGCGCCCAGATCGAACGGCGCGTCAGCGTCCAGGAACGAGGCCTGCAGGGCGGTCAGTGCCTCGTTGAAGTTCCCTGTGTACACCGCTACTCGGGCCTTCAGCGCCCGGTTGAACTCGATGAAGGTGGAGGGCGTGTCGAAGCCCGCGAATCCCGAGTGGACCTGGAAGGGGAACGCGTCTCCACCGGCTTGGAGGTGCGAGCGTGCCTCGTCGAGTAGCCGCGCGACTTCGGCGAACACCGCGTTCTTGTCTTCGATGGGCGCCGGGTCGTCGGTGGGCGGACGATTCGTGTCCACGACGCCCCCGTTCACGTCCCGGGTGTTCACGACCCGCAGCAGGTCCAGGGCCTGCCACGTCCTGGCCCAGCCGCGGATCGCCTCCAGCTCGTCCTGATCCAGCCCCTGTACGGCGTCAAGCGCGTCGAGCAGGATGTTGGCGTTGCGGATGTTTTGGTATCGGCTGGTCCAGAGGTTGGCGCCGAACGCCGGGCTCCCGGGATCCAGCTCGCCCTCCAGCATCTCGGTGATGAAACGCGGGTCGGACCCGTCGAAGTTGTACGACTCGCGCCCGAGGATGCCCAGGAGCGAGGTATACCCGTTTCGGGTCCCCGCCTGGGCGCGTCCTCCGACCATCAGGCCCTGGGCGGCGGTGAAGACCCCGGCCGGTGTCGGGTTGGTGGCCAGGTCTTCGAGGCTCGGGTTGTTGAGGTCGGGGACCGTCAACTCGTCGGTACATCCTGCCAGGGCGAACGTCCCGAGCAGGAACAGTGCCATCAAGGCCCTATGCATGGTGACCTGCCTCGTCTGTCGGTTCTCAGTCTTGGGTCGCATGGCTAGAACCCCAGGTCGAAGCTGAGCCAGAAGCTACGGCTGGGTGGGAAGGGCGCGACGTCGATATTCCGGGCGACTGCCTGGTTGCCGAAGTTGCTCACCTCGGGATCCAGGCCCGAATAGCCGGTGAACACCAGCAGGTTCCGTGCACCGAGTCGGATTTGGAAGTTGTCCAGCCAAGCGCCGAACCAGCCCTGTATCGTGTTCCGCGGGAATGTGTAGGTGAGGGCGAGCTCCCTCCATTTGAGGTAGGAGGCGTCCTCGAAGTATCCGCGACTGTCGCCGTTGAGCCAACGGCCCAGGCGCTGTGCGCCCAGCGGCCCTTCGATCATGGTGCCGTCGCCCAGGTCGAAGGCCTCCACCGACTCGTCATGGTCCACGTAGTTCTGACCGAAGTCGTACAACAGCTTGGTCAGGTTCACGACCGTGCCGCCCTGCTGCCAGTCGACGAGGGCGTAGATATTGAAGTTGCCGAAGCTGAAGTCGTTCACGAACGACCACTTGAAGTCCGGGTTGGCATTCCCGATGGCCCCGACGATCTGGCTGCCGTCCGGGTTCTTCCCGAGGTTGGTCACGATCTGCGTGGCAGACTCGCCTACCTCGATCTGGAAGCTGCCCAGTGACGTCCCGAACCCACCGGTACGGAACGACGGGACCGGCAGCTCCTTGATCTCGCTGCGGTCGAGGAAGTAGGTCGTGCGGAAGATCCACTGGAAGCTCTGGGTGTTTACGAACGTGGTCGCCAGCGCCGCCTCGATGCCCCGCACCTGCAGCTTGCCGCCGTTGAAGAACTCGGTGGTGAAGCCGCTCGACGGCGCGAGGGTCCTCTGGAGCAGAAGGTCCGAGATGTTCTTCTGGTAGGCCGTCAGCTCCAAGCTGGCCGAGCCGTCGAACCCGATCACGTCGATCCCGGCCTCGAACTCGCTCTGCCGCTCGGGCTTGAGCCCCTCGTCGCCGGTCTGACCGCCAACGATGATGCCGGGTATGCCCTGGACGTTCTGCGTCCCGTCCAACGGCGTGAACTTCTGACCGAATAGGGGCCGGTTGCCGCTCTGGCCCCAGGCGCCGCGAATCTTGATCTCCTCGATCCCACCGGGGCTCAACACGAACCGGTAGGAGCTGGCTGCCTTGGGATACCAGAACCACTGGCCGGGGTCGCCGTTCGCGGAGCTCTTGTCCGCCCGGAGTCCCGCCGACACGAGCAGCCGCTCGTCTGCCAGGAGCCAATCGCTTTGCGCGTACCCACCGATGTCCTTCACGAGAATTCGGGTCTGGCTCACGTCCTTCACCGTGCCGGCATCCACGTTCGGCTGGCCGGCGATCAGGTTCTGGCTCGTGATCCTGGCCACGTCCAGGTCGGCACGCTCGTACTGAAATCCTCCCGAGGTGGTCGCCGTGTACGAACTGCCCGTGTACGTGTGCACCAGGTTGGCGTCGATGTTGAGGTTCAGGTTGCTGCTGTTGGAAAGGAGCGACGTACCGATGAGACCGTCGTTCGGCTCGTATTGGAGCTCCGGCGGCGAGAACAGCGAGTTCTTCTGCGCGAAGTAGTCCACACCGGTATTGATCCGCGCCCGCAGCTGTTGGCTCGATGTATTGGCGATGTCGAACTGGAGGTTCGCCGCGGTGATGAACCGCCACACGTCCTCGACATTGTCCAACAGATCCGATGTCTGCAGCGGGTTGCTTCGCTCGAACGGATTGTCGGGATAGGTGCCGTCCGCCTCCCGCTGTAGGCTGACGAAGTTGGGCGTGAACGGGAACACCATGTACCAGCTGGTCCCGGAGTTGTCGTTGTTGGTGAGCCCGCGCTCCGCCTCGGTGTGAATCACGTTGCTGTTCAGACGCAAGGTCCACGAGTTGAACAGCCGCTGCTCCAGATTCAGCCGGAAGGACTGCTTCTTGAAGCCGGTGTTCTTGACGATCCCCTCGTCGCTCTTCCAGAGGCCCGAGGCGAAGAAGCGCGTGTTCTGGGTCCCCCCGTTGACGCTGAACACGGTCTCTGACGACAGCGAGTTCCGGCCAGCCAGGAGCTCTTCGTTGTCGAACGTCTGGCCCTGATTCCAGAGGTCGACGCCGGACTGACCGAAGGCGTTCATCACGTCGTCTTCGGTCTGGAAGGTCCTGGACCCGAGCTTGTTCGAGAGGGAGAACATCCCGAACCGTTGTGACAGCCGGAAGTCGAGGTCACCCGGCGTGCCCCTCTTGGTCGTGATGATGACCACGCCGTTGGCGGCCTTGGACCCGTACGACGCCGCCGCAGATGCCCCCTTCAGGACCTCGATCCGCTCGATGTCTTCGGGGTTCAGGTCCACGATGCGGTTCACCAGCGCGTCCTGTGTGAGCGAGGGGTTGGAGCCCCCGCTCGCCAGCGTGATGGCGTTCTGGTTCGACGGGATCGCGGCGTTGCTCACGATCACGCCGTCCACCACGTACAGCGGCTCGGAGGCGCCGTTGATGGTGGAGGTACCGCGGAGTCGGACCTGCACGCCGCCGCCTGGAGCACCCGAGTTGGTCTCGATCAGGGCGCCGGCCACCTTGCCCGTGAGCTGCTTCTCGATGGTCTCGGCGGGCGCCCGCTCGAACTCCACCGATTCGACCGTGCCGACCGCGTTCGCGAGGTTTCGCTTCGAGATCGCCGTGGCTCGCCCGGTGACCACGATGCCCTCGACCAGAAGCAGGTCCGAGGCCATCGAGATCATGACGTTGCTCTCGCCCGCGCCGACGGTCATTTCGGCGGTTCTGTAGCCGATGAGCGTAACCCGCAGCTGGACTTCCCCGGTCGGAGACCGGACCTGGAAGTCGCCGTCGGCGTCGCTGATCGTTGCGAAGGCCGTACCGACCACCTGGACCACGGCGTCGGGCAGGCCCTGGCCCTGGTCGGCGGCCGTGACCTGGCCCGTGATTGCCCGCTCCTGCGCTTGGAGCGGAGCGCCCCAGAGGAGAGCGAGTGCCGCAATGAAGACTGGAGTACGCCTCATGCTGCCTCCTTCGGCGGGTCGCCGATTGGTGAGGATCGGCCTGCGTCGGACGTGTTCTCAGGGGGGCATTCAACCTCGAACCATTCTTGCGAAACTGTAAGACTTCTGCAAGAAAAACCCGTAACTGGCGGCGCTTCAACGCGTTCGTCGTAGACGGGCGCGTGTGGGGTGCGGGCGGCCGGCACGCCCGACAGGGCTCGCGGGAGAGTAGTGGAGGGAGGGAGGGGCCTTGGCGCAGCCCGGCGAGCGTCCGCCGCGTCGCTCGGCTCAGGACATGGGTGGGGGGACGGGCCGGCGCCCGTCGGCGCATCTCAGGTGATTCGGCCCCGGGTCCAGGTGGGGAGTCCGGGCCAGTGCCCCCGGCCGTGACTTCGGGTGGGTCGGCCCTGGATCCGAGTGCGGACGCCCGGGCGTCGGGGGGATGGGGCCTATTCGGTGCCGGGCCACACCAGGCGGTATCCAATCCCGCGAACAGTCGCCACCATGCGGTCTTCGCCCCGCGCTTCCAGTTTCTTGCGGAGGTTGGCCACGTGGACGTCGACCACGCGCGTGCACGGGTCGAATCGTATGTCCCAAACCCGGTCCAGAAGCTCCCGCCGCGACACGGTCTCGCCGGGGCATTCCATCAGCGTCGACAGCAGGCGGCACTCCGTGTCCGTGAGCTTGATGGGGCGTTCTCCACGACGGGCCGTGCGCTCGGCTTCGTCCAGCTCCAGGTCGGCGAATCGCGTGACCCTGGCCCGACCCGGTCCGGAACGCCGCTTCAGCGCCCTCACCCGGGCCAGCAGCTCACTGAGCTCGAAGGGCTTGGTCAGGTAATCGTCTGCTCCGGCATCGAGACCCTTCACGATGTCTTCCGTCGAGCAGAGCGCGGTCAGCATCAGGATGGGTGTGGCGTCTCCGCGGGCACGGAGCTCCGAAGCCACTTCGAAGCCGCTCCTTCCGGGGAGCATGATGTCAAGGATGATGACGTCGTAATCCCCGTCGTGCGCCATCGCCAGCCCGGTAGAGCCGCTTCTCGCGATGTCGGCGCCGTGTCCCTCTCGCTTGAGCCCTTTTTGGATAGCTCGAGCTACGGCGGGCTCGTCCTCGATGATCAGGAACTGCATATCTGGTTCGCTAACACCTCGTTGTCGGTTCCGCCATCTCCGCCGCAGTGCAACCGTCGAGTGTCGTGTCGCCACGGGAGACCCCCGCGTGGGCTTTCTTCCCACCGAAGAATGCGATCGACCGTGCAATCGAATTGATAAGATCGCTTAACAATCAACACATGATGCGCACTGATTCCCCAACTTGTCGAGGCGTGAGGGGACTGAGTCCCCGTCCCGCCACAACTCGGGAGTGTTGGCGTGGCCATGGAACCCGCCGAAGCGTGAGCCCGACGCCGTGCTGAGCACGGCCTCGAACGAGCCCTTCACCATGGTCACGCCAACCTCGCGGGGGGAAGCTACACGGGTCACGCCCTGGGGCTCCCCTGTTCCGTTGTTCCCGTTTTCCCTACCCCGGCCGTCCGCTTCACCCTCGAATCGCGGACTGGCTCCTGGGCAATCCTGACAGGCCCCGCGCTGTTCCGCCATCCGCCCGTCTCCCCACCGAGTCCGCGTCACCCCGCCGAGTTCCCGGGACTGGCGTAGAGCCACCGGCAGGGTCATCCTGGGCAACGATCTGGCCTCGACCTCCCCCGTCCGGACCATCGATGCAAGAATCCAGCGCGCTGATCACCAACGACGCCGTCGTTCTCGGCCTCCTGGCCGCGACCCTGGGTGTCATCTTCTGGACTGCCGCGAGCGACCGGCCATTCTTCCGGAAGTTCTACCGGTACGTGCCCGTCCTCCTGATCTGCTACTTCGTCCCGTCGCTCTACAACACCTTCGGGCTCGTCGACGCAGAACAATCACGCTTGTACTTCGTGGCGTCGCGCTATCTTCTGCCCGCCACCCTCGTGCTGCTCACGCTCAGCATCGATCTCCAGGCCATCCTGCGCCTGGGCCCCAAGGCATTGATCATGTTCCTCACCGGGACGACGGGGATCATCCTGGGCGGGCCGTTGGCGATCCTGATCTTCTCGGTAGTGAACCCGGACGTCGTGGGCGGCGCAGGTCCTGACGCGGTCTGGCGTGGCCTCACGACGCTGGCGGGCAGCTGGATCGGAGGGGGGGCCAACCAGGCGGCCATGAAGGAGGTCTTCGAGGTCAGCGATCAGCTCTTCTCCGCCATGGTGGCGGTGGACGTGCTCATCGCGAACGCGTGGCTCGCGATCCTGCTCTACATGGCGGGTGAGTCGAAGCAGATCGACGCCCGCCTCGGCGCCGACACGACCGCCCTGGACGACCTCCAGCGCAGGGTGAGCGAGTTCCAGGAGAAGCACGCCCGGGTATCGTCCATGACCGACATCATGCTGATCATGGCGGTGGGGTTCGGGGTCACCGGCTTCTCCCACCTTCTGGCGGACTGGATCGCGCCCTGGATCGGGCGAAGCGCCCCCCAGCTCGAGCGACTCAGCCTGGACAGCCAGTTCTTCTGGCTCGTGGTCATCGCCACCACGGTGGGGCTCGTCCTGTCGTTCACCCGGGCACGGGAGCTGGAGGGCGCCGGCGCCTCGAAGGTGGGGTCGGTAATGCTCTACATCCTGATCGCCACCATAGGCATGGGCATGGACATCGGGGCCGTCGTGGAGCGCCCGGCGCTGTTCGCGCTCGGGGCCGTGTGGATGGCCATCCACGCCGTGCTGCTGCTCGCGGTGGGCCGGGCAATCAAGGCGCCCACCTTCTACCTGGCGGTGGGGAGCCAGGCCAACGTCGGTGGCGCCGCCTCGGCGCCGGTGGTGGCGTCGGCGTTCCACCCGACTCTGGCGCCGGTGGGCGTGCTCCTGGCCGTGCTGGGGTATGCGGTCGGCACCTATGGAGCGTGGCTGTGTGGGCAGCTCATGCGCATGGTGGCCTAGCTCCACGTCTTCCGGCCCGGCGCTTCGCCTGCAGCCCGAGCGCCATCCGCGCCTCCGTGCGGGGGGCAGTCGTGCCCTCGCGCCGCGCCCCGGAGCGGTCCGGTCAGCGCGACGACCTTCTGCGCGGGCTCCGCCTAGGGCAGGTCTCGTCTCGTGAGCTGCGGGAATGCCTTCTCGCACTCTTCGCAGTCCTTGCCGAGCTCCTGACAGGGGACACCGTCTGCCTGAGCCTGCGCGCACGGTGGCCAGCCCTCGTCCAGCCATCTCGATTCGTGCGGTTCCTGCTGGTCTGCGCCACGTGGATCCTTCATGGTGCTGTCACCCCCGGGCCAGCGAGTCGCCTGCCACCGATCACGATCCCGAGACATGAGGCGGCTCGGCCACCGATCGGGTGCCTGCCCGTACATAATCGATTCGGCGGCCTCGCGGGATCGGACAATGCTTGAAAAGCGTGTGGGGCATTCTCCCCGAGGGGCCCGCCCGGAGCCCCGCCGGCGGGCGCTCCGCCCCGGCGTCTCGGGACGCGGACCGGTCGGAAGCTCGGGCGACCCGAACGAGATGAGGGCGGCGGGGGCGGGAGGTCGGACGAGCGGTAGGGATCTACCCCACCGCAGACAGGGAGACTTTCCCGACCGAGGGTTCCTGCCTCGCGGCGGTAGTTTGGTCAGAGAAGCATAGTAGGCCTCCGCTCGAGCGCAGGAGGTCGGATGATCGAAATCCGGATCCACGGCCGCGGTGGACAGGGCGGTGTCACGCTGGCCAAGCTCATCGCCACGGCCCGATTCCTGGAGGGGGACTCCGTCCAGGCGTTCGGCCTCTACGCCGCCGAGCGCTCCGGGGCGCCAGTGCAGGCGTTCTGCCGGTATGACGGCGAGCCCATCACCAACCGCAACCTGATCTACGAGCCGGACCACGTCGTAGTCCTGGATCCGACCCTGATCGGCCCCGGGATCCTGGGCGGGTTGAAGCCCGGTGGGTGGATCCTCCTGAACAGCGCCGACCCACCCGAGGCGTTCGCGGACCGCTTCGCCGAAAACCGGCTGGCTACGGTGGACGCCACGAAGATCGCTCGAGCCAACGGCCTGGGCACGCGGACCGTTCCCATCGTGAACACCGCCCTGGCGGGGGCGGTGGCGGGCGTGCTGGGCCTCCCCCTCGGGGAGATGGAAGCCGCCCTCGACCACCTTGGGTTCGGCGGGGGCAACCTGAGCGCCGCTCGGCAGGCGGCCGAGACGGTGCGGACGCTGGCGCCGCGGGGTGTGGCGTCGCTCCCTTCCGGCCCCCCCTCTACCGGAGCCCTCGTCCACGCTGAGCGCGGACACAGCTTCGTGGAAGGCGCGGGCGGAGACATGCCCAAGATCCACACGGGGGAGTGGTCCACCCAGCAGCCTGCCCGGCAACAGTTCGTGCCCCCGTGCAACCACGTTTGTCCCGCCGGCAACGACGTGCAGGGCTTCCTCCGGGCCCTGGCCGAGGACCGTCCGGACGACGCGCTGGCCATCCTGCTCGAAACAACCCCGTTCCCGTCGGTGTGCGGTCGCGTCTGTCCCGCTCCTTGCGTGGCGTCCTGCAACCGGATTCAGCTCGACGGGGCCGTGAACGTCCCTCAGCTCGAGCGACTCGCCGGGGACACCGGGCAGGCCACGGTGCAGCGGGCGTCCGAGCGGCGGGAGTCTGTCGCCGTCGTGGGATCGGGCCCGGGCGGATTGTCGGCCGCATACCATCTGGCCCGGCTGGGGTACCGTGTCACGGTCTACGAGGCTTCCGGCGAGGTCGGTGGCCTGCTGCGCACGGGCATCCCCGACTTCCGGCTGCCCAAGGCGGTGCTGGAACGGGAAGTCGAGAGAATCCTGGACCTGGGGGTGAGCGTCGAGACCGGAGCCCGGGTCGGCAGGCGGGAGCTCCTCGATCTCACGCGGCGACACGACGCGGTTCTGGTGGCCACCGGGTTGCAGCAGCTCCGGGATCTGCGTCTCGGGCTCGGCGACGAACCCGGGGTGGAGCAGGGCATCGTCTTCCTGGACCGAGCGCGCCAGGGAGACGTTCGCGTGGACAATGAGGACGTGGTCGTCGTGGGCGGGGGGAACACCGCCATGGACGCCGCGCGCTCCGCTCTCCGTCTCGGGGCTGCCACGGTCCGGGTCGTGTACCGTCGCACCCGGAACGAGATGCCGGCCATCGTCGAGGAGATCGACGAGGCGCTCGAGGAGGGTGTCGTCATGGATCTCCTGACCCAACCCGTGGCGCTGGCGCGGGCCGCCGCGGGCAACGGGGTGCCTGCGCGGTACGTTATCACCTGCCGGCGAATGGAGCTCGGGGAGCCCGACGAATCCGGGCGCCGGCGACCCGTGGAGGTGCCGGCATCCGACTTCGTCCTCGAGTGCGACCGCGTCATTCTCGCCCTGGGCCAGTCCCCCGACATCAGCGTCTTCCCCGAGGGCACCGAGGTCAGGGAGGGCGCGGCGCTACTCGGCCTCCTGGAGACTCCCGTGTTCGCGGTGGGCGACCTGGCCACCAACGACGGGACGGTGGCGGGTGCCATCGGGAGCGGACGCCGCACCGCCTTCCACGTCCACAACTCCATCGGGGGTGGGCACCTGGCACTGGATGAGCATGCGGCGCGCCGGACCGACGTCGACGTATGGCAGGACGAGGTGATCCGGGCCGAGGCCCTGCGCCTCCACCTGTTCGAGCGGACGCCGGCTACGGCGGCGGCGACGCTGCCCATGGACGTGCGTCGCACGACGTTCGACGAGGTGCACATGGGCCTGGTCGACGCGGCCGAAGCCCGCCGCTGCCTCTCGTGCGGCGTGTGCAACGACTGCGACCTTTGCATCACGTATTGCCCGGAGGGGGTGCTGAAGCGGGTGGGCCGCGAGCTGGTCTTCGACCACGCCTACTGCAAGGGCTGCGGGATCTGCGTGACGGAGTGCCCCAGAAATGTCGTCTACATGAGCCACCTTTGACGAGGCAGAGGCCATGGCCATCGAGCTCGTGACGGGAAACCACGCGGCCGGCTATGCCCTGAGCACCGCCGGCGAGGCCAACCGCGGCGCCCGGGGAGCGGTGTGCGGCATCTATCCCATCACGCCCCAGACCGAGATCGTGGAGTACGCGGCCAGGTTCCCCTTCTCCAAGGGTCGGGTAGTGCCGGTCGAGAGCGAGCACAGCGCCATGGGCGTGTCCATCGGCGGCGCCGTCTCCGGTGCCCGCTCGTTCACCGCCAGCTCCTCCAACGGCCTGGCGTACATGCTGGAGAACGTCATGGTGGCCGGCTTCTACCGGCTCCCCATCGTGATGGTCGCCGTGAACCGTACGCTGGGGCCGCCCTGGAACATCTGGGCGGACCAGGGCGACACCCTGATGCTGCGGGACTTCCCGTGGATCCAGCTCTACTGCGAGACCAACCAGGAGGTGCTGGACAGCGTACTGATGGCGTTCCGCCTGGCCGAGGACCACCGGATCCTGCTACCGGTGCTCGTGTGCCTGGACGCGTTCATCGTGTCGCACACCCAGACCGAGACAGACCTGCCCGGGCAGGAGTTGGTGGACCGCTTCCTCCCCGATCTGGAGCTACCGCATCGCCTGCGGGCCGAGGACCCCCGCACGCTGGGCGGCCTCTCGTGGCCCATAGAGTCCATGTCGCTCCGCATGGAGATCGACGAGGCGATGGCCCGTGTGCCACACGTCTTCCAGGAAGCCCGCACCGAGTTCCTGCAGGTCTTCGGCCGCGACCCCGGGGACGCGCTCCAGACCTTCGAGACGGAGGACGCCGAGCGGATTCTGGTGGCCACGACCTCGATCGCCACGACCGCGCGAGAGGTGGTGCGAGCTCGCCGGCGCGCTGGCGAGAGGGTGGGTCTGGTCAAGCTCAAGATGTTCCGTCCGTTCCCCGAGGCCGCGCTGCGGGCCGCCTGCGCCGCGGCGGACAAGGTCGGCGTTCTGGACCGGAACTACGCGGCGGGCATGGGCGGCGTGTTCTGGCAGGACGTGCGCGCCGCCTGCCAGGGCCATCGGGACGACCTCATGGTGCAGGACTACCTGACCGGTGTCTGCGGCGGTGACGTGACGCCCGCCATGGTCGAGGAGACGCTCGACGACCTCACTGCGCGCACAGAGGCCGGGGCACCTCGGTGGATGGGAATCGCGGCCACGGCGGGCCCACCCGTAGGCATGGCGGCGGCGGCCGAGGAGGTGTCGGCATGAGCGCAGCGGCGGCGAGCGCGAACGGAGGATCGGCTGTGTCCGGGCAGGCTACTGCCGGTGGCGCACCCGGTGGGTCGGTCGCGACCTCCGCGGCATCGGGCGGGACGCTCGAGGGCATCCCCTGCACGCCGGAGTGCCTGCTCCGGGCCGGCAACACCAACTGCGCCGGATGCGGGATGAGCGTCGGGCTCACCATGTTGGGCCGCGCGCTGGCCGACGCGGGCGAGACGTGCACGCTGGCCATACCGGCGTGCTGCGGCATCGTCACGGCCGGCGCGTTCCCGACGACCAGCTACGGCGTGCCCGTGGTCGCTACCACTTTCGCGTCGGCACCTGCGGTGGCGTCGGGCATCGCCAGCGTGCGGGACCTGAACGGCGAGACGGGGCAGGTGATCGCCTGGGCCGGCGACGGGGGCACCTACGACATCGGGCTCGCGACCCTGTCGGCCGCGGCCGAACGGAACGAGAACATCATCTACGTCTGCTACGACAACGAGATCTACGGCAACACGGGCGGGCAGCGATCCTCGGCCACGCCCCCCGGGGCCCGGACTACCACCACGCCCGCCGGCAAGCGCGAGGAGAAGAAGGACATCCTGGCCATCATGGCCGCCCACCGGGTTCCGTACGCCGCATCCCTCTCCATCGCCCACCCCGAGGACTTCGCACGGAAGATCCGCACGGCGCTTTCGGTCCATGGGATGCGCTTCCTGCTCATGCACTCGCCCTGTCCCATGGGATGGAAGTCCGAGCCCGCCGATTCGCCAGAGCTCGTACGCCTGGCGGTGCGGAGCGGGCTCTTCCCCCTGTACGAGGTCGTGGACGGCGTGTCGTACCGGATCAACGTCGAGCCGGACTGGACCGATCCGGCCGAGTACTTCGCCCGCCAGCGACGCTTTCAGGACCACCAGGTCGATCTGGAGGCAACCCGGCGCGTCTGCCGGGAGCGGTTCGAGCGGCTGAGCACGATGGCGCGGGCGTTTCCGTTCCCGGACTGAGACGAGGCGGCCGCGGCGGAGTCGTCCAGGACCTTGGCGCCGGGCATGTCCCGGTCCCTATGGGCCCGGCTCGAACGGCATCTCCAGCTCTCCGGCGATGGCTCGTCGATATAGCGTCTCGTAGTTCTCGGCCATCACCTCCGCGCTGAACCGACGTTCGACGTGTGCCCGGCAGGCCGCCGGATCGATCTCGTCGAGGCGGTCGAGCGCCTCGACGAACGCGTCGTCCGAAGGGCACAGGAAGCCCACCGGATCGCCACGGGTCTCGAAGAGCTCGGGTTGGGATCCCCGGGGGGACGCCAGCACAGGGCACCCCGCCGCCCAGGCTTCGGCCACCACCAGCCCGAAGGGCTCCTCCCACCGGATGGGAAACACGAGCGCGCGGGCACGTCTCAGGAGCTCGGCCTTCTTCCGGTCGTCCACGGGACCGACCGAGCGGATTCGCGGGCTCGGGTTGAAGCGCCAGCCGCCCGCGATCACGAGCCGACGACCGCTCACTCGGGCGATCTTCTCGGCTCTGTCGACGCCCTTGGATCGCCGTCCGGGGTCCCCCAGGAACAGCAGGAAGTCGTCCTTCTGCGGCTGATAGACGTAGTCCTGCAGCTCGATCCCGTTGTACACCCAGTGGCGTCCGCCCAGGCGCTCCATGTGGTTCCGGGACACGAAGGAATGGTGGGGGCCGTAGGTCCTGTCCTCGTTGCCGTGGATGGTGATGATGTGGGGCCGGGTGGTACGGGCGGCCAGGCCGAAGTGGAAGTGGACCACGTCCAGCCCGGTGGGGAGGTGTGCGTCGGCGTCGAAGGAGGGGTCGTCGAAGGCCTGTTGGACGATCTTCCTGGGGATGTGCTGGACGATCGCGCCGGTTCCTGCTCCGTGGCTGCCCGGCGGCGCCAGGAGGACCACACTGTGTCCCCGGGAGACCAACGTCCGGGCGAGCCAGAGCACCACGCGCTCCGTGCCGCCGTACTTGCGAACCGGCAGCCGTTCGCGGTGGCAGAGCCCGATGCGGAGGGGGGAGGCCGACATGCGTGGAGTCTGGCCCCCGGGCCACCGGTGCGCCACCCGGCTGAGAGTGGCGCCCCACACGACCGGGTTCTGGCGCGCCACGCCGCTGACGAGTGGCGCGCCACACGACCGGGTCTTGGCCCGCCACCCGGCTTACGAGCGGCGCGCCACACGACCGGGTTCGGCACTCCACCCCGCAAGCCTCCCGCGCGCTTACCGGGGGATGAACTCCTCGACCAGGTTGTACATGATGGTGTTGTCGATGCCACCGATCACGTAGAGGCGACCGCCGAGCGTGACCGCCTTCGCTTGGGAGCGGCGCAACCGCGGCTCCGGGTACTCGTACCACTGGTCCGCCACCGGGTCCCACGCCACGTGGGTGGTCTGCTCCACGAAGTTGGCGTTCTGACCGCCCACGAAGTGGATGCGACCGTCCAGTACCGCGGTTGCCGGCCGATCGCGGACCCGCTTGTGTACGCCGACCTCAGCCCAGGATCCGTCGCTGGGACTCCGCACGAGCAGCTCGCCGGCCGGATTCGTGTCGAGCGTGGGACCCAGATTCCTGCGGCCGCCGGTCAGGTAGACGGACCCGGCGGCTTCGACGACGTCCGGCGAGATGCGCAGTTCGGGTCCCGGCTCCCGCGTCCAGGTGCCCGTCGTGGCGTCATACGCCAGGGCCCGCTCATCCGAAGATCCCCAGCCTCCCACGATCAGGATTCCACCTCCCGCTGTGGTCACGGCGAAGCTGTGTCGGCCCTCGGGCATCGGGGGCCGGGAGCTCCAGGAGTCGCTGTCCGGGTCGTACGCCCACAGGGACGGGAGTGCCAAAGCCCCTGCCGAAACACCGCCCACCGCGAAGAGGGTGTCGGCCACCACCACCAGACCGTGATTGGCGACCGGAGCCGGGAAGTCGTTGAGCGGATCCCACTTCCGGGCGGCTACGTCGTACCGGTAGACTCCGTCCACCACGAGCTCCTGAACGCCCTGCTGCGAGATCCCCGCCACCACCCAGAGGGCGCCCCGGTACGCAGCGACCCCGAACGCCCGGAGGGGGATCGGCAGGTCCGCCGTCCCCTGCCACTCTCCCGTGCCGGTCAGAAACTCGTTCACCGGCAGGTCTTCGGGCGGCGGTGGGGTGACGTCGGCGGACTCCGACGAGCACGCGGCAGTCAGAAGGCACATCAGGGAAACCAGCGCCGTCACTGCCGGCGAGCCATCAACCTCGGTCCGCATGGCCAGGTCCTTTCCCGGGTCCCTTCCGTCCAGCCGTCACGAGAAGGGATACGCGAACCGCCTGAGAGCTTTACGGCCGAGGCCCGCCAAGACGCGCTTCCTCCGCGGCCGCTCGCAGAGCGGACTCCGACGAATGCCGGCTTCGGGCGCGCGACCGGACAGCGGGTGGGCGCCCGTGCGGCCACTCGGCAGGTGCTATCGCTTCCGGGTGGCCTCCATCCAGACCTCGATGCCGATCCCCAGGACCGTGAATCCGGACGTCTCGTCACCCTCGAAGTCGAAGTGCACGGGCCCCTCCTCGACGTCCACGACCTCGCCATCCTGCATGAAGCCGATGTAGAACGTGTTGGGCTCGTCCGAGCGGACGAGCTCGAAGGCCCAGTCGCCGTCGTCCACGAGGCCCCGGAGCTTACCGTTGGCATCGATCAGCTCGAGCTCGAACTCCCAGGTTTGATCACCCTCTCCGAGAATGGTCAGCTCGTAGTCGCCCAGATACGGGGCGATCTCGTCGGGCGTGAAGGCCTCGGCCAGCTCGGTCCGATGGATCCCCACGTCGAGGGAGATGTACGTGGTGCCCCAGTGCATGTGGAGGGTGGTGCCGTCTCGGCGCACCTCGGGGAAGTGGAAGGTGAGGACCTCCAGGTGCTCGCCTTCCTGCGGTGCCACCGGCAACGAAAGCACGTACTCGTCTTCCGGCGGATGCTGTGTGTGGAAGCGGTCGGCCTTCGGGCTCAGGCGGAGCATCCACTCGCCGTCCTCCTCTGGCACGAGCCAGACCGAGTACTTGCCGGCAGCCACGTCGTGACCGTCCAACGTGGCGTCCTTGGAAAACTCGAAGGTCGTGGCCCAGTTGGCCCCCGGGGTCCAGACCTCACTCCAGTGGATCACGCCACCGAAGATGTCGTCACGGCCACGCGTCTGTGGGCGTGCGTAGTCCACCACGATATCCGTCCCGTCGACGCGCTGGGAAACTCCGCCCCGCTCGCTGGCCCGCACCTGGGCGTCGGCCTGTGAGACGATCGAAATGAGGAGTACGAGGCCGGCGGCCAGACCGGCTGCGGGGGGGCGGTGCATGGAACCTCCGGGGTGGGGGCGGACCGGGCCGGCTGGCAGCAGGTCGTAAGAGTGAGGAGCGGCCAGGGACGGGTCCGTGGTCAGGCGAAACGGGCGTCGATGGCCGTGCGGATCGCCTTCAGCTCCTTGCCCTTCTCATGCAGGCGGTACGCCTCTCGCGCCTGGCCCTTGCAGATGTCACAGAACTGGGCCATGCCCTGCTCCTCGTAGCAGGTCAGGAGCGAGTAATAGCCGTCCAGCTCGGCGCATCCGCAGTGACAGCGAATGCCGTCCACGATCTCGGGGATCTCCCGGACCATGTCGTAGACCGGAGCCGCCGACGGGTTGGCCAAGCGGTCCGCGGTCAGGACCTTGGACGCGTCGATCCCGGGGCGCGGATCGGGGTGAGCGAATGCGCCGCGTCCATGGGTGACCGGGCCGCAGTGGGTGGCGGAGTCGGCCATCGCCGAGCGGGCACCGGCGGCAACGGCGAGGAGGGCGCCAGGCAGTATGCCAAGAAAACGTCTACGGGTCTGAGTGTCCTGCACGCGGTCCGTCTCGCTGGAAGATCGTTGAATCACCGCAGGCCGGCACGCGGAGCGCTCGACACGAAGGCCCACCGCTGTCGGGCTGCCTACCGACGTCACTAACTATCGTGCTTCAGCGGGGTCGATTTCAAGGGCGGTCGTCGGCTACGGCCCCTTTCGGGGCCGCGGCTCACTCACTCCACCCGAAGCACCTTGGCGCCGCGGATCTTCCGGTTCTTCAGCTCTAGAAGCGCCCGGTTCGCGTCTTCCAGGGCGAACTCCTCGATCTCGGGCCGGAAGCCCGCCTCGGCGGCCAGGTCCAGGAACTCGCGCACGTCTCGCCGCGCGACGTTGGCCACGCTCTTGATCTCCTTCTCCATCCACAGGTGCTCAGGGTAGTCCAGCCCGAGCAACTGATCCTGGTCGTGGGACTCCTTGCGGATGGCGTTGATCACCAGGCGGCCCCCCGGGGCCAGGTTGCGCAGACCTTCCACCACCGGCTTCCATACGGGCGTCGTGTCGATGATGGCGTGCAGGGGAGACGGTGCCGTGGCCGTGGTATCGCCGGCCCATGCCGCTCCGAGCTCCAGCGCGAACTCCCGTTCCTGGGGACTCCTGGCAAAGACGAAGACCTCGGTGTCGGGCATGCGGTGGCGCAGCATCTTCAGAACCAGGTGCCCGGATGCGCCAAACCCGGTAAGGCCCAGTCGCTCGCCTGCGGCGAGTCCGGTCAATCGGAGAGACCGATATCCGATCGCCCCCGCGCACAGGAGCGGCGCGGCCTCGGTATCGCTCAGCGCGTCCGGGATGGCGTGGGCAAAGGGCGCCGGGACCGTCATGAGCTCCGCGTAGCCACCGTTCACGTCCCGCCCGGTCGCGCGGAAGTCGGGGCAGAGGTTCTCCTCGCCTCGGCCGCAGTGCTCGCAGGTCCCGCACGCCGAGTGGATCCACGGCACGCCCACCCGGTCGCCGCGGGCCAGGCCGCTCACGTCGGCTCCCAGGGCTTCCACCACCCCCACGGCCTGATGTCCCAGGATCACGGGGAGGGAGGGCGGAGGCGTCCGACCCTCGATCTCGTCCAGCTCGGTGTGGCAGACGCCGCAGACGCGGACCCGCACGAGCACGTCGCCGGGACCGGGCGTGGGGTCGGGGACGTCGGCGAGGCGTAGTGGCCGCGGATTCTGCGCCACTGACCCCAGCGCCTCCAGGAGCATCGCCTTCATTCGTGGGTCACGCCGATCGAGGTCCGGGTGGTGGGTGCGCCGGAGCCGGTGTGGGGCGTTCCAAGCAGAGCCTCACGACGGGGTGCAGTGGATCACGCTCTCCAGGAGGCGCGCTCACACCGGCCGATGTCACGCCTCAGAAGAACGGCGTTCACGCCAGGCGTCAACGCTCCACGTACCTCCGCCCCAGGCCCAGAGCAGCAGGAACATGAAGCAGAACAGCACTGGCGCCTCACCACGGTTCATGAGGGGCCAGATGGGGTTCCCCCAAGCATGCCGCCACCAGAAGATGACCGCCATGTGACCAGTGAGCAGGAATGCCACGGGTCGCGTGAAAAGGCCAATCGCCACCAGGGCCCCCCCGAAGAGCTCGATGATGCCAGCCGTCCAGAAGATCGTGAAGGCCTCGACCGGATTCTCCCGACCGAACCACGCGAACAGTTTCTGGCACCGTGTTGCCAGAGCTGGAAGCCTGCCACGAACCTCAGGGCGTTCAGAGCCAGCCGTTGAAAGGGTGTCGCGTCCTTCATCCGAAGCTCTCCTCGCATGTGGTCTCGAACCAGCAGCTCCGGCGGGATGCCGCTCTCCACCTGTGACACCGACGGCCCTTCGAACGTTGGCCCCAGCGCGGGGAAGGCGCAGCGATCTCGCGACCAAGGCGGGAAAAGTGCAGGAGCCCGGCTCCAGGATCGCCAGCGACCAGGGCCGGCGCAATCCGAAAAGCGGCGCGTACGGCGTCGGAGAGATCCGAAAGGGGATCCCACGGCACTGTCCATGGGTACACGAGGATTGCCGAGGTTGGAAATTAGGCTTACCGAAGTTTAAATTAAGGTTATCCTAAAAACCGGCCGATAACCCAGTGTGACCCAGATGTGCTCTCTTCCACGGGAGGCTAGCCAGCGATGACCGATCCCCTGACCGCCTTGGCGTGGTTCGCGGTCGCTGTCGTGATCGTGGCTGTGGTCTTCTGGCCTCGACGCGGGGTGGTGGCGCGGTTGTCCCGCCTGCTGGGGATGACCGAGCGGGTCCATTTGGAGGACGCCCTGAAGCACCTGTACAACTGCGAGTACGCGACGCAGCCCGCGACGCTGGACAGCCTGGCGGGGGCGATCGGCGTTTCGCGAGGGCGAGCCGCTGAGCTCCTCAAGCGGCTGGAGGAATTGGAACTGGTCGACTCGGACGAAAGGGGTCCCGCCCTGTCCGAGGAAGGTCGTGCGTACGCGCTCCGCATCCTCCGCACGCACCGACTGTGGGAGCGCTACCTGGCTGATCGCACTGGTGTGCAGCCCACTGAATGGCACCGGGAGGCGGAGCGTCTCGAGCACACCCTGTCCGAAGACGAGACGGATCAGCTGGCCGCCAGTCTCGGCCATCCCGTCTTCGATCCCCACGGGGATCCAATCCCCACGCGTGACGGCCAGGTGCCGCCGCCGGCCGGCGTGCCCCTGACCGCGCTGAAGCCGGGCCAACTCGCCACGATCCTCCACCTGGAGGACGAGCCGTCGTCGATCTACGACCGGCTGCTCAGCGAGGGACTCAGCCCCCTGATGGTGGTGCGGGGTGTGGAGTCGCCCCGGGGGCAAGTCCGCGTGGAGACAGAGGGCCGGGAGCTGGTATTGGAGCCGGTGGTGGCCGGCAACGTGACCGTTCAGGTGTTGCCGCCCGAAGCCGATGCCGGCGGCTCCGCCGCCACCCTGGACGAGCTGGCGGCCGGAGAAGCCGCCATGGTCACGGGCATCTCGGCCGTGTGCCAGGGTCCTCAGCGACGCCGGCTCCTGGATCTGGGCGTCGTGCCGGGAACGACTGTCACGGCCGAGCTCCGGAGCGCGTCCGGTGATCCGGTGGCCTACCGGATCCGGGGAGCCCTGATCGGGCTCCGCCGTGAGCAGGCGTCCTGGATCCACGTCGATCGCAAGCCGGCGGGCGGGGAGGACGTGGCGTGAATCCGGTGGCCGCCACGCCGTGTCGGGGCTGCAGCCAGCACCGGACCGAGAGCCTGGTCCAGCTGGGCCTGAGCCCCAGCCGGTGGGACTACCTGGTGGCGCTGGCCGGGAACCCCAACACGGGCAAGAGCACCGTCTTCAACGCCCTGACCGGACTACGGCAGCACACGGGCAACTGGCCGGGCAAGACGGTGGTCCGCGCCGAGGGTGTCTTCGGCCACGGCGACAAGAAGGTCAAGATCGTGGACCTCCCGGGGACCTACTCTCTCCAGGCCGGCAGCGCCGACGAGGAGGTGGCCCGGGACTTCATCCTGTTCGGCAGGCCCGACGTGACGGTGGTGGTGGTGGATGCCACCCGGCTCGAGCGGAATCTCAACCTGGTCATCCAGATCCTGGAGATCACCGACCGCGTGGTGGTGTGCCTGAACCTCATGGACGAGGCCCGCCGTCACGGTATCGCCGTCGACCCGGACAAGCTGTCGGAGCAGTTGGGCGTGCCGGTCGTGCCTGCAGTGGCCCGCCGCAAAGAGGGGATTCCCGAGCTGCTCGGCGCCATCGACGACGTGGCGTCGGGTCGTGTGCGGCCGACGCCGTACCGGATCGAAGACCAACCGCCCGAGGTGGAAAGCGCCGTGAGCGCCCTCGTTCCGACCATCGACGCGGCGTTTCCCGAGCTGCCGAACGGCCGCTGGGTCGCCCAGAGGCTGCTCAACGGGGATCGACGCGTAGAGGAGGCGGTGCGCACCGGCGAGGTGGGCTTTCTGCGCCCGGACGAGAGCTACGGGCCCCACGACGAGGAGGAGTTCGACGACGGTGGGGTGGCGGTGGCGGTGGCCAGCTCGGTGGGCCAGAGGGTGATCCGCAAAGCCAACCAGCTTCGCTGGACACTCCGCCCGGACTTCCACGACGCCATCATGGAGCGGATCTACGGCGTTGCCCAGGAGATCGCCAACCGCTCGATGTCGCGCGGCCTGAAGCGGGCCAAGTTCGATTTCGATCGGACGCTCGATGGATGGCTCACGAGCCGGGTGCTGGGCTTCCCTCTGATGCTGGCGATCCTCACCGTTGTCTTCTGGCTCACCATCGCCGGGGCCAACGTGCCATCCCAGATGCTGGCGGTGCTGCTCATCGACAAGGTCCACCCGCTGCTCACCGGCTTCGGCGGCGCCATCGGGATGCCATGGTGGCTGTCCGGCTTCCTCTTCGACGGCGTGTGGCTGGCCACGGCTTGGGTGATCAGCGTCATGCTGCCACCCATGGCGATCTTCTTTCCGCTGTTCACGCTGCTCGAGGACTTCGGCTACTTGCCCAGGGTGGCGTTCAACCTGGACAGCCTGTTCCGCCGGGCGGGCGCCCACGGCAAGCAGGCCCTGACGATGTGCATGGGCTTCGGCTGCAATGCGGCCGGCGTGGTGGCCACCCGGGTGATCGACAGCCCCAGGGAGCGGCTCATCGCCATCATCACCAACAACTTCTCGCTCTGTAACGGGCGCTGGCCCACGCAGATCCTGCTGGCCACCGTCTTCATCGGCGCTCTGGCTCCGGCGCATCTGGCGGGGCTCGTGTCGGCCAGCGCCGTGGTGGGCGTGGCTCTGCTGGGCATCTTCTTCATGTTCCTGGCTTCGTGGATGCTGTCCCGCACCGTCCTCAAGGGACAGGCCACCACGTTCAGCCTGGAGCTGCCGCCGTACCGTCCACCCCGCGTGCTCCAGACGCTCTACACGTCCTTGATCGACCGCACGCTCATCGTGCTCTGGCGGGCCATAATCTTCGCGGCGCCCGCCGGGGCGGTGATCTGGCTGGTGTCCAACATCTCGTTCGGGGGCGCCAGCGTCGCCGAGCACATGATCGACTGGATGAACCCGTTCGGCCTGCTCATCGGGCTGAACGGCGTGATACTGCTGGCGTACATCGTGGCCATTCCGGCCAACGAGATCGTGATCCCCACGGTGCTGATGCTCACGGTGCTGTCAGCGGGCATGACCGGGGTTGGAGGGGGAGCCGGTGTGATGTTCGAGCTGGACTCGGCATTCGCCATCGGCGGGATCCTGGCCGGCGCCGGCTGGACCCTGCTGACGGCCGTGAACCTGATGCTCTTCAGCCTGCTCCACAATCCGTGCTCCACCACGCTCTACACCATCTGGAAGGAGACGGGGAGCGCCAAGTGGACCACGGTTTCGGCCCTCCTGCCCCTGGCCATGGGATTCACGGTCACGTTCCTGGTGGCCCAGCTCTGGCGGCTGCTGGCGTAAGCGCGGGCCATGATCAGCAACCCCGGAGAGCACGGACTCTCGGTCGGTGAACGACCCGACAGGACTCGGGGCCGATCAGTCACACGGTCCCTCTAAGGCCCGCCATTCACTCGAGCGAGTGCCGCCCGTCCAAACTCCACCATCGGCTGGAGCTCCACATCGGCGTCCGCCCACGCGTCGACGAAGTACCGAAAGGCCTGGGTGGCAAGTTGGAGGTCTCCGCGGGCTTCGTGAATCAACCCGAGCCGGTAGTGGGCGAGTGGGCTGTACCATAACTGGCGGAAGTGGGGTTCCGACCGTTCGAGGTCCCCGAGCTCGAGGTAGATGTGGCCCAGCCAAGCGTTGGGATACCAATCCGCCTTGCGAATGACGCTGCGCGGCCAGGGGCCGAGGTACCAGGAGGTCTGGTCCGCGCGGTCGAGGAGCTCGATCGCTGACCGAGAATCTCCACGCCTCCACGCCGCGTAGCCACGCATCTCGGAGACGGCTGCATCGAGCCGCCGGGCCACGGCTTCCTCTCCGCGCCGGCGCGCCTGGTCGGCGCGGGACTCGGCCTCGGTAATCGCTGCGGAGTGGACGTCCCAGCGTCCGAGGTCGGCGGCCACATAGCCCCGACAGGCGAGGAGGAAGTGGATGGGGCCGTCCTCGTCCTCCAGTGTGGTCAGCGCCGCCTCGAGTACGCCGTCCGGGACGGGGATTCCCCAGCCAAGGGCAACGGCGGGCAGACACGCTCTCGTGACGGGGGACACCCGCCCCTCGCCGAGGTACTCGACCGCTCGTCCGAGATGCCCCCGTTTCCAGAGGCTCTCCAAAGCGAGGATGTCCGACACCGACCGCTGCCCGCTCGGATCCAGCCGCTCACGCAGCGACAGGAGGACTCGCTCCCGCCCCTCCCAATCCTCTGGATGCTTGAGGTTGAGCTGGGCGACGGAAAGGACGTTCACGTCCACGCTATCCAATGGAGTCGCAGACGGGACGCCCCCCGGCCCGGCTCGGAAGGCCACGTCGAGCGCCAAGAGGCCGCCATGGTAGTACGGCGAGCCTGCGGAGACGCCGCCGTACTGCCCGAGACGGGCGGTGGCCAGGGCGCTGTCCCTATGGTGGTTGAAAGCGAGCTCGACCCCGTGGGGCTGATAGAGGGCGAAGGCAGGATCGAGCTCGGTAGCACGGCGGAACGCCAGGTCAGCTTCTTCCGGCCCCGTCAGGGCACTGGTATGGAGATGGGCGTCACCGAGCAGGAACCAGGCTTCGGAGTCGTCGGGGTAGGCCCGCACGGCTTCCTCGAGCAGGTCCACGGCCTCCGGTCGCTGCTCCCCGGTGACGTGACGGGCACGGACAAGACCGGCTTCACGATCGGGCAGTCGATCCGCGTGCCTGAGCGCCATCTCGCGATGCCGTCTGGCCGCGGGGAACTGAATCCCCTGTCGCCACGCGTGGGCGCTGGCCAGGTGGTAGTGGGCCAACGCGAACGTCGAATCCGCCTCGATGGCTCGCGTATAGGCCTCGATCGCCTCGTCGAAGGCGGCTTGTCTCGAGTGAAACTCGCCTTCCAGGTATGCTTTCAGCGCCGGAACCGAGCTCGTCGTGATGCTCGCGAGGTTCACCGGGGGGAGCTCGCCACCGCCTCGTTCCCGGATCACTCCGAGCACTTCGACGGCGAGGCGATCGGCGAGAACCAGCACGCTGTCGACCGCGCCCTCGACCTGTCGTTGACCCAGCGGGACGCGGTCGTCGACCGAATACACGTCCGCCGTGACTCGAGCCACCGGCCCGATCGCGACCACGGTTCCCAGGAGTGCGTACCGCGCGCCCATGTCCCCGGCGATGCTCAAGCTCGCGGTCTGGTCAAGGCGTCGGGTGTTTCGAGACAGCTCGTCCCACCGAGCCATCACGGTCCGGCTGGGGATCGTTCGGAGACCGCCTGCGCCGTCCAGTCCGGTCGATAGGAGATTCACCAGACCTTCCCGCCACTCCTCCAGCCCGGCACCGGTGATCTCGAAGGGAAGGACGGCGATAGACGACGAGACGCCCGCCTCAGTGACTCCTGGGGAAGGGGTGGCTGCACGACGATTCGAGATGAAGAGCCCGGCGAGCCCGGCCAGGACCGCAATCGTGACCACAGCGGCGACGCGCCGTGCAGCTTTGCTGGCCGGGCGGACCAGCTCCTCCTCCGTGATCTGCAGGGCGTCGTTCAGGGCCTGTCCGAGCGCGCGCGCGGTGCCGTAGCGGTCCGCCGGCACCTTGGCCAGCGCCTTCATCACGACCCCCTCGACGCTTGCGGGGATCGTCGCTCGCACGGTTCGCATGCTCGGCACCGGGTCCAGAGAGTGCCGGGCCATCACGGCCTGAGCGCTGGAGCCCGCGAACGGTGCGGCCCCCGTGAGCGCCTCGTACAAGACGCACCCCAGAGCGTAAACGTCGGACCGACCGTCCAGTCGGCGCTCTCCGGTGGCCTGCTCCGGGCTCATGTAGGACGCCGTGCCCACCACAACTCCGGTCGCGGTCAGCTCGGTGCCACCGGCCTCGACGATGGCACGAGCGATGCCGAAGTCCGCAATCAGCGCGTGCCCATCGGAAAGGAGGATGTTCTCCGGTTTGATGTCTCGATGCACGACGCCCTTGTCGTGGGCGTAGCCCAGGCCGTCTGCGACCTCCCGGGCCATTGCGATGGCATCTCCGACGTCGAGTTGTGCCTCCCGGTTCAACCGGTCACGTAGCGACTCACCGTCGACGTGGGGCATGACGAAGTAGAAGAACCCCCCCGCTTCGCCGGAGTCGTACAGGGGGAGGATGTGTGGATGGCTGAGCCCAGCGGCGATCTCGATCTCGTGCAGGAACCTCTCGGTGCCCAGGGCTTGTGCGACCTCCGGCCTCAGCACCTTCAGCGCGACGTCCCGGTTGTGCTTCAGATCCCTGGCGAGGTACACGATGGCGGTTGCACCCTGCCCCAGCTCACGCTCGAGGCGGTAGCGATCCACCAGATGCGACTGCATGCGATCGGCGATCTCTCCAGCCATCGCGAGTGCTCCCTGTCCGACTAGTTCCCCACCCGCTCCTTCAGCTCTTCGAACCAGTTCTGTACCAGGATCACCTCGGGCGTCTCGACCTCGACCTGGCGGAGCATCACGAATCGCTGGTCGTCGGCCGTGACGTCGTAGAGGGTGTACTGCTCCTGCTCGATGATCAGGTACTCGGGTCCGATGTCGAAGAGGGCGATACGCTCTTGGACGCCGAATTCGGACCCGGAGCGAATCTGAGCCGCCACCATGCGGCGCTGCCCGTCCACGTAGAAGAGCTCGGTACCGCTGTGTGCCCACTCGGGCATGACTCCTCCCGCCGAAGAGACCTGCCACTTGGCGCTCTCCGTGTCCGGGAAGGGCCTCACGTAGATCTCGTTCTGGCCCGTCTCGTCGGACTCGTACGCGAGCCACCGACCGTTGGGCGAGAGCGAGATGGCCTTTTCGTCGAAGGCGCTCTGGACGAGGGGCGAGGGGGCGCCCTCGGCACCCGGCGCCAAAGCCACGATGTCCCGGGCGCCGGCCGAGCCCAACAATCCACCCGTGCGGCCGATGATCCACCCGTCAGCGGACACCACGCCTTCCCAGATCGATTGCTCGGCATCGTCGAGGAGCAGCTGGGCCGAGCCCGTGCCGTCCGCACGCTTCGAGTAGAGGTCCGCGTTCCCGCCACGTTCCGAGAGGAACGTCACGGAGCGCCCGTCCGGGGTCCATCTGGGCCGGACGTCCTGCGCCGTGTCAGCGGTGAGGCGGGAGAGGGGACCCCTGGGAAGCTCCTTGATCCAGACGTCCTCGTCGGTCTCGCCGAGAATGCTGACGGCCATCCGCCGGCCATCCGGCGACAGGGCCAACCCACGGTTGTTGCCACCCGGGTCGAAGGTCCATTCGGGATCCACCACGGCGCTGGCGCCGTCTCGGTCGACCCAAACGACCTGGTAGAGCGACGAGGCCGAGCCTGTGGCGTAAACCAACGTGCCATTCGTGGAGATCGCGAATGGCGACTGGAGCGTTGGGGCGTCGTAGGCGACGCCGGTCAGAGTCGGAATTGCCGGGCCTGTGAGCTCGAGGGACTCGGCATCGAAGGCCGCGGCGAGGAACTCGCCCTGTGGGCTCGCGAAGACCAGGTGCCCCGAGGCGGTGACGTGCGGCTGCGTGCCGCCCTGCGCCAGGGCTCGAACGTCGCTGGAGCCGAACTCGAACGCGTGGATCCCGGGACCGCCGGGCGCGTTGAGCGTGAAGATGACCCCGACCCCCGGGATCACGTGAGGATAGAGGTGGCGCGGGGCGCCGTCGGCGCTGGAGGTCACCACTTCAGTCGGTCCGCCGCCGGCCGGCGCGCGGCTCAACCCCCTGGCCATGTCCGAGTAGTAAATGAACCCGTCCGAGGCCCAGTGTATGCAGCAGAATGCCGAATCGGTGAGCGTTCGGGACACGCCCCCATCGAGGGAAACGATGCGTATGGGCCTGGGTGGCGGGCTCCGGACCACATACGCCACTTCCTGGCCGTCGGGCGAGATCGAGGGGCCGACTCCGAATCCCGAACCTGGCAGCGGAGTCGCATCGAGCTCGTCCCACCGGCGGACCCAGAGCTGGCTCAGCTGGTCCTCGGCCGCGCCCTCGTAGATCAGGACCGACCCGTCGGGCGAGAGCGCCATCGTGCCATTGATCCCGCCCCGCTCCTGGGGCAGGAGGACAGACATGCGCATGGTAGGCGCCGGCTGCCCCGGTCGGAGCAGCGCCCACATGGACATGGCCGCGAACGCCAACGTCGTCACCCCGAGACCCAGCGCCAGCCGCTTCCACGCGCCTGGATCAGCGGGGGCGGCGGCGCCGGCAGGCGCCCCATGCCGGAATCCAGGATCGGACAACGCGTCCGAGAATCCCTGTGCTGAGCCGAACCGGTCGGCGGGGATCTTCTCGAGTGCGCGGCGGATGGCGGCGTCGACGTTGGGGGGGATCGAGCGCCGGGCGACAGTGGGTTCCACCGGTGCACCGGAGATGATCTTCCCCAGCACCGCTTGCGCCGTGTTGCCGAGGAATGGCGGCTCGCCTACCAGCATCTCGTAGAGAACACATCCCACCGCGTAGATGTCGCTGGCCGGTCCCACGGGTTGGTCGCCGGTGGCCTGCTCGGGGCTCATGTAATACGGGGTCCCCAGGCTGAGGCCCGTCTCGGTCAGGCGACTGCCTCCCGCGGCGCCCACGGCGATGGCGATCCCGAAGTCCGCGACGACGGGTTGCCCGTCCTGAAGGAGTACGTTCGCGGGCTTGATGTCGCGGTGGATCACCCCCTGGCGGTGCGCATGATCCAACGCTTGAGCGACCGCGGCGGCGATCCGCACCGCCTCCTGGACCGGCAGCTGCTTTTCGCGGTTGAGGCGGTCGCGAAGCGTCTCTCCCTCCACGTACGGCATCACGTAGAAGAGGAAGGACCCGGCCTCGCCGGAGTCGTGCAGCGGAAGCACGTGAGGGTGCTGGAGGTTGGCGGTGGTCTTGATCTCGGCGATGAAGCGGTCCGCGCCGACGACCGCGGCCAGCTCCGGCTTCAGGACCTTCAGCGCCACCCGTCGCTCGTGCTTGAGGTCCTGGGCGAGATAGACCGTGGCCATCCCGCCCTCGCCGAGCTCTCGCTCGATGACGTAGCGGCCCTCAAGGGCGGCGTTCAGGCGAGTGACGGGATCGGACATGGGGTTTCGCTAGGGCTATTGCCGGCTCGAGGTTGGCAACGAACCCTTGAAACGTAGGGACGACAACCGGGAGGAGGCCAGCTTCGTCTTGGGATACTCATTCCAGGGCGCTCGAAGGCATTATGGACATCGGGCTCAGGCGCGAGCGGACGAGTGTGCACCATCCGGACTCGGTGTCCGAGGCCGTGCGGGATTCGGTGCCCGCGCCGGGACCCTGTGAGACCACGTAATGGCCAGGTAGACTGCAAGCAACCATCAACTGGGTGGACCCCGTGACTCTTCTCGTGCTCACCGTCGTCACCGTCCTGGTCGTATCGGCCTTCTGCTCCCTGAGCGAAGCGGCCCTCTACGCGGTGCGGCTACCCTATGTCCGTGGACTGGCCGAGTCGGGAAGCCGGGCCGGAAGGGTGCTGAAGAACTTCAAGGAGAACATGGGACGCCCCATCACCGCCATCCTGGTGGTGAACACGGTGTCCAACACGGCGGGCGCGGCGGTGTCGGGCGCTTTGGCTGCCGTCGTATTCGGCGGGCGACGCCCGTCCATCGTGATCTTCTCCGTTGTCTTCACCCTCGCCGTTCTGTTCCTCTCGGAGATCATCCCCAAGATCGTCGGGGTCTCCCACAGCCGTCAGGTGGCGAGGGCGATCGCGATTCCGTGGAAGGCGGCGATCACGCTCATGGGACCGGTGGTTCTCGCGGTCCACCAGCTGACTCGAATCCTGACCCCTGCGACGGCCCATCCCAGGGCGCCCGAGGAAGAGGTGGAGCAGCTCGCCATGATCAGCGCCGAGGAGGGCAGCATCCTGGAGCTGGAGGCCGCCCTGGTACGGCGGGTGCTCAAGCTGAACGAGGTGCGGGTCCGAGACATCATGACGCCTCGCACCGTGGTTCAGCGCTTTCCCCAGGACATCACGGTCAAGGAGGCGGCGGCTCAGGTGGGGGACTGGGTCTTCTCGCGCATCCCGCTCCACGACCCCGACGACCCGGAGCGTTGGACCGGTTTCGTCCGGAGTCAGGATATCCTCGTTCACCTGGCCCGGGACCGCTTCGAGACCCTGCTGGAAGACATCGCCCGGCCGCTACACCAGGTGCCCGAGGCCAGGCCCGTGCACAGGGTCCTGGCCGATTTCCTGGCGCGACGAGCCCACATCTTCGGGGTGGTGGACGAGTTCGGCGCCAGCGACGGCGTCATCACCCTGGAGGACGTGATCGAGACGCTGTTGGGCAGCGAGATCGTCGACGAGGTGGACGAGTTCGCCGACCTCCGTGCCATCGCCAAGCTGCGGGCCCGCCGGTTGAGCAAGATCAGGGAGCAGGGGGAGTCGAGGGCGAGGCGCGGTCGGGGCAGCAACGGGGAGGGCAGCGGCGAGGGTTCGGGAGGTCCGAGCTAGCCTCTCCCTCCTGGATGGCGGGCGCGGCGCCGTCGGACGCCTGGTGGCCGCACTCCCCTCAGGGTGTCGGGGGCTTACGCGGGCACGGTCAGGAGTCCGTTGATGCCTCGGAACCCGTGGACGGCAGCCCCGTGATGACTCTACTCTCCCGCCCTCATCCCGACTCCCTGCTTCCGGACCTCGCCATGATCAGGTTCCCCGTGCGGTCTCGATTCTCTCCCCTCATCGCCCTCCTCGCACTCGCACCGCCCTCATCGGGGGCCGCACAGCTCGAGGTCACCGAGGCGTCCATCACCGAGCTCCAGGCGGCCATGACCTCCGGCGAGACGACCTCGGCCGAGATCACCACGGCATACCTGGCGCGGATCCGTGCCTACGACCAGGCCGGCGCAGAGCTCAACGCGATGATCCGCCTCAATCCGAACGCACTCGCGGAGGCGGAAGCGCTGGACCGGGAACGCGCGGCGCGGGGGCCCAGAGGCCCGCTCCACGGCGTCCCGATCATTCTGAAGGACAACTACGATCTGGCCGGAATGCCCTCGACGGCGGCTTCGCTGGGACTCGCGGGCCTCATGCCGCCCGACGACGCGTTCCAGGTGAAGAAGCTCCGGGAGGCCGGGGCCGTGTTCATCGGCAAGTCGAACCTCCACGAGCTGGCGTCCGGGATCAGCACGATCGCGTCGCTGGGCGGCCAGACGCTGAATCCCTACGACCTGTCCCGAAACCCCGGCGGCTCGAGCGGTGGCACGGGGGCGGCCATCGCGGCCAGCTTCGCCGCCGTCGGTTGGGGCAGCGACACCTGTGGCTCGATCCGGATTCCGTCCTCGCACAACAACCTGGTGGGGCTGAGGCCCACAAAGGGTCTCTCGAGCATCGACGGGATCGTGCCGCTCTCCCACACTCAGGACACCGGGGGACCGCTGGCACGCACGGTGAGGGACCTGGCCATCGCCCTCGACGCCACGATCGGTCCGGACCCGGCTGACCCGGCGACACGCGCCCTCGAGGGGAGAGCGCTCCCGGTATTCTCCGACGCGCTGGATGAGCGAGCCCTCGACGGTGCGCGCATCGGGATCCTGGAGCAGCTGTTCGGGGGCGGAGGGGCCGAGACCGCGGCGGCCGACGTGGTTCGTGCCGCGATCGGGGAGATGGTCGAGCTCGGCGCGGACACCGTGACCGTGGAGATCGCGGAGTTGGATAGCCTGACGGCTCGAACGGGCGTGATCAGTCACGAGTTCGTGGCGGACCTGGCCGACTATCTGGCCGGAGTACCCGATGCCCCGGTCGAGTCGCTACACGAGTTGATGGAGCAGGGCCTGATCCACGAGGCGCTCATCCCCAGAATGCGCGCCCGCACGAGTGGCGAAGCGCTGGACCCCGAGGCCTACCGGGAGGCCCTTTCCCGGCGAGGGCCCCTGGCGGACACCCTGGTGGCGCTGATGGACCGTCACGAGCTGGACGCTCTCGTGTATCCGACGATCCGCCTGATCCCGTCAACCAACCCGGACCCGCAACGTGGGTCGAACTGTCAGCTCGCGGCGGCGAGCGGCCTGCCCGCAATCAGCGTCCCGTCCGGATTCACGGAAGGTGGCTTGCCGATCGGTGCGGAGCTGCTGGGACGCTCGTTCGACGATGCGCGACTGGTGGCGCTGGCCTACGCCTTCGAGCAGGGCACGGATCACCGACGGCCGGCACCGAGCACGCCGCCACTCGTGGGCGGTGCCGCTCCACCGCCCGTGTCTCTCGACCTTCACGCGACCGGGGAGGGCGCCGCGGAAGCGCGTGGCCAACTCGTCTTCGACCCGGTGCGGGGCACGCTCGCGTACGACATCACGGTGTCCGGGGTCGATCCGGCGGACCTGTTCGCAGTGGCGCTGCGGTCCACCGACAACGAGGGCCAGGAGATGGTGGTGCGGCGCGTCTCGGGGCCGGAGGTCACCACGCCGCGCGGCACGCTCACGCTCACGCCAGCCAACAGGTCGAGGCTGGAGCGGGGCGAGCTCTACCTCGACGTCTTCACGCGCGACCGTCCCTTCGGTGCCGCACGGGCCAGCCTGCGGCTACCCCGCTGACGACCGGGGTGGCAGGCATCCGGAACGAGAGCCGCTCTCGATCCCCGAAGCCCGTCAGTTCTGGAGCTCTACCGGGTCCTCCCCTGGAGCGTCTACCACCTGGTAGAACGTGCCGTCCGACTGGTCCTCCACCTCCTCGAAGAAGACCATGTCGAACTGGTAGTATGTGACGCCGCCCTCTTCGAGGGTGGTGGAGCCCTCCGGAAGTGCGACTGCGAGAACCACACAGCTGAGTCGTCTCATCGCCCTCCGCCGCCGATCATGTTCCGTGGACGCGAGGCGCCGTCGTTGCCGCCC
Organism: Gemmatimonadota bacterium; assembly: GCA_039589315.1. GTDB lineage: Bacteria > Gemmatimonadota > Gemmatimonadetes > Longimicrobiales > Gaopeijiaceae > JBDHHQ01. Next base: position 60,008 of record JBDHHQ010000011.1, read on the forward strand.
GCCACGCCTTCGAGAGGTGCCAATGCACGGGAACGACTCGTGCAGGGCGTGTGCCAGAGCAGACTACGCGTGGATGTGAGGAACCCCTCGAAGTTGGTCGGGCAAGGTCCTCAAGACACTGCGGCGCAGATGGTGGCCTGCATCACGAGGTGGCGAGGGCGATCGAGGTCTTCGAGGGTCGCTTGGCTCCTCTGGTTCGCCGGTCGCTGCAAACGCTTTGTTGTCGTGACCCTACGGCGTGACCTGATCCTCCGGAATGCACGCTCCGAATGCGACGAACCCCGTGCCATCGTCGGTGATGGTCAGAGACATGTCGAGGTCCTCATCCGAAAGGACCATGCTCCAACCCCGACCGCCCTCGGCTCCCGAGAGAATCGTCTTCCCGTCCTGGCGCGCCACCGCACCGACGCGCGTCTGCTCGCCGCGTCTGGACTCGGGAGCCAGGAGAGTGATGACGCCGGCTTCGACGTCCACATGGATGAACGTAGGAGGTGGCGGGTCCCGAAGGGGCGGCTGGCAGTTGAGCGAGTCGTCGCACTCGAGCCCGCTCACAACGGAGCAGACGAGGGGAGCGGTCTGTGCGGTGGCGGCCGAGGCGGCCACCGCGAGGATCACGAGCGAGAGACACGAGCCTCTGACGCTGCTTGCGTTCGTCATCTTCGTCGGTCCCGGTCGGTTCAGGTTACGGTGTACCCACGAGCCTGCATGCAGCCCACCCAAGCACGGTCCCACCGCTGGAAGTTCGAGTTGAATTCGTCGACTGCGGCTTGGGCTTGCGCCTGAGCATCCGCCTGGGCTCTCCTCGACCGACTGCCCCCGATCAGGCCCCCCGCCACAGCGCCGATGGCGGCACCCTTTCCCGCGTCTCCAGCAATCGCGCCGATGGCCAAGCCACCAAGGGCGCCACCCGCGGCACCCCGTACGCCGCCGCCGGCAGCGGCGTCGGCCTGCTCAGCCGCGACGTAGCCTGCCTCCACGAGCGCTTGGTGGGCCACGTAGGGATCCCAGCCGCCCGTGTTGTCGCTGGCCCACCAGTAACACTCGAGCTGATCGCGCTGCTGGGTGTCCACATCCTGTCCCTCGGCGGGGTAGACCATCCGCTGCGCGGGATTGGTGCCCGGGGGCAATGGGCGATCCTGTCCCTGGGCGGCCAGGGGCGCCGCGACGAGCGCCAGCACGGATATCGCTACCCATCTCATTGAATGAGCTCCTTCTTCCGGTGAGACCCAGATGAAACGGACGAACCGAGAGCCGGATCGGCCGATCGGTCGCGATCCGAGGCTGAGGACTCAGAATAACCAAGTAACCCATCCTCGCCAACGCGTGGCGCGCAGGACGGCCAGACCGATCGGTGCTCGCCTTGCCCGTGCGCCCACCCCGAGATCATCTTCGCGCCCCGTTCGTCGTTCCACCCGTTTCGAACCCGGGAGCCTGGTCGGCCGACCCGTTGCCCGGGCAGAGGTACAAACGTGAATTCGCTGACTATCTATGCAGCCGGCGAGATCCACTCCGACTGGCGGCAGCGCCTCCGTGACCAGTTGGCCGCCCTCGGCGTGGAGGCCACGGTCATTGGCCCACAGGAAATACATGACCGGTCGGATTCGGTGGGCGAGGACATCCTGGGCGAGCAACCGGGGCCGCGCTACCGGGACCTCATGGGCGCCCGGGTGAACACGCTCCGCACGAGGATTCTCATGCGTCGCGCCGATCTGGTCGTCGCCTACTTCGGGCAGAAGTACCGCCAGTGGAATACGGCCACCGACGCGGGGGCGGCCTTGGCAGCCGACGTGCCGTTGGTGCTGGTCCGGGAGCCCGACCTGGTCCACGCCCTCAAGGAGCTGGACGCGCTGGCGACGCTGACCGTCGAGAACCTGGAGCAGGCCGCCCAGGCCATCGCCTACGTGTTCGAGTAGCTCGCCACGGAGTTCTTCAGCCCTGAGTGGGCAGCGGCGTGGCTGGATCCGGCCCGAGCCCCACCGTTACGACAAGGAAACCCCGGGAGGCCGGACTGACCGACCTCCCGGGGCTTTCCGTCTAGGCGGGACTCTCCGAGCCCTACTGTTTCGGCTGCTGTGACGGCGGATCCTCACCCAGCGCCTCAGCGATCGCCTCTTCCTCGAAACGCTCCAGCACGTCGTCACGATCGCGGTCCGTCAGTAGCGGCGAGTCGGCCAGCCGTTGGGCCCGGGAAGCGAAGGCACGCTGATCCCGCGTCTTCCCGGCCTTGCCCGCGACCCACGCCGCATCGGTGTAGATGTGAGCCGCCCGGATGACGTCCCCTGCGGCCAACGCGTGCTGCGCGGCTCCCACGAGGTCCCTCATGGCGGCGGCGTGATCGCGAAGGTAGTAGGAGAGGCGGCCTGCATAGACCAAGTCCTCCACTGCTTCGGGATCACCGTCTTCTCGGAGGTTGGCTGCCGCCCGGTACAGCGACGCAGCATAGTCCCACCGATGTCTCTGTTCACTGAGATCCTGGGCCTCGGATTCGAGGCTGGCTGCCCGGGCTTCCCGGGCGGACGTGCCCTGCGCGGTTTGGGCCTGCGCCGGTGCTGTGTCGATTCCCAGAGCCGCGAGCGCGGCAATGACCACCACGCCACCCATCTTCGTTCCCCTCATCGTCCACACTCCCCCATCACACGCACGAAGTCGAGCGACCCCCGGTCACCCGGACGACCCCCTGGCCGTCATGTATATAGACGCGTGTGAGCCCTCTCAGGTTGCAGATCAGACGGAAACAATTGTGTCACGAGGTGGCACAACGGCTGCTAACTCTCCATTTGACAGGTGGTTGAGGAGATACGGTCCTGCTCATGAGCCTCCGTCCGCCTGCGCCGGTCGGTTGCCCAGTCGCCGGATGAAGAAGTCTGCCGTGGCCCGGTACGCCGTGACCCAGTTCCGATGAAGGAGGAATCCGTGGACTTCGTCCGGGAAGACGAGCTCCTCCGTCTCGACGCCTCGAGCGCGAAGCCGCTCCACGAGCTTCACGGTCTCGTTGAAGTTCACGTTGCGGTCGTCGTCGCCGTGGATCATCAAAACCGGTGAGCGCCAGTCGTCCACCCAAGCCAGGGGTGACGCCTCGAACGCCGTGCGCGCTACTTCGGGACGGTGCTCGGGGACGTAGTGGGGCACGAAGTTCTGGATGCCCGTGTTCCAGTCGTGAACCCCGTGGAAGTCGACGCCCGCAGCGAACAGGTTCGAGGCCTTGGCGAGGCCCATGGCCGTCAGGTATCCGCCGTAGGAGCCGCCCCAGAGGCCGATGCGGGCCGGGTCGACGTCGCCCCGGCCCTTCAGGTACAGACCTGCGGCCAGGACGTCGTTCACCTCCGCACCTCCGGATGCCCCGTAGTTGGGAGCCTCCCGGAACTCCATCCCGTAGCCGATGCCGCTCCGGTAGTTCACCGACAGCACGATGAACCCGCGGCTCGCCAGGTACTGGTTCATGGCGTAGGCGTTGTGGTAGTAGCCCCGGTGGTGGAACGCCAGAAGCATCTGGCGGCGAGATCCCCCATGGAGGAACAGCAGCGCGGGCCGCCGTTCACCGGGCTGGAGGTCGGTGGGCAGGAACAGCTGCCCGTGTATGGTCAGGCCGTCGGTGCTGGAGTACGTGACCTGCTCCGGAGTGACCAGCCGGTCCGACGGGAAGTCGTCGGGTAGCTCGGCGGAGCCGGGCACCGCCGGGCTGTCACCTCCTGCGAGTACTCGAGTCATGGCCGGCTCGGTGGGCCCCGACCCCAGGTAGGCCACTGTGCCGCTTTCCGCGGTCGCGACGGGCGACCACTCCACGCCGGTCCCCGAGGTGACGGGCCCGGGGCGTCCTCCGCCGACCGGCACACGCCAGATGTGCTGTCGGTCGATGTCGCCTTGGTTGGACGAGAACAGCACCTCGGTACGATCAGGGCTCAAGGAGACGAACTGGACCTCGAAGTCGCCCGGCGTGAGGAAGGCGGCCTGACCCCCGCGCGCGGGCACCGAGTACAGGTGGGTCCAGCCGTCCTTCTCCCACGGAAAGACAAGGCGGTCCCCGGCGCCCCACATGAGCTGGTTGTCCGCCGATATGCTCCGGAACACGCTTCCCGGTCCCTCGTCGCCGCGCCACACCTCCCGTCCCCGGCCGGTCTCGGCGTCTGCGACGCGAATGGACCAGGGGTGGCCGGAGCGGCGGGGGAAGAAGGGTAGGGCGTCCTGGACGTTGGGGGTCCGGATGAACGCGACGGAGCGTGAGTCGGGGGACCAGACGGGCGAGCCGTCTTCGTCGATACTGGCGTCGAGGTAACGGACCTCGTCGGCCTCGATGTCGTAGACGCCCACGAACGCGTGGTCTCCGCGGCCGGTAACGAAGGCCATCATGGTGCCGTCGGGTGACCACTCGGCGGTGCTCACGCCCCGCCGCAGCTCGAACAGCTGCGCGGACTCCACCGCCGGGTCCGAGGCACCGGTGTCGTCCTGTGCGCCGGCAACCCCCGATCCGCCTCGAGCCTCCGGGCCCGGAGCGCCCCCGCCGGAGGCGGCCTGCCCACCACCCTCATCTTCGCCAGCGCTCTGAGTCGCCGAGCTTCCCGGCAGCTCGGCCAACTGGTCGAGGGCCGCCGTCCAGACCTGTCCCTCCTTGATGAACGCGACGGTCGTGCCGTCCGGCGAGATTCTCGGCCGCGCGCCCGCGGAGATCAGCACGGGCTCTCCGCCGTCCAACCCCACCGTCCACACGGCCCGCTCCGCCCCCTCGGCGTCCCACGCCGGGTTGGGGACGTCGCCTGCCCGGTTGGGCGCGCCGCCCCGGACGTACACGAGCCGATTCGCGTCGGGCGTCCACTGGAGGTCGCCCACCTCCTGGCCGTCGTCCCGGTCGTAGGTCGTGAGCGGGCGCCCCTCCCAGCCCGGCCCTTCGGCCAACCAGACGTTCCGCCGGCCCTCGGCGTTCTGCACCCATGCGATGGCGTCCCCCACGGGCGCTGCCACCAGGGCGGTGGGGAACGGAGACGACATCACCTGCTCGATCGTGAACGACTCCTGGGCGTGAGCACCCGCTGGCAGCAGCGCGGTCGTGGCCACGATGGCAGCGAAGACGAAGTGACGAAGAGCAAGGAACATCCAGGACCTCCGGGATGGGCGGGCTGTCGGGCTCCTGGGATTGTGCTGCGAGCCGAGATGGGGCGCCAGGGCCCGGCCGGAGCGCCCCCTGGCGAGGCAGGCTTCGGTCCCGTCCGCCGGCCTTGCCCGAGGGACCTGGCCGGTCGGCGATCCACGTTGCCATCGCCGTTCCGTCACACCACGTTGACCGCCCATCGCACACCGTGACCAACAGGAGCCCACGAATGCGCATCCCGACCAGCGCGTACGTTCTCGCGATCGCAGCCCTGGCGTCCCCGATAGCCCCGACCGCGACCGCCGAGGCCCAGTCCCTCGACGAGCTGTTCCAGGACCTGGAGTGGCGGAACATCGGCCCAGCAAACATGGCCGGTCGCGTCACCGACATCGAGGCCGTCGACGCCAGCTTCGCCACGGTCTTCGTGGCCGCGGCGTCGGGCGGTGTCTGGAAGTCCACCAACGCCGGCACCACCTGGGAAGCCATCTTCGAGGACTACGGCACCGGGAACATTGGCGACATCGCCGTCTTCCAGCCAAACCCGGACATCGTGTGGGTCGGCACGGGCGAGTCCTGCACCCGGAACTCCGCGGGCTGGGGCGACGGTGTCTACAGGTCCACGGACGGGGGTGAGACGTTCGAGAACGTGGGCCTCGAGGATACCCATCACATCGGGGAGGTCATCACGCATCCCAGCGATCCGGACGTCGCCTACGTGGCCGCCCAGGGGCACCTCTGGGGTCACTCCGGGGATCGGGGCCTGTTCAAAACCGTCGACGGTGGGGAGAGGTGGACCAAGCTCACCAACGGTCTGCCCGATGACGACCGCACGGGGGCCACGGACATCGTCATGGACCCGCGGGATCCCAACGTTCTCTTCGTGGCATCCTGGGAGCGCCTTCGCCAGCCGCACCGCTTCGACTCCGGGGGGCCCAACGGGGGCATCTTCAAGAGCACGGACGGCGGTGAAAGCTGGACGAAGCTGACGAACGGACTCCCGGAAGGGGAGACCGGCAAGATCGGCCTCGCCCTTCACCGGGCCAATCCGGACATCGTCATGGCCATCGTCGAGCACGGCTACCAGCCCGAGGAGCGCGTGGACGGGGAGCCCAATCCCGAGTACGCCGACATGTCCCAGCTGGGCACCGGCATCTACCGTTCGGAGAACGGCGGACAGAGCTGGACCTACGTCAACCGGTACAACAACCGGCCCTTCTACTACAGCCACATCTGGATGGACCCGGCCAACGACCAGCGGGTCTACGTCCTGTCCGGCTCGGCCCAGGTCTCCGAGGACGGCGGCCGGACCTTCGATCGGCAGCTGGAGGGCATCTCCGGGGATTTCCACGCCCTTTGGATCAATCCCGACAACCCCGAGATCTTCTACGTGGGGAACGACAAGGGCTCGTACGTGACGTACGACCAGGGTCACAGCTTCATCATGTACGACAACATGGACCTGGGTCAGTTCTACGCGGTCACCGTGGACATGCGGGATCCCTACTGGGTGTACGGCGGGCTCCAGGACAACGGGAACTGGGGCGGGCCGTCGAACAGCCGGGACTGGAACGGCGTCCTCGCGGACCACTGGTTCAAGTTCCACAGCGGCGACGGCTTCCACACCACGCCGGATCCCAACGACTGGCGAACGGTCTACACCGAGAGCCAGGGCGGGAACATCCGGAGGCGTGACGCCGTCTTCCGGCAGCAGGGCCACAGCATCACGCCAAACCGCGCCAACATTCTGAACCTGGCGGACCACTACCCCGAGGTGGCGAGCCAGCCCTTGGAGACCGAGGACACAGGGTCACAGTTTCAGCAGGCGAACGAGCTGCCCAGGGAGCACTTCCGCTTCAACTGGAGCTCGCCGCTGATCCTGTCGCCCCACGACAGCAAGACGATCTATTTCGGCGGGAATCACGTGTTCAAGAGCACGGATCAGGGAGCCACCTGGTGGATCGTGAGCCCGGATCTCTCGACTGTTGCCGAGAACCCGGAGTTGGCCGAGGAAGAGAGCGGTGGGCTCACCCGGGACGTCACGCAGGCCGAGACCCACGCCACCGCCATCACCATTGCCGAGTCCCCCGTCGTACCGGGGCTGATCTGGGTGGGGACCGACGACGGCAACGTCCAGATCACGCGGGATGGCGGAGCGACCTGGACGAACGTCCGCGCGAACGTCCCGGACGTGCCCGCGGGCCTGTGGGTCAGCAGAGTCGAGGCGTCCCGCTACGCCGAGGGGACGGCGTACGTCACCTTCGACGGGCACCGGAGCGACAACTTCGACCCTTGGGTCTTCCGGACGCGGGACTACGGTGCCACATGGGAGAGCATCTCGTCGGATCTGCCGACGGGGCATTCGGTCTACGTCATCGAGGAGGATCCCAAGAACCCGAACCTGCTCTTCGTGGGCACCGAGTTCGGAGCGTTCGCCACCGTGGACGGCGGGGCGCATTGGTCCCCCTTGAAGAACGGCCTGCCTACCGTGTCCGTCCACGATCTGGTGGTGCACCCGAGGGACGGGGACCTGGTGGCGGCTACCCACGGTCGCAGTGTCTGGATCCTGGACGACATCACGGCGCTGCAGCAGTTGGCCGGCGGCATGCCCCGGGGCGCCCACCTCTTCCAGCCACGGGTCGCCACGCAGTGGAACGGCATCAGCCGGGGCGCCACGAGAGGCCACAAGCTGTTCCAGGGGAAGAACCCGCTGACCATCCGCCACCGGGAGCCCGGGAACTCGCCGGACGAGCTCGAGTCGTCCGCGGCGATCCACTACCTGCTGCCCTCGGGAGTCGGTTCGGCGACGCTCGAGGTGTCGGCCATGGACGGGTCTGCGTCCCACAAGGCCGAGCTTGCCGCCGAGGCCGGGATCCACCGGTACTACTGGGACATGCGCTACGACCCGACGGAGGAGCAGTTGCGGACCCACGAAGCCAGGCTGGAGCGAGCGCGCCAACGATTCGGCGGGCAGATCCCGGCCTTCTTCGAGCAGCAGCCCGCTCAGGGTACGCTGGTAGGGCCCGGCACGTACCTGGTGAGGCTCACCGTAGACGGCGTGGCGCACGAGGGGACCGTGACCGTTCGGCCGGACCCCGGCGTGAGCTGGGTGCGCTGAACGCGGCCGGACAGGGGTGGCGGACGGGTTGCGGGGGCTGAGCGGGGTCGTCCGGGCTCGGAGCGGACGGACCGGCTCAACCGGCCAAGGGGCCGTCCACCCTGAGCGCCTGAGCTGTGGGCTGAACGCGTCCTACTCGGCGTTGAGCACCCGGACCGGGTCGATCCGTGCGGTCCGCCGGGCCGGCCACCAGGACGCCGCAGCGCCGGCGAACAGGACGAGCCCCACGACCGCCAGGAACGTGCGGACATCCCAGGCCCCGATGCCGAACAGCATCTCCTCGAGCGCCCGAGCGGCGGGCAGCGCGACCAGCAGCCCGATCGTCGTCCCCGTAAGCGCCAATGCGAACCCGCCTCGCGTGGTCTTCGCGACCAGGGCCGCGGGGCTCGCTCCTAGAGCCAGTCGTACGCCCATCTCGGGAACGCGCTGAGATACCGCGAACGCGACGGTCCCGGTGACACCGAGCACGGCGAGGAGCCCGGAAAGTGCCGCCAGTGCCCCGATCAGCACGGTGCGGAACCGTGGCTGCGCCATGGAGCGATCGACGGCGTCGCTGACCACCATGGCATGTCGAATCGGTACCCTGGGATCGGTGTCCCAGACCGCTCGGCGTGCTTGATCGAGGATGCTCGATGGATCCCCCGCCGCTCCGATGAGGAAGTCGACGCTCTCCTGCCAGGTGAGCATCATCGGGGTGTAGAGCTTCGGGACCGGGGCTTGAGCGGCGCTCGTGTGGTGCACGTCCGAGACCACGCCCACCACAGTCAGCCAACGGAGGTCCTCGGGATCGCTCCCACGTCCGACCCTCTTTCCGACCGGGCTCTCGCCGGGCCACAGGACCTGCGCGGCTCCTTCACTCACGATCGCCACCGCTCGCCCCGGGCTCAGATCCGCGGGCGTGAAGGCTCGTCCGGCCTTCAGGGGGATGCCGAGAAGTCGATAATAGCCCCCGGACACCGAGGAAAGCTCCACGTTGAACTCCGGTAGCTCCCCGGTGCCTCGCTCGACATAGGCGCTTCCCGATGACACCGAACCGCCGAACGGTGTCTCGGTCGTCATGGCGACGCCGACCACGCCCCCGATGGCCTCGATGCGTCTCCGGAGCTCGTCCGCGAACGCGGCCTTGCTGTCCCGGTCCGGGTACCGGGCGGCCGGGAGCGCCACCTGCAGACTGGCTACGTGATCATGGCGGAAGCCCACGTCTACGCGGTTGAGGCGCCAGAATGAGTTGGCCAGCAGCCCGGCTCCCGTGAGCAGGACGAACGCCACAGCGACCTCTGCCACGACGAGGGCGCCGCGCACCCGGCCGGGGCCGCGGCCCCCGCCCAGGTCCCGGAGACCCTCCTTCATCCCGTGGGCGGGGTCAATATGCGCGGCAAGCAGGGCCGGGAGGGAGCCGGCGAGCAGCGCCGTCACGACGGTCAGCGTGGCAGAGAACGCCAGCACCGTTCGGTTCAGCGAGATCTCGTCCGTCCGAGGTATCCCCGTCGGAAGGAGATTGAGGACCGGCTCGTGTGCGACGAAGGCCAGCGCCACACCCAGCGCGCCCCCCAAGCCGACGAGCACGGCGGTCTCGGCGAACAAGCCGGTGACGAGCCGCAGGGTGCCGGCGCCCAGCGCCGTCCTGACAGCGAGCTCTCGCCTGCGTCGCAAGCCCGACACGAAGAGGAGGTTCGCGACGTTGCCACAGGCGATGGCGAGCACGAGGGCGACCGACGCCAGCAACACGAGGAGCGTCTGGCGCACATCCCCCACGACCTCGGCGAGGCGGGACTCGACTCTCGTGCCGCGCCCGTTCGGAAGGGGCTCACCGCGGTCACGGTGGATCTGGGCCTGGAGCCCCTCGAGCTCGCGGACAACGGTCTCCGCGTCCACCCGGGGACGGACCCTCGCGATGGCGCTCATGAATTGCGTGTCGATCTCGCGTGCGCGGAGCTCGTCGTCGAAGGTGACCCACACGCCGTTTCCCGCGGAGGGGAAGTAGAACGACGCGGGCATCACGCCGACGATCTCATACGGCGTGTCGTCGAAGCGGATGACGCGCCCGACCACGTTGGGATCGCCGCCGAAGCGCCGCTGCCAGAAGCCGTGGCTCAGAACCACCACGGGCGGGGCGCCCATCTCGTCTTCGGCAGGAAGCGGCAGGCGGCCCAGCTCCGGCAGCACACCCAGCGCCGGCAACACGCCGGCGGTGACGTGGATTCCGTGGACGACCTCCGGCTCGCCGTCGGGCGTGTACGTGAATTGCCCGTTGGCGTAGGCCCCGAAGCCCTCGAAGACCGTGTTCCGGTCACGCCACCCCTCGAAGATGGGGTAGGACAGGGGGAACCGAGCCGCGAACGCACGAAGTTGCGGTGAAGGGGAGTCGAGCCACTCGCCGTGGGTCTGGTAGACATTCACGATCCCATCGGGCTCGGCGTAGGGCAGGGGGCGCAGCAGGACGCCGTTCACCACGCTGAAGACGACGGTGGTGATGCCGATGGAGAAGGCCAGCGTCAGCACGACGACCGCGGCGAGGGCAGGTCGGGCACGGAGGCTCCTGAAGGCGCTGCTGAGCGCGTGGCTCGGGGAGGCCCAGATCGCTCCTCGTCTGCCACTTTGGACCGGTTCTGCCAGTCCTCGCGCTTCGCGGCGAAGGGCCCGGTAGCGCAGCGTCAGCACCTGTCGCCAATACCAGAGCCTCGGTGAGGGTCCGCCTGCCTGGGCTGCCGCCCGACGTCGGAATCGCTCCTCCAGATCACCCTCGATCGCCTCGCGGAGGGCCTCGGGGAGCAGCCAGCTCAGAAGCAGACGCGCCGCGACAGGCGGTCGCGGGCCATCAGGCGCCACGAGTGGCCACGCTCCGGTCAAGGACGCCCTCGAGGCCAGTCCACATGCGAATGAGGCGGTCCCTCGACTCTTGCAGCGCCTCGATTCCCGAGGGCTCGACGCGGAAGAACCGCTTGGCCTTGCCGCCGCGCTCCTCGGTCGGTTGGCCCATGCGCGACGACACCAGGCCCTTCTTCTCCAGTCGCGTCAGCGTGATGTAGACGGAGGACAGGGACGCGCTCCGCTCCGCGCGCGCTTCGAGCTGTTCGAGGATCTGCCCGCCGTACGCATCGTTTCCGAGCTGCAGAACGGACAGAAGGGCCAGTTGCTCGAATTCGCCGAGGCGGTCTCTGGTGGAATTCGGGGGTTCTTTGCTGGAGGACATCGTGTCCCCGCTGGTAGGGGGGGATCTTTCTCGGAGGGATGGGATCGAGCCCGCTGTCACAGGGTGCTCACCTGGCTCGTCCCCCGGACCGACTCGTCTACCGATCAGCCTTACATTGTTAATATTAACATTATAAGTAAAATCAGCCGGTGGCGCCAGGTGGTTGGTTCAATGGTAGGAGCCCGAGTGCCGGGATTCGATCTCGGTCCCTTCGGCTCAGTCGTGTTGCGGCCACACCGGTTGCGGTCCGATTGCGCGTTCCTGGACGGCGGGACAGGTTCACCGCCCGACACGTCTGAACCAGGAGGCCGACGCCATGTCAGATGCACCGCGTGAGTCCATTCGCTTCTCGCGCAGGGACTTCCTCGCCATGACCGCCGCCGGGGGAGCGGTGGCCGCCGCCGGGTCCCTGGCTTGTGCGCCGAGCGACGGTGACGCGGGCGCGGCTGGCGCCGGCGAGGCACCCCAGGTCCCCGCCTTCATCCTGGACGAAATCGAGATCACCCAGCTGCAGGAGGGCATGGCCTCGGGTCAGTGGTCATCCCGGCAGATCACCCAACTCTACCTGGAGCGCATCGAGGAGATCGACCGGAACGGCCCCCGCCTCCGGTCCGTGATCGAGACCAACCCCGATGCGCTGACCATCGCGGAGGAGCTGGACACCGAACGCAGGGCCGGCACGGTCCGGGGGCCCCTGCACGGGATCCCGATCCTGGTGAAGGACAACGTGGCCACCAACGACCGGATGACCACCACGGCGGGCTCGGCGGCGCTGACGGGCTCGATCCCGTCGGCGGACGCGTGGGTGGCGGCCCGCCTGAAGGCTGCAGGGGCGATCGTGCTGGGGAAGGCCAACCTGAGCGAGTGGGCCAACTTCCGCTCGACCCGCTCCAGCTCGGGGTGGAGCGGCCGGGGAGGGCAGTGCAAGAACCCCTACGTGCTCGACCGCAACCCGTGCGGCTCGAGCTCCGGCTCGGGCGCGGCCGCGTCCGCCAGCCTGTGCGCCGGCGCCATCGGCACCGAGACGAACGGGTCGATCGTATGTCCGTCGTCAGCCAACGGATTGGTGGGGGTGAAGCCCACCGTGGGGTTGGTCAGCCGGTCCCGGATCATCCCCATCGCCCACAGCCAGGACACGGCAGGTCCCATGTGCCGAACGGTGCGGGACGCGGCCCTCGTCCTCGGCGCGCTCACGGGCGTGGACCCTGAGGACGCCGCCACCACTGCGAGCCAGGGCCGATCGCACACCGACTACACTCAGTTCCTGGATGCCGACGGGCTGCGGGGCGCGCGCATTGGAGTGGCCCGGGGCTACTTCGGCTTCCACCCGGAGGTGGACGACGCCATGGAGGCGGCCATCGAGGCCATGGCGGCGGCCGGCGCCACGATCGTGGACGAAGCCGACATCGAGACGCGCCAGGAGATCGGCCGTCACTCGTTTCAAGTGCTCCTCTACGAGTTCAAGGCCGACCTGAATGCCTACCTGGAAGCGTTGGGACCCGACGCGCCCGTGAAGTCGCTGGAAGAGATCATCGCGTACAACGAGGCGAACGCCAGCGCCGAGATGCCCTTCTTCGGCCAGGAGATCATGCTCGACGCCCAGGAGAAGGGTCCCCTGACGGAGACCGAGTACCTGGAGGCCCTGGAGACGTCGAAGCGGCTGGCGGGCCCCGAAGGCATCGACAGGGTCATGGAGGCGCACCAGCTCGACGCCATCGTGGCGCCGACGGGTGGACCGGCCTGGAAGATCGACCTGATCAATGGCGACCATTTCGGGGGCGGCAGCTCCACCCCAGCCGCGGTCGCCGGCCATGCGAACATCACGCTGCCGGTCGGGAACGTTCGGGGGCTGCCCGTGGGCATCTCGTTCTTCGCGGGGGCGTGGACCGAACCGACCCTCTTCCGGCTCGCCTACGCCTTCGAGCAGGCGACGGGCCATCGGATCGCCCCGACGTTCATCCCGACGTTGGATCTGCCGAACGCGTAACGGGCCCGGCTCAGAGCGTGGGGTCCACCGGCTCGAGGAAGGGGAACCGGTGGAAGTCGGTGTCCCGGCTGTAGATCACCTTCAGCCCGTGCTCTCTCATCAGAACGGCAGTGTGGGCATCGTGGACAATGTTGCCGGCCAGGTGTGGCAACTCACCGAATACCTCATCCACGACCGAGGCGTGCCGCGGCGTCTCGACCAGGACATCCAATCCGGGAGAGGCGAGCATTGCTCGAACGAAGGACCACGCCTCTCCGGCGACCCAGGGCCGGATGAGCACGGCGGGATGAGTGGTCACACGGACGAATCCGTACAGGATTCCCCAGGTCACATACCAAGCGGACGCACGGCGCCGCCATTCCTCCAGGCGACTGCGAGACCGGTCGTGGAACGCGGAGCTCGCGTCGGCCGCATAGACGAGAATGTTGGTGTCGACGACTTTGGATGGGAGGGTCAACACCCGCGAGTCGGCCATGCCCGCCGCCTGGGCCGCACGCTCACGTTGTGGCTGAAACTCACTCCCCTGCAGACCGGCCTTGCTGCCCAGGCCCCTAACGCTTCCGACGGCTCGGCTGGGGAGGCGTCGACCTGCCCGCACGTCGCTCTCGGACCCAGATGGGTCGTACTCGCGGGCGCGGGCGCCCGCTTCCGAGGCGCCACGACCGAGCCTCAGGTGTCGGTGCGCGGCGTTTTCGGCTTCTAGTGTGGTGCTGCAGAGGTCAGGTAGCTACCGACGGGGCCGATGCGCCCGAGCCGGCAAGGCGCGGAGAAGGTCCCGACCCTCAGAAGATCTGCCCCAGGAAGAAGTACCACGAGCCCGAGCCGCCGTCGGCCAACCCGTACGCGGTGTAGATCGGGCCCACCAACGTGTCGAATCCCAGGAACACGCTGGCCGAGAACCGCAGGTTGTCGGTGGCGATCTCGTCCGTCGTTCTCCAGGCGTTCCCGGTTTCGAGGCTTCCGCCCAGCCGAAACCCGCCGACGGGGGCGAGCCCACGGGGTTGGCTGATCAACCGGTGGTAGACCAATGCGCCGAAGCCCAGATAGTCGCCGGTGATCTGCCGGCGCTGCAGGCCGGACAGGGATAGGAAGCCGCCGAGCTCGAACCGCTCGTATGCGGGGAGGCCGGTGCCGAAGCTCGTGCCTGCGCGGGCAGTCAGCACGACCGAGTTTCGCCCCCGGGTGAACGCCGGTGAGACGGCGACTCTCAGCTTCTGGAACGCCACGTCACCTCCCAGAAACTCGTTCGCCAGCTTGGCGTCCACGACCGCGGCAAAGCCCTTGCCCGGAAACCTGGGGTTGTCGATCTCGTCGACGGCGAAGCGCGTGATTACGCTGGCGACGTCGTCCTCGATCGTGGGGAGATCGGACGATCCGACCGTGGGCGCCGCCTTGACGTGCTCCCAGGAGAGGCCCGCCTCGAGCTGGCCCCACAGGCCCAGGCGACTGCCGCCCGTGAGCCGTCCACCGGCGGACTTGGTGCGGTACTGAGCGATGGCCGCGTCTCCCTCGAAAACGGGGTCGAGCCGACTCGAGTACTCACCTCCGAGCAGCCCGAAGAGCGCCAGCCGGTCGTCCAGCGGCTGATACCACTCCGCAGCGAGGCGCCGGGTCTCACCGAGCTGGACCTCCGCCCGGATCTCGCCTCCCCTACGGTTCAGCCTGGTCGCCGTGAACCGCGTGAGAGTGTTGAACGTGCTCAGGCTCTCGATGTTGTCGCGGATGGCAAGGCCGAAGCGGAAGTAGTTGGGGCCCCAGGGCTTCTCCTGCGGTCGGACCAGGATCCCGGTTTCGGCTCCTCTGTGGAGAAGCTCGAAGTCGACCTTCTGGAACTCGCCGACACCCTGCAGCACCGTGAGCCGCTCCCGAAGCTCCCCGAGCGGCACGGTCTCACCGGCCTCGAGGTCGAGGAGACCTTCCACGACGGCGTCGGAGAGCCTCGTCTCATTGTCGATCTCCACGAAGTCGACGCGGACGGACCGTTCGCGAGGAATGATACGGTGCGTGTACGGTTCGTACGCCTGCGGCGTGAGGCTGAGGTTTCGTAGGGCGGCCTCCGCTCCCCGCGCGGCCTCCAGCCCGATGGGGACCGCGGCCATGATCTGGTCGAAGCTCGCCACGCCGATGTCCCCGAGGTCGGGTCGGATCAAGATGTCGGAGGGTCCGAGCTCCCCGCGGGAGCGTTCCGAGTTGGCCTGAACAACGAGCGTGGTCACCTGCAACGCGACGCCCGGGGCGCTCCGCAAGTTCTCCCGCGGCGCGAGTGGAGAGCCCACGTCGATTGCGATCACGACATCGGCCCCCATCTCCCGCACCACGTCCACAGGGATGTTGCGCAGTATCCCGCCGTCGACCAACAGCCGTCCGTCTATCTCGATGGGCTCGAATGCCCCGGGCATGGCCATGGAAGCCAGGATCGCCCGGGACAGCCTGCCTTCGCTCAGCACGACGAGGTCGCCCGTGACCAAGTCGGCCGCGATGCTCCGGAAGGGGACAGGTAGTCGATCGAAGTCCCGGACCTCGGCCACGGGCAGCGTCACGGCCTTGACGAGCAGGTTGAGGCCGTGTCCGCCGATCAAGCTTGCGGGCAACCGGAAGCTCTCTCCGTCGAACCCGATTTCGATGTCCATGAGAGAGCTGCGGCTGTCCTGCTTTCTCCGGAACGTCAGGTCCCGTCGGGGCGGAGCGCCTCGGAACAGCTCGTTCCAGTTGATCTCGCCCAGGAGCTCTTCGATCTCGTCGAGGGACATGCCCGAGGCGTACGCCCCGCCGATGATGGCGCCCATGGAGGTCCCGGCGACGTAGTCCACAGGTACCCGGAGTTCCTCGAGGACCCGCAGCACGCCGATGTGGGCGCCGCCGCGGGCTCCCCCACCTCCCAGGACGACTCCGACCTTGGGTCGGTCGGCGGTTTGTGACTTAGCTGGGGTCGGGAGGACGGCGACGCTCGCCGAGGCGAGGGCGAGGGTCAGGAGAACGGATGATGGGATCGGGGCGCCGGCCCTGGAGGGGCGGGGAAGTTCCGGCCCGGACGACGGTCGCACGCTCATGGTCTGGCGCGGCACGGATCGGCCGCTCATCCCCCTTTAGCCGTGTCACTTTCCTGATAGCCGAGGCTGCTCGAGGGTGGTATGGTGCTTGTGGTGGGGCGGGCGCGCCAGACCCCGGCGCGGTCGCCCCTCCCGCTCTTGTTGATCGCGCCGGATCGGGCTCGGGAGCCCTTGACCTCGATGCGACGCACGGCTCGGACCGATCACCTGGGTCCGGGAAGGGAGACGCCCCCATGAGCTCGAAGGCCCTCGTTCGCGGATTCTTCGTCGTCCTGGTGCTCGCCATCCTGGCGGTCGGGTCCTACACGGTGGGACGCGCCGACGAGCGGCGGGGCGCCGACTCGCCCCTGGTCGCCGTAGCGGCGGCCCAATCCCAAGAGCCCCTCATCAGCCCGACCGGGGTTCGTGTGGCCCGGGAGGCCTACTTCCCCAACTCGGAGGAGCTGGGCCCGGACGAGATGCGGGTCATCTCGTGCGGCACCGGCATGCCGACGGGCCGCGAGTCCCAGGCCGCGGCGTGCTTCCTGGTGGAGTTGGGGAACGGCGACAAGTTCATCTTCGACTCCGGCACGGGGTCGCACGTCCGCATCGCCAGCATGGAGATCCCCTACGACTTCCTGGACAAGATCTTCCTCAGCCACCTGCACACCGACCACTTCGGCGACTTCGCCGCTTACTACATCGGTGGATGGGTGGCCGGTCGCACGGTGCCACTCCGCGTCTGGGGGCCCAGCGGTTCCGCGCCGGACCTGGGGACGGACTACGCCCTGAACCGTTGGCGGGAAGCGCTCAATTGGGACATCACCAATCGGCGGGGCCGCCTGCCAGCCAGTGGCGGTGAGCTCCAGATCACGGAGTTCGACTACAAGGGTGAGAACCACGTCGTCTACCAGGAGAACGGCGTCACCATTCGCGCCTGGCCCGCCATCCACGGGATTGACGGGTCGGTCAGCTACCGCCTCGAATGGAACGGCCTGAGCTTCGTGTTCGGCGGCGACACGTATCCCAATCAGTGGTTCGTCGAGTACGCCCAGGGCGCCGATCTTGTGGTCCACGAGGCCATGATGGCGGTGGAAGACTACATCCGGAAGTTCAAGTTCCCACCCGGGCTGGCCCTGGAGATCGGAGTGAACATCCACACGTCGCCCGAGTCGTTCGGCAAAGTCATGAGTCTGGTGCAGCCGCGCATGGCGGTGGCCTACCATTTCTTCAATGACTTCGACACCCGGGAAAGGATCGGTCTGGGGATCCGGAGCACCTACGACGGGCCGCTCACCATGGCCACCGACTACATGGTCTGGAACGTGACCCGAGACGCCCTCGAGGTTCGGGAGGTCCATTTCAACCCGGACGTCTGGCCGCCGCCAGCTGCCTACCCGAAACCCGACATCGACCAGGCCGGGATGGTGTTCGTGTCGGACGAGATCAACTCTCGGCGTCTACCTGAGGCGGCCGACGTTGATCAGGCGATCTACGACCGGATCAACGCCCAGTACGGAACGAACTTCCGGCTGGGTCGCTGAGCGGGCCGACCTGCAATTCGTTCGACCGCCCGGGGGCCGTGGGCTCCCGGGCGGTTCTTTCGTCCGGACCGGCGGATCCTGTTGTCCGAAGGGCCCCCCGGCCCCGTCCACAGTCGACCCGGCGGGCGGACCCGGTTCCGCCCGTTGCCCGTCCGCGACGACTTCGGGTAAGATCCCGCATGCGCCTCACGTGGATTCTCAGAGCCGCGCGTTGGTGGCGCGGCTTTTTCGTCGCCGGCCTCGGCGTCGCCGCCGCGTTCATCCCGTCGTCCCTTCACTCCGACGCCATCGTGGTCACGCGGGCCATGCTGGCGTCGACCATCGCCGAGATCTCCGTCGAGCCCGATTCGGTGATCGTCGATCTGGAGATCGGCGCGGACCAGATGCCGGCGTTCCGGAACCTCATGCCCGACGAGGTCCATGAGCGTCTGGGCTTCGCACCCCGCGACTGGGCGGACCGCCTGGCGACCTTCTTCACGGAGGACCTGGTGATTCGGGAGATCGGCGAGGCTCCCCTCGTCGGGCGGCTGACGGCCCTCGAGATCCGCAACCGGATCCGAAGGGACGAGATCACGGGGGAGCCCCTCCCGGTGCCCCCGGACGAAGCCGAGCGGGTGGTCTTCGCGCGGCTCGTCTACGGCACCAGCGGACGGCCCCCGGCGCTGAGCTTCACGCCCCCCGGCGTCGAGGGTGAGGGAGAGTTGGCCGATCTAGGCTTCGTCGTCTACCACCGGAGCCTGCCCGTGAACGACTTCCGCTACCTGGGCGTGCGAGAGACTCTCGACCTGGACTGGGAGGATCCCTGGTTCTCCCGGTTCCGTAACCGGAACCTCTGGCGCCAGTACGACGCCCCCATCTCGGCCTTCCTCTACATCGAGCCGTACGAGGTGCGGAAGGAGATCGTGCTGAGACCCAGGGACCTCCAGGAGTGGGCCGATCTGGGCCTCGGGGGCATGGACACGCTGCGGGTCGAGGACCAGGAGGACTTGAAGCAGCGGGTCGTCGAGTTCCTGGCGGAGCGGAACCCAGTGACCATCGACGGAGAGGAACGGGCCGGACAACTGGACCGGATCCACTTCATCTACCGGAACCTGCGGACCAGCGGTGTCATCGATCCGCCCCGGGACGTGGACCTGGTCTCCGCGACACTCGGTGTGATCTGGGTCTATCCGGTGGATGGACTTCCTGACGAAGTAGCCATGCGCTGGGAGCTGTTCAGTGACCGGATGCCCCGAGTACCCGCGGCGGCCACGGACGAAGCTGGGGGATTGCCCTACTACCTGAGCCCCGGCGACGACGTGCTTCGCTGGCGGAACTTCCTGACCAACCCCACGATCCCGGGCCTCGTGGAGGTCGAGCAGCCACCGAGGGGAGCCTTGCTGTGGCTCGTCCTCGGCGGCGTGGCAGCACTGGCCTTCACCTACCTTACCCTGCGGTACGGCGTCGCGGCCGTGCGCCAAGGCCCGGTGCCCACCTGGGCGGTCGCCGGCGCTGTGGTGACCTTCGGGCTGGCGGCGGTTCTGCTGCCCCGAGGGCTGGGCACGACGCGCCTGACCGAGGACGAGACGGCCAAGGTGTTGTCGGGCATTCTGTTGAACGTGTACCGCTCCTTCGACTTCCGGGAAGAGGAGCGGATCTACGACATGCTCGCCAACAGCGCCGCCGGAGATCTGCTCACGGACATCTACCTGGAGACACGGCGCAGCCTGGAGCTCGAGAACCAGGGCGGGGCCCGGGCCAAGGTCAAGGAGGTCGACGTGCTGGACGCCACGTACGACCGGTTTGGCGGGGGTTTCGTCTCCCGGGCCACCTGGAACGTGGCCGGATCCGTCGGGCACTGGGGTCACATCCACCGGCGCATAAACCAGTACGTGGCGGAGTTCACGGTCGAGGAGATCGACGGCGTGTGGAAGATCACCTCGCTGGAGATCCTGGAAGAGTCCCGGCTTCCCGGGTCCACGGTCTGACGTGTCTCGCCAGCGGCCAGGGCTCCAGGGCCCCGGAGTCCACCGTCCGATCGGGCTGCGGCGGGAGGCAGGGCACACAGCCGTAGCGCGGGCCTCTCGAGCCGTCGGCCCGGTGGCGATCCCCGAGCCCACCCGGCTCACGGCAGCCGGGGCGACGCCGTGATCCAGGTCGAGGGCCTCGAGTTCGCCTACGGCGAAGGCGACTTCCGACTACGCGTGCCGGCGCTGAACGTCCCGGAGGGCGAGAACACCGCCTTCATCGGGCCGAGCGGATCGGGGAAGACCACGCTGCTGAACCTGATCGCCGGGATCTCCGTGCCCGCGGCCGGCAGCATTCGGACCCATGGCGTAGAGGTCACCGGTCTCTCGGACTCGGCACGGCGGAGCTTTCGCATCTCGAACGTGGGTCTGGTGTTCCAGGAGTTCGAGCTGCTCGAGTACCTGACCGTCCAGGACAACATCCTGCTGCCCTTCAGGATCAACCCGTCGTTGCGCCTCGACCGTGAGGTTCGCGAGCGGGCGGTTGAGCTCGCGTCCCAGGTGGGCATCCAGGACAAGCTGTCGCGCAATCCCCACCGGCTCTCCCAGGGTGAGCGCCAGCGGGTGGCCGTCTGCCGGGCGCTGCTACCCCAGCCGGGGCTGCTCCTGGCCGACGAGCCCACGGGCAACCTGGACCCCCTGAACAAGGACCGGGTGCTGGACATCCTATTCCAGCAGGTCGAGGCGACCGGCACGACCCTTGTGGCGGTCACCCACGACCACGAGCTCCTGCCCCGGTTCGAGCGGGTGGTGGACTTCAAGAGCTTCGAGGCGGTCCCGTCGCCAACGGGCCAGGACGAGGACGCGCGGACCACCGGTCCGAGCGAGGCCTCGGAGAGACTTCCGTCTGGACGCGTCGCGCGGCCGGATCAGGACCGCGGGCCCTGATGCAGTCCTTCTATCTCGCCTGGCGCTATCTGGCGTATCACCGCCTGAAGACCGCGATCCTGGTGACGGCGGTCACGCTCATCGTCTACCTGCCCGTAGGCCTCCGCGTCCTCGTCGACCAGAGCTCCGAGCAGCTCACCGCCCGGGCCGACGCCACTCCTTTGCTCGTCGGAGCCCGGGGAAGCCCGCTCGAGCTGGTGCTCAACTCGCTCTACTTCGGCTCGGACGTGCCGGCGCAGACCCGGTACGCGGCGGTCGCCGAGATCCGGGAATCGGGCCTGGCCCTGCCGATCCCCTTGTACACGCGGTTCAACGCCCGCGGCTACCCCATCGTGGGGTCGTCCCTCGAGTACCTGGCGTTCCGCGAGCTTCGCGTCGAGCAGGGACGTTCGCTGGCCATGCTGGGGGAGTGCCTGGTGGGCGCCCGGGTGGCGGCGGCGTTGGGCGTGGGGCCAGGCGATTACGTCATCTCGTCTCCCGAAAGCGTGTTCGACCTCGCCGGGGTGTACCCCCTGCGCATGCGTGTGGCAGGGGTCCTGGGGTTCAGTGACAGCCCCGACGACGACGCCATCTTCGTGGATCTGAAGACGGCGTGGGTGATCGCCGGCCTGGGGCACGGCCACCAGGACCTGAGTCAGCCGGAGGCCGTCGGTCAGGTGTTGTCGCGGGAGGGGAACGAGGTCGTGGCCAACGCCTCGGTACAGCAGTTCAACGAGGTCACCGAGGGCAATATCGACAGCTTCCACTTCCACGGGGACCTTTCGGACTATCCGCTGACCGCCGTGGTCGTGGTGCCTCCGGACGAACGTGCCTCCGCCCTGTTGCAGGGCCGCTATCAATCGGACGAGCAAGCGGTCCAGATCGTCAGGCCCCGGGAGGTCATGGACGAGCTGCTCGGGACCATCCTCACCGTGCAGAAGTTCGTGGTTGCGGGCGCCGTGATCGTGGGAGGGGCGACCCTGGCATCCGTGATCCTGGTCTTTCTGTTGTCCCTCCGGTTGCGAGCCCGGGAACGGCAGACGCTATTCAAGATCGGCGGATCCCGTGCCTCGGTCGGGCTGATCATGGGTTCCGAGATCCTGGCGGTGCTGATCATCGGTGTGGTGTCGGCCGGAGTCCTGACGATGTTGACGAGCCGGTTCGCCTCCGCGGCGATCCGGGCGCTCATCGGCCTCTGAGCGGGAGGAGCTCACGATGCGTGTGCAGGGATGCTGGGCGGGAGTCGTCTTGTTGGGCGTCGCGTGCGGGGGAGCAGAGGAGGCGGCGCCCGGGAGCTCGGCCGCTACTGTGTCGGCGGAGGATCCGAGTGCGACGGTTCCCGTCGTCTACGTGGTCAACTACCCGCTGGCGTACATGGCCGAGCGGGTGGGGAACGGGCGGGTGCAGGTCGAGTTTCCCGCGCCCGACGACCTGGACCCGGCCATGTGGTCTCCGGGACCCGAGATCGTCACCGCCTTCCAGGCAGCTGACCTGATTCTCCTGAACGGCGCCGGCTACGCCGGCTGGGTGAGCCGGGTCAGCCTGCCGGAGGGCAAGCTGGTGGACACGTCCGCCGGCTTCGCCGATCGGTACCTCACCGTGGACGAGGCGGTGACCCACAGCCACGGACCCGAGGGCGAGCACTCCCACGAGGCGACCGCCTTCACGACGTGGCTCGATCCGACGTTGGCGCTGGAGCAGGCCCGGGCCGTCCACGCCGCCTTGGTCGACCACTGGCCCGAGAACCGGACGGCTTTCGACGAGGGGCTCGAGGCACTGGAGGCCGACCTCACGGCCCTGGACGCGCAGCAAGCGCAGCTCACCGCGAATGCGGGGGAGCAGCCCATCATGGCCTCCCATCCGGTCTATCAGTACCTCGCGGGACGGTACGGGCTGAACCTGCGGAGCGTGCACTTCGAGCCAGGCGAGATGCCGGACGTCGCGGGGTGGCGACAGTTGGCCGACATCCTGTCCGAGCACCCGGCCGAGTGGATGCTGTGGGAGGGAGAGCCGCAGCCGGGGGTGCGGGACCGGCTCCGGGAGATGGGGGTCGAGAGCGTCGTGTACGATCCAGCCGGCAACAGGCCGGAAGAAGGGGACTACCTGACGGTCATGGGTGCCAACGCAGAGAACCTGCGCACGGTGTTCGGGTCGGGTACGTAGCTGAGCGAGGGTGCGCCTACCCGGTCATCCGCTCGCGGATCGCCGCGCGCACCTCCTCGGGCAACTCCACGTCGCCCAGCGCGTGACACACGTCGGACGCCAGGTCCAGCGTTGCGAACGTCGATTGGCAGCGCTCGCACAGGTGCTCGGGCGGGATGGGGAACTCCACTCCCCGGTCCATGGCCTCCTGCTTGGCCCAGAGCAGGTCCAGGCAGCCCTCGCTCGGCGGACCGGCCTGATGGCTCGGTCGTTGGGGCAGGGGCCGCGTCAGCTCCTTCCTCATGAGCAGTCGGGCCCGGTGCAGGCGCGTCTTCACCGTGGCTGGCTTCACGCCGAGAACGGCCGCCACCTCGTCGATGGACACGTCTTCCATCTCCTTCAGGACCACTGGTAGGCGGAAGTCCAAAGGCAGCGTGTCGATGGCCCGGCGCACGGCGGCGATGACTTCGCTGCGCTGCGTCCATTCCAGCGGCGTATCCCCGTCGGCCGGAATGTCCACGACGGTGGTCTCGCCCGAGGGCAGGAGCTGTTCCAGCGGCTTCATGTGCCGGGGCTCCCCGGCTCGACGCCTCTCCAACCGCTGACAGGCCCGGGACGCGATCGTGTAGAGCCACGTGGACGGCTTGGACCGCCCGTCGAACCCGTCCCAGCTCTTCAAGGCCCGCACGAAGGTCTCCTGCACCAGGTCCTCGGCTCTCTCGGGGTCGGCGCACAGGCGCAAGCCCAGCCCATAGATCTGGTCTCCGTGCTTCTCGAGTAGCACGGAAATCGCCTTCTCGGCCGGCTGCTGTGTCAGCTCTGTCGTGTCGCTCACGATGCCGTCGGGATGGTCTCGGGACGCTCTCACGGGGGCGTAGGGACTCCGAAAGCTGGCACTCCCGTCGATGATCGGCCAGGCCTCGGGGAGCACTCCGCTCGTGTCTCCTGCGTGGCTTGCACGAGGCCCTCCGCATCAGGAACCTCCCTAGGCCTGCGTGGCACCAAAGGGATGGAGTGACAGAAGCCCAGCAGCCCCATGGATCACGGGCTTCGGGAGAAAGGCAGAATGCCATGAAGCGGAAGGGACGACTTGGGGAGGGCAGCGCGATCACCCTGGCGATCGCCATCTTCGCCGCACAGGCGTGCGGGAGCGACGAGGGCCCCACCAACGCGGTCGTGACGGATCGAGAGCTCGCCGTCGTCATGACGGCCGCCATCCAGGACGAATACCACGCCGAAGAGGTCTATCTGAAGGTCCTGAACGACTTCGGAGACGTGCTTCCGTTCCTCAATATCGTAGTGGCCGAGGTGCGCCACTGACGTCCATCGGGGGGCTGTTCGAAAACCGCGGATGGGTCGTGCCCGTCAGCGACTGGAGCGGCGACAACGTACCTGGATTCGCCACCCTGGCTCAGGCCTGCGCGGCAGGTGTCGACGCAGAGCTCGCCAACATCGCCCTCTACGACGAGCTGCTGAAGGGCGACCTCCCAGCCGACGTGCGGCGCGTGTTCGAGAACGTCCGGGCAGCGTCGCTCAACAGCCATCTGCCGGCCTTCGAGCGGTGCCGCTAGGTGGGAAAGGAGAGATGAGGGCGAACCTCGGCTCTCGTCGCGGGAGCCGGGCGCCCCATCGGTCCCGAGGACAATCAGAGGCCGAGAACGGCGACTGATCGAAGCGAACGCGAGAGAACCGCATTGCATGCGAGAAAGAGCCCGAAGATGAGAATCATGATCAGGCGGACATTCAGCTCCACGGCGCCAATCGCCGCTCTGCTGTTGGCGGCGTGTGGCGGAGAGAAAGGCCCTGACGCTGCAGGGGCCGAGGCGGCCGTCGAAGCGGCCCGCGAGGCGGCTCCGGTCTCCACCGCCGTATCCTCCGGGGCCGTCGGGGGCGGAGAGGCCGAGCTGCTCGTCCGGGGTGAGACCCTCTTCAACCAGGTCTGCACGGCGTGCCACACGCTGCAGCCGCCCCCCAATCTGGCTCCACCCATGATGGGGATCTCCGGACACTACCACGACCAGTTCGCCGAGCGCGACGAGGCCGTGGCTTGGATGGTGGCCTACATCCAGAGCCCGGATCCCGCCAACTCGAAGCTGAGCGAGGAGGCGTTCGAACGCTTCGGCACGATGGCGCCCCTGCCGCTGCCGGAGGAGGACCTGCGGGCGGTCATGACCTGGGTCTGGGAGATGTACGATCCCGAGCAGGACCCCCGGCCGGCCTGGGAGCGGTCGAGCGATGGGGGGCCGTAAGCGGTCGCCACGGCTCCGGATCGGCCTGTTCCTGGGTCTGGGAGCGTTCCTGGCGGCGACACCGGGCTGCCGCGTCGACAGAGGAGTCGGGGAGCGCCTGTCGGAGGAGGAGCGCGCTCGTGCAGTGGCCGTCGGGAGGCCTGCCGCGGCGGCCCTGGCAACCGGCCTCGTTACGGAGCTGACGCGGGCGCTGGAGGAGCAGGGTCCCGAAAGAGCCGTGGAGGTCTGCTCAACGGAGGCTCTCCGACTCACCGAACAGATTGCCCACGACCTGAGCCCGGGGATGGAGCTCAAGCGGGTGTCGTTCCGGAACCGCAATCCGCAGAACGCTCCCGACGCTCTCGAGGCCGCTGCGCTCCGGTATTTCCAGGAGCTGTCGGAGCAGGGTGACTCCCTCCCCCAGGAGTGGGTGCAGGCGGACGGAGTGGGCGGATCCCGGTACTACAAGCCGCTGTTCGTGGCCGACTTCTGCGTCCAGTGCCACGGCAGCCCCGAGCAGATCTCTCCCGCGGTTCAGGAGATCTTGGCCGAGCGGTACCCGGACGACGAGGCCTTGGGCTACGCCGAAGGCGATTTCCGGGGACTGATCCGGGTGTCCGTGCCGGCGGAGGTGGCGCGCTGACGAGCTCGGCCCCGAAAGGGCGTCCGGCGGTCGTGGCGCCTGTCGGCTGCGGGCCGCCAGCGGGCGGCGCACCAGTCGTCCGATCGTCAACGCCCTGTGTGGACCGCTATCACACGCCACGAGAAACGGTCGGCCGGCACGGCCAGGGCCCGGCCACGGGGGCCTCTGCAAGTCCGCGGGAACCTCGGCGCCCACCCGTGTCACTCAACATCCAGCGGCAGGACTCGTACGCGGCAGTCCCGTGCAGTGAACCACCCAGGAGGACAC
>JBDHHQ010000012.1:0-118926 GCA_039589315.1 Gemmatimonadota bacterium
CCTGATCCCGACATCCACCGGCGTCACCCGGCTTCGTCCGCGCCGTCGCCCGAGGTGCGCCCGCCCCGGCGCTCGCGCTCCACCCGCCCCGGCGCTCGCGCTCCACCCGCCCCGCCTCCATCCGGACCAGCCAACCGGCCCACCTGACGTGTCCCGCAGGCGGTCGAGGCGCGTCGAGCCGGAGGAGGATCCTCATTCGCCGGTGGTTACCGACCCTCCGTAGCCCGCAGAGGCATCGTCGCCATATCTTCGGCACCCTTCGTTGACTCGCCGTAACCGCGGCAGCGCGTCCGGACCGAAGCCGAGAGAGATCATGATCGACCGAGGACATCCCAGAGCCGTCGCCCTCGCTCTGCTCACCGTGGCCCTCACGCTCGCGCCGCCCGCGGCCGGGCAGAGCGGCCCGGACGTGGCCCGGGCCTACCGGGAAGCCAACGGCCACCGGATCCTGACCGACTACGCCGAGCTGCTGTCGATCCCCAACGTGGCGTCGGACTCGGCGGGAGTTCACCGGAACGCCGACTACATCGTGGAGCGCCTGACGCAGGTCGGCGTGGAGGCTCGTACGCTGAAGGTCCCCGGCGCACCACCGGTCGTCTACGGCGAGCTGCTGGTTCCGAGCGCGACCCGCACCTTGGGGATCTACGTGCACTACGACGGACAGCCCGCCGATCCCGCCAACTGGACGCACGGTCCGTGGGAGCCCGTGCTCTACACCCGCGCCATGACCGCAGGCGGCGAGCCCAGGCCGTTTCCCGACGAGGGTGAGGTCATCGACCCGGAGTGGATGCTGTACGCCCGGTCGGCAGGCGACGACAAGGCGCCATTGGGTGCGTTACTTCCCGTGCTCGCGTCGTTTCAGGAGGGAGGCGTCCAGCCCACCTCCAACTTCAAGTTCTTCTTCGAGGGCGAGGAAGAGGCGGGATCGCCACGCCTGGAGGAATACCTCAGCACCTACCGGGAGCTTCTCGACGACATCGACCTGTGGCTCTTCTTCGACGGTCCCGTGCACCAGAGCGGCAGCCCCATGCTGACGTTCGGCGTCCGGGGCGTCACCGGCATGGAAGTGACCGTATACGGGCCCGTGCGTCCCTTGCACTCGGGGCACTACGGGAACTGGGCGCCCGTGCCGGGCCAGATGCTGGCGAGCCTGCTGGCCACCATGAAGGACGAGGATGGCAGCGTGCTGGTCGACGGCTTCTACGACACCGTGGAGCCCATCGGCCGGGCAGAGAGGGCGGCGTTGGAGGCGATGCCCGACTATGACGCCGAGCTCAAGAGAGAGCTGGGGCTCACCCGCACCGAGGGCGGCGGCGAGACACTCCCCGAGCGGCTGCTATTGCCGTCCCTGACAGTCCGCGGGCTCTCGAGCGGGAACACGGGTGCCCTGGCCCGCAACGTGATCCCCGCCACCGCCACCGCGTCCCTGGGGATCCGCTTGGTCAAGGGCAACGACCCGCAGCACATGCAGGACCTGGTGGAAGCGCACATCGAGGCACAGGGGTACTACATCGTCCGAGAGGATCCGGACATGGAGACCCGCCTCGCCCACCCCAAGATCGCCAAGGTGACCCGCGGCGGCGGATACCCGGCGGCCCGATCGGCCATGGACCTGCCCCTCGTCCAGCAGGTGATCAGCGCGGCGCGCGAGGCGTCGGACGGCGATCTGGTGCTCGCCCCGGCCCTGGGCGGATCGTTGCCCCTGTACTTGTTCACGGACCTTCTGGGAAAGCCGCTCATGATCGTGCCCATCGCCAATCACGATGACAACCAACACGCGCCCGACGAGAACCTGCGCATCCGCAACCTCTGGTACGGCATCGACCTCTACGCCTCGCTCTTGACCATGCCGCCGCAGCCCGCCATGTAGCGCTCGCCGGAGCAGCCCCCCGTCTGGGTCGCTCCCGTCGTCGGGGATGCCACCCCGGTTGTCCCGGGCAACCGCCGCCTTATTATCTCCGTGCCCCCAGGTCTCAGGGCGGCACCCACGCACCACCCGGAGTCCGGCTACTCTTGAAGGAGATCGAGCGTCAGTTCCTCTGCCGACCCGTGGCGCCGGAGGCGCTGGGCGGAGCTCGCGAAGCGGTGCGCATCCGTCAGGGCTATCTGACGACCGACGATCCCGCGGTCCGCGTCCGACTGCGCAACGACGACTGGATTCTCGGTGTCAAAGCCGGACAGGGGTTGGTCCGTGAAGAGGTCGAGGTCTCCGTAGACGCCGAGGCGGGTCGCACCCTCATGGTCGTTGCGGGAGATCGGCGGCTGGAGAAGACCCGCTATCTCCTGGGACCCTGGGAGTTGGACGTCTTCAGCGGGAAGCTGGAAGGTCTCGTCCTGCTCGAGATCGAGCTCGACCGGGAAGACGCCCCGACCCCTCCGCTCCCGCCTGGCGTCGAGGTGATCCAGGAGGTCACCGGCCGCTCGGGATACCGGAACCAGGCTCTGGCCGGACTGTCCCCCACCGAGGCTCGACGGTTTATCGACGAGCTCTATGGGCCCGGAACGCCGGGATGACCGAGCAGCTCGGCTTCGACTTCGACACGCCGCCCACCGAGGCCGACCGGTCCGACGCGCCGGAACCGCGGGCGTCGCCCGCCAGAGGGGAGACGGACACGCCTCCGCCGGGCCCCTGTCGACTGGTCGAGAGCCTGGCTGCAGCAGCGCGGGCCCACCCTTGGGACCGGAAGCTCCTCCTGGCTCGGACGCGCGGCCAGGCTCGGGAGCTACTTCGTCAACTCGCGCTTCACGAGGGGGCCTGGCTCGGGTTCGAAGTGGGGACCGTGCTGCCTTTGGCCGTAGAGCTCGCCGGGCCGTCGTTGGCCGGCGAGGGCCGCGAGGTGCTGGACGAGTTCGACCGGCAGGCCCTTCTCGATGGAGCCATCGACCGCGTGCTGCTCGGAGCGGGTCGGGGCCCCCTCTCCGAGCTGGCGGAAGGCGTCGGCTTCCGGGCCGCGCTCAGCAGCTCGGTGCTCAGCCTGCGCATCGCCGGCGTGACGGCGGACCGGGTCCAGGCCGCGCGGTTCGAGGACGGTGGCAAGCAGCGCGTCCTCGCGGCCATCGAGGCCCGCTACGAGGCGTTGCTCCAGGATGGTGGTGCTACCGACGAGGCCGGCGTGTTGGCGCGGGCGGCCGAGCTGCTCGAGGGAGCGCCCCCGGACTCGATCGGGGAGCTGCTCGGCGGCCGAAGCGTGTTCCTCCTCCCCGGCCTCGGTCTTCGCGGGCTTCCCGGCCGCATCGTACGGGCCCTGATCGCAGGTGGCGCCGCGGTGCTGGAGACCGATCCGGTCCGCGGCCTCGAGCGTCCGCCGGCCTTCGTGTGGGCGGAAGGTCCGGTAGGCAGCCCCCTGTCCGACCTCCACGCCCCGGGGGAGCTGGCCGAGCCGGGTGCCGGGGGGGTCGAGGTGTTTTCTGCCGCCAGCATCGGCGACGAGTTGCGAGAGGTGCTGCGCCGGGCCGCGGACGCCGGGTTCTCCTGGGATCAAGTGGAGATCGTCGCCGCGGACGCCAGCGTGTACGGATCGGCGATGCACACCCTGTCTCGGCTCCTCGACGTTCCCGTGAGCTTCGCCGCAGGCTTGCCGGTTCAGCGAACTCGCCCGGGACGAGCGGTCACGGCGTTCTTCCGCTGGCTGGACAGCGGATTCCACGCCGAGGTCATCCGTTCGCTCCTGGAGGCCGGCGACCTCACGCCGCCTCGGCCCTGGGACCGGATCCTTCCCTCCCGGCTCGCCCGTCGCTTCCGGGATCTGCGGATCGGGTGGGGAAGGGCTCGCTACCTGGACCGGATCGACCAACGCCTCTCGTCCGTGGAGCAGATGTCCTGTGGTCGGCACGAGACGGAGGAAGGCCTGGAGAAGCGAAAGGAACGCACACGTCTCGAGCTCCGAGCGATCAAGGCGATCGTGGAGCCGGTGCTGCGGAGGACGCCGACCGTTCCGGGCCGCCTCGACACCGCCCCGGAGAAGGTGTCTCCGGCTCAGCTGGCCCGCGGGCTCAGGGCCTTCCTGGACCGGGTGCCCGTGACGGATGCCGTCGATCGAACGGCCGCAGAGCGGCTCATGCGCCGTCTCGACCGCGTCCGGGAGACGCTGGATCGGCGAACCGACTACCGGGCAGCGGCGGCGACCCTCCTGGGCCACCTGGACTTCCGGGTGCCGGCGCCACGGGCCGAGGGCCGGGCTCCGTGGAGCTCTGCCGGAGGCCACCTGTACCTGAGCGACTTCGAGCACGGTGGCTATTCGGGCCGCGCGGCCACCTTCCTGGTCGGCCTGGACGCGGGCCGCGTTCCGGGACAGGGGAACCAGGACCCCTTGCTCCTGGACGCCGAGCGGTACGCGCTCGGCGATCAACTGCCGCGAAGCCGTGACCGGGTCGCCGAGCGCTCGTTCTCGCTGGCGGCCCTGCTGGCGCGCTTGCGTGGCCGAGTGTGCCTCAGCTACTGCGCGTGGGACCCGTCGGAGGCCCGGGCTGCACCCCCGTCCACCGAGATCCTCCAGGCCCACCGCATCGCCAGCGGCCAGGCCTCCGCGGGCTTCAAGGCGCTGCACCGGCACCTGGGAACCGCGGTGGGCGTCGTTCCGCGGCGCCACCATCTCGACGCCCGGGACGTCTGGTTGTCGGCCCTCGCCTCCCACGGGCGCCTCCTGGCAGGTACGCCCACCGTCCGGGAGGCTTTCCCCCGGTTGGACGCCGGCTTGCGCGCGCGGGCCGCGCTTCCCGGACCCGTCGCAACACCCTTCCACGGCCGGGTCACGCCACGCCCCGATGCCCTGGACCCCCGGCGCAACCCCGAACGGGTGGTGTCCGCCAGCGCACTGGAGACGCTGGGCCGCTGTCCGCGCCGGTATCTCTACCGATACGTACTGGGCCTCCGGCCGCCGGATGACCCGGAGCTCGACCCGGATCGGTGGCTCGATCCACTGCAGAAGGGTGCGCTGCTCCACACGGTCTACGAGCGTACCCTGGCGGCGGCGCGCCGGGAGGGCGTGGGACCCGCGGAGCTGGCGCACGTAGCGCGACGCATCCTCTCCGAGGAGGCGAAGAAGGCCCTCGTGGAGGTGCCTGCGCCCAGCGAGGCCGTGCGCCTCAAGGAGCTCGACGACCTGGAGCTGGACATCCGGGCCTTCGTCGAGGCCGTGACGCCCTGGCTCGACGATTGGGTGGCGCTCGAGCTCAAGTTCGGCCTCGCCGGAACCGACCCGGTGGCCCTCCCGGTGAAGGGTGGCACCATCAACGTCCGAGGCGCCATCGACCGCGTGGACCGGACTCCCGAGGGCCTGGTCGTGATCGACTACAAGACGGGCAGCACGGCGCGGTACTCGACGAAGAGCGGGACGTATGACGGGGGCAGGAGGCTGCAGCACCTGGTGTACACCCGTGTGGCTGCGCTCCTTCTCGCCGAGCCCGTGGCCCGCATGGAGTACAGCTTCCCGACGCACGCCA
Source organism: Gemmatimonadota bacterium (assembly GCA_039589315.1). Lineage (GTDB taxonomy): Bacteria > Gemmatimonadota > Gemmatimonadetes > Longimicrobiales > Gaopeijiaceae > JBDHHQ01. Next base: position 5,443 of record JBDHHQ010000012.1, read on the forward strand.
ATCTCGGGGAGAGCCTCGCGTATCCTCCCGACCGCCTGCGGACGGGGGAGCGCCTCGTGGGGACGATGCTGGACGGGGTCGCACGTGGCTGGTTCCTGCCCACGGACGCCGCCACGGACTGTACCTACTGTGACTTCGCTCGCCTGTGCGGCGTGCACCCCGCCGACCGGGAGAATCCGTCCCCGCTCGCGACGTGGTCGGACGCCCACCGCGACGAGCTGGAAGAGCTGTCTGCGCTGCGGCGCGTCCGACGATGGGACGAAGAGGGCGAGGGGCTGTGGCCGGCGACGTGATTCCGTTGTTCGGTGAAAGGAACGAAGAGGCCGAGCGGCCGCGGGAGCGGGGCGTGGACGTCGAGCGCCTCCCGGATCAAGAGGACCGGGACCGGATCACCACTGACCTGGAGACCAACTTCCTGGTCGAAGCCGGCGCGGGCTCCGGCAAGACCACTGCTCTCGTGGACCGGATGGTGGCGCTGGTGCGGTCCGGCGAGGCCGTGGGGAGCATCGCGGCGGTGACCTTCACCAGGAAGGCCGCGGCCGAGCTCCGGGAGCGATTTCAGGATCGCCTGGAGGAGGGGCTCGTCGACACGGCCTCCGGGCCCGAGGAGCGGCAGGCACTGGAGTCCGCGCTGAAGGATGTGGATCAGGCCTTCATCGGCACCATCCACGCATTCTGCGCCCACCTGCTGCGCGAGCGACCCATCGAAGCCCGCGTTGACCCCGGCTTCGACGAGCTGCTGGAGTTCGAGGCGTCCCGCATGCGACGCCGCTTCTGGGCCACGTACCTCGAGCGGGCCATCGCCCGAGACGACCCGGCCATCGAGGCCCTCGACCGCATCGGCCTGAAGATCCATCGTCTGGAAGACGCCTTCAATTTCGTGGCCGAGAATCTGGATCTCGCTTTCCCCGTCCAGGCCGTGGAAGCCCCGTCCCACGGCGAGCTCGCCCGGGTTCGCCATCGCCTCGAGGAGCTCCTGGACCGCGCCCTGCCTCTGCTGCCGAGTCGGGAGCCCGACGGTGGGTGGGATTCGCTCATGATCCGGCTGCGGAGCCTCCGCTGGTCGAGGCGGGTGGCCGGCTGGGACGACGAGCGGGAGCTGTATCGCGTCCTGGAGGAGCTCTGTGGCCGCAAGGAGTTCAAGGTCACGCAGAAGCGCTGGAGCACGGACTCGCGCGTCAAGGCCCAGGTCAAGGCCATTCGGGCGGAGTTCGACGCCTTCATCGCCGAGGGCGGCGCTGCCCGGGATCTGCTGGCGCGCTGGTACGCGTCGCGGTATCCCACGGCCATCGAGCTCGTGATCACGGCAGCCGGAGAATTCCGGGATGCGCGCCTCCGATCCGGCCGCCTTTCGTTCCAGGACCTGCTTCTGGTCACCGCCCAGCTCCTGAGGGAGAATCCCCGAGCGAGACGGGACCTGGGGCGCCGCTACCGTCGTCTCCTCGTGGACGAGTTCCAGGATACCGATCCCATCCAGGCCGAGGTCGTCTTCTTGCTGGCGTCGGACCCGGGCGACGACGACGCCGAGTCCTGGTGGCGGGCGGAGCCCCGCCCCGGTGCGCTGTTCGTGGTCGGTGATCCCAAGCAGAGCATCTACCGGTTCCGGCGGGCGGACATCGCCCTCTACAACAAGGTGAAGGCCCGCTTTCGCGAGTTCGGTGAGGTGCTGCACCTCAACGCCAACTTCCGCTCCGGCCAGCCGATCGCCCGCATCGTGAACGAGGTCTTCCGCGATGCCGACCGCTTCCCCGAGAACGAGACGCCCTACCAGGCACCGTTTGCCCCGCTCCTTCCTCGGCCTCGTCCGAAACCCCCGGCAGAGGGCGTGTTCGAGTACTGGGTAGAGGCGTCACGCGTAGGCGAGCTGGCGGCCCTGGATGCCCACGTCCTGGCCTCCTGGATCAAACGGCGCGTCGATCGGGGAGAGCGGCCCCCGGGCGACTTCATGATCCTGACGCGCAAGAAGAAGCACCTCCACCTGTACGCTCGGGCTCTGGAGGACCGGGCGCTGCCCATCGATGTCTCCGGTGCCGGAGTGGGGCTGGAAGACGAGATGGAGGCCCTGATGCACCTGCTCGAGGCGCTGGTCGATCCGGCGAATCCCGTCCTGGTGGTGGCCGTGCTCGTGGGGCTCTTCTTCGGCCTCGACCACGAGGAGCTGCTGGCCCACCGCCTCGACGGCGGGTGGTTCGACTTCACCCGGGCGGTCGAGACGCCTGGCTCCCGTGTCGAAGTGGCGTTCCAGGACCTCCGGCGATGGTGGCTCGCGAGCCGGACCGAGCCGGCGGACGTGCTGATCGAACGGTTGGTTGCCGAGCTCGGACTGTTCCCCCATGCGGCGGCCGGCGACCTGGGATCGGTGCGGGTAGGGGCATTGGCCTACGCGCTGGACGCGGTGCGGGCCCACGCTGCGGCTGGTGACACCTCCCTGGTCGGTGCCCTCGACGCGCTGGGGGCCGCGCTGGAGTGGGACGACGCCGAGGCGCCCCTGGAGCCGGGGCGAACCGACGCGGTCCGGGTCATGAACCTCCACAAGGCCAAGGGACTGGAGGCGCGTGTCGTGATCCTGGCGGAGCCGGGAAGGAAGACGCCGCGCGGCCGGAACTGGCACGTCGAGACCGGGGACGAAGAGGAGCGGCAGGGGTGGGTCGTGGTGGAGGAATCGCGAGAGCAGCCATGGGGGGGACGGACCACGGTGCCCCTCGCCCGGCCGATGCAGTGGGACCGCATGGCGGAGGAAGAGCTCCGATTCGAGGACGCGGAGGAGGCTCGGCTCCTCTACGTCGCGGCCACCAGGGCCATGGACGAGCTGGTCGTCGCCCGACGAAAGGACCGACCGGGCTCGCCCTGGGATCTGTTCGACGCGTGGCTGGACGAGAACGCCCAGCGTCTGGACCTCGGCTCCGAAGAAGTCTCAGGGGCCCCGGGTCTCCGCGCTTCGGCCACCGAGCTCGAGGACCGGGTGAAGGCAGCGGAGCGGGATCGAGCGCACCGGGCGGGTCCCACCTATCTGTTCGAGTCCGTCACGGAGATCGCGAAGCGTCTGGGTGGGGAAGGCGCAAGCGAAGGGCCCGCCGAACGGTCGGCGGCGGCGGACGGGGAGGGGTCCGCGGGCACCGCCACCGTCGCTGACGGATCAGAGACGGGCGATGGGCCGCTCACCACGACCGGAGTCCCGGCTCCTACCTCCTCGCCACGAGGATACGAGTGGGGGACCGTGGTGCACGCCGCTCTGGCCGCGGCGGCGCGAGGCCTGGAGTCGGCGGCACTCCGCGAGGTGTGCCGCTCCCTCCTCGTGGAGAACGAGCGGCCCGTCGACGAAAGCGGCGCGCCGCGGGAGCTGGAGGAGCTTTTGATCCTCGTCTCACGAGTGCAACGGTCGGAGCTCTGGGCCCGAGCCATGCGGTCATCCCGGCGATACCCGGAGATCCCCTTCGCTGCCCCAAGCCCAGGGGCACCCGGCACGATCCCGGAGATGATAGAAGGCGTCATCGATCTGGCCTTCCGGGAAGCGGACGGCTGGGTCGTGGCCGACTACAAAACGGACGTGGGCGATGATCCGGACTTCCCGCGCCGGGCGGAGGCGTATCGTCGCCAGGTCGACCTGTACGCCCAGTGTTGGTCCGCACTCACGGGCGACCCCGTCAAAGAGCGGATCCTGGTGTTCACGGCCCAGGGACGGGAGGACCGGTGGTGACGCCCGGCGTCCGGCCCCTGGTCTTCTGCTACGGGTCCAACATGCTCGTGCGCCGCCTGCGTCACAGAACGCCCTCAGCCACCCCGCGGGGGGTCGCCACCCTGACGGGCTACCGGCTGGCCTTTCACAAGCGTGGCGTCGACGGGTCCGGCAAGGCCGACGTGCGGGCCACGGGGTCGGTGGGGGATCGGGTCCACGGCGTCGTCTTCGAGATCGAGGTGGCGGAGCTCGCCGACCTGGACGGCTTCGAGCGGGGGTACGCGCGCCGCTCGGTGCGCGTCGCCATGTCCGAGGGCGGCGCGGCGTGGGCGTTCTGTTACGAAGCCCTCGAGACCCACGTTGACCCCGGACTGCGACCGTTCGGTTGGTATCACGAGATGGTGATGAGGGGCGCCCGGGAGCACGGACTTCCGCGTGCTTACGTCCGCTCGCTGAGCGAGCACCCTACCGTGGTGGATCCCGACCGGGACCGCAGCAGCCGCTGGCTGCGGCTGCTGGGCTGAGCCTCGGCGGCCTACGGGCGGCTACCCGCGGCCGGGGCGCCGGCCCATCTGGCCTGCGCACTGAGGCCATGGTCCACTGTCCCGGTGGGGCCCTAACGTTTCGTGTGACCCAACGGTCTTCATGGTGCGGGCTCGATTCGCACGGCGACCGGGCTCCGCCAGGCGGAGGAAACAGAGCTGATCTCTGACGCGGAGCTGACGAGCTGGCAGCGCAGGCGGCACACGACCTGGCCCGCATGGGTGGCGCACGGGAGAAAGGCGACGACCTGAGCGGCGAAGCCCAGAGCCCCGGGCCGCGGGAGCGGCCCGGACCGGAGGGTGCAGTCGAGGCCATCGACTTTCCCAAGGGGTCGGCGATCGACGCCGAGTTGGTCCAGGCCGCTCGAGCGGGAGATGCGTCTGCCTTCGAGGCACTGGTCCGTCGGCACCTCAAGTCGGCTCATAGGGTGGCCCTGTCACGGCTTTCACATGCCCAGGACGCGGACGACGTATGTCAGGACGCATTCATCACGGCCTTGCAGAAGCTCGACAGCTGCAAGCGGCCCGAGCACTTCAGGGCCTGGCTCCTGACGATCGTGAAGAACCGTGCGCACAACTTCCGGGAGTATCAGGAGGTTCGCCGAGCCCAGCCGTTGGAGCATGCGGGAGCGAAGGCATCGCGCAGCGACCCCGAACGGGAAGCCGCCACGACACACCTGCGGCATCGGTTGAGCGAAGCGTTGGCAGAGCTTACGGACCTGCAGCGCCGGGTGGTGCTGCTGCATGACTATGAGGGATGGAAGCACAAGGAGGTCGGGGAGCATCTGGGGATTTCCGCGGGCGCATCCCGGTTTCATCTGCACGTCGCCAGGAAGCGTCTGCGCGAGCTCCTGGACGACCTGAATCCGGGAGAAGGGTGATGACGGACAGCTACGGACAGGAGTCACCGTTGGATCCGGCCGTCGATCCGGTCCGCTGGGAGAACGCGGTCGGGGCGATCTTGGAAGCGGCCCAGCCGGAGCTCGCACGCCGGGCTCGGCAACGGGGCGCCCTGGACGTCCTGGAGGGGTGGGCTCGTCCGGTGTTCGCGCTCGCGGCGTCGCTGGTGCTCGTGGCCTCGGCCGCGATCCTGTCCGCCTCCCAGGACGAGGCCGTGGGACTGGTCGAGAACGGCACGAGCCTGAATACCGTGGCCGAGGCCCTCGTTCCGTCGGAGGTCGCCGCGTGGCTCGAGGTAGGGCACACCTTGTCCGCCGACGAGCTCGCCACTGCCCTCGACACCCGCTGACGCCACGGTCGCTGGAGGAGGACTCGAGAGATGCTTGGAATGAATGCCAGAACAAAGGGCTGGATCACGGCGGCGGCGCTGCTGATCGCCGTCTTCATGGCGGGGGCCCTCAGCGCGGTGGCGGTGGTGCAGCTGACGCGCCCGTCGCCCGAATGGGTCGACGGCCGTCCGGCGCGCGGCGGTCCTGACGGCGGCCCCGGTTTTCGCCGCGGGCGGGATGGACGCTTCGGGGGGATGCGCGGGCCGGACGGGGGCCGGAGTGAGCTCTTCCTGGACATGCTGACGGAGCGACTGGCGCTCTCGGACGAGCAGCAGGATCAGATCCGGGAGATCTTCCTGTCCCGCGAGCAGGCGGCGGAGGAGGTGATGAGGGGGATGCGCGAACGCCTTAGGTCGGCCCTGGACTCGACGGACCTGGAGATCCGAGGTGTGCTCGACCCAGAGCAGCAAGACGAGTTCGACCGGTTCCAGGAAGAGGGCCGCGAGAGGTTGGGTCGGCGCTTCCCTGGAGAAGGCCGGTCCGGGCCGCCACGGAAGGGCAGGCCGCCGCGCCCCGACTGAGCCTTCGGTGGCGCGGGTCGCGCCCGGTCGGATCACCCCGACCCGGACACCACCCCTGCGCCCCATCGCATCGTCGGCATCGCCGGGGCTCCGCGCCGCGGCAGGGTTATCGGATCGCTCCAGATCAGCGCGGGAGGCGTTCCGGCAGATCGGCCACCACAAAGGCCATCACGGCCATGGCCGCCACGCATTCGGCGAACTCCACCGGGTCCAGCTTGTCCAGCGTGTCTCCGTCCGTATGGTGGTACCAGAAGTACTCGGTCGGCTCCACTCTGAGCCCCATCCCCGGAACGCCCTCGTCCATGAGCGGTTGGATGTCCGCTCCGCCCCCGCCCCGCGTGACCTCGCCCGCCTCGATGGGGCGAAGGAGCCGGCCCACCTCCCGGACGACATCGTAGGCCGCGTCGGATCCGGTGAAGCCGAATCCCAACGGCTTGAAGACCCCGCCATCCGACTCCATGGCCAGGACGTGATCGTCCACCGCCGCGCCGAGCGAGTCGCGATACGCACGGGCGCCTGATTGCCCGTTCTCTTCCGCCGTCCAGAGCACGACCCGCACCGTCCTTCGGGGACGGAGCCCCAGTGCTTTCATCAGACGCACGGCCTCCCAGGCGGCAACGCTGCCCCCGCCGTCGTCCATGGCGCCCTGGCCCACGTCCCACGAGTCGATGTGCCCACCCAGGACCACCACCTCGTCGGGGTATTCGCCGCCCCGGATCTCAGCCATGACGTTCCTCGAGGGGGCGTCGGGCATGGTACGGGCCTCCATCCGGAGATGAACCTCGATGCGCTGGCCCCGCTCCCGCATCCGCCGCATCATGGAGGCATCCTCACCGGTGACGGCCGCGTGGGGGATCCGCGCGACGTGCTCGTCGTAGCGCATGCTGCCGGTGTGGGGGCTCTGAATCCCGAACGGCCCGACCGAACGGAGCAGGCTGGCGATCGCTCCGGCCCGGGCAGCCGCGGAGGCGCCGTCCCGCCGGTACACCACGGTCTCGCCGTACTCCGTGAAGGGCACGTCGAACAGGACGATGCGGCCCCGGGCCTCGTCGGCCCGAGCCTCCAGCTCCTCGAAGGAGCCTACCACCAGGACCTCTCCCCGAATCCCGCCCGGCGGCGTGCCGACGCTGCCGCCCAGCGCGAGCATGGGAAGGGAACGGGGCCTGGGTTGGATCATCTCCAGGGACTCGTCGCCACGGACCCAGTTGGGGACCATCACCGGTTGCCCGTGGACCCCGTCCAGCCCGTCCTCGGCCATCTGCGCGAGGATCCAGTCCAGCGCGTTCTCCAGGTTGACCGATCCGCTGATGCGGGGACCGAACGTGTCCACCATGTACGCCAGGCGGTGCCACCCCGTGGGGTCGCCGGCGGCGGCTTCGATCAAGCGCCGTGCGTCGGCTTCGTACCCGCCGACGGCCGAGACCTGGCCGAAGGCGGGTGCGGCGATCTGGGTGAGTCCGAGGAAGAGCGCGAGAACCCGTGGCGCGTGGATCGGACGATGGTGCGGGACGGTGTTTCGGGTCATCGAAGCGGAGTTTGCCGGGACGTGGGGCCGGTCTGGACCGGGAGCTGTGCGAGCCGAGCCACACTAGTGGTCGCCTCGGTCCAGCGCGAGTGGTCAGCCCCGGGAATCCGCGATGACCGTGTCGGAAGAGTGTGTCGGGCCCGCCTGGCCCGCCTCCCCCTTGCTCCCGCTGAAGACCTCGACGCCGCTGGGTTGCCGGACGCCGGGCAATCCCGTGCTCCAGGATTCACCGTGGCCATCTCGCGCGGGCCCGATCGGTCCGCCAGATTCTACTCGTTCTGCGGGCCCGACGCGTGTCCGGGCCGATCCCGATCGCTGGAGAACACCGATGCTTCGCTCACCCAACCCGATTCTCCCCGCACTCCTCCTCAGCGCGATGCTGGGCCTCGCCGCTCCTGTGCAGGGGCAGGCGCAGCGTCCCATGACCATCGTCGACATGATCGAGGTGCCGTCCCTCTCGGACCCGCAGATCTCGCCGGACGGCGAGCAGGTGCTGTACGTGCGGAGCGACGCGGATTGGGAGCTGAACCGCACCGTCGGCCACATATGGCGGATCGCCGTGGACGAGGGAGACCCGCTCCAGCTCACCGCCGGTCGAGAGGGGCAGTCCAGCCCTCGCTGGTCGCCCGATGGCACCTGGATCGCCTTCCTGGCCGAGCGGGAGGACGAAGCCGATGGAGAGGGGGAAGAGAACGAGACCGTGCGGCAGATCCATCTGCTGAACACGGCGGGCGGCGAGGCCCTGCCGCTCACCGATCATCCGACCTCCATCGCGAGCATCCAGTGGTCCCCGGACGGCGTCCACATCTACTATCTGGCGACGGATGAGAAGACTGCGGAGCAGAAGCGCCGCGACGAGGCCGAGGACGACGTCTTCGCGTTCGACGAGGACTGGCGACACCGTCACCTGTGGCGCGTGCGGGTGGACGGCGGCGACCGGGAGCGGATCACGGACGGCGACTTCACCATCCGCTCCTACGCCTTGAGCCGGGACGGTGCCCGGGTCGCTCTCCACAGGGCCCCGAACCCGCTCCTGGACGATTCCGACGACGCCGAGGTCTGGGTGATGGATCCGACCGGCGCCAACGCCGTCCGGATCACGGACAACGCCGTTACGGAGAACGGGGCACGCCTCTCCCCGGACAACCACCGTGTGTTGTGGGTGTCGGGCTCGGACGGGGACCGGGATCCCTACTACAACGATCGGGTCTTCGTGGCGCCGGCCGCCGGGGGACCGGCCACCGTGTGGATGCCGGACCTTTCCTACGAGGTGACCGGAGCCGAGTGGTCCGCTGACGGATCGGCCATCTACTTCACCGCCAACACGGGCGTGAGGGTGGAGCTCTTCCGGGTGGACGGGGCCAGCGGGACGCCGGAGCAGCTCACCCGCGGCGACCACCGGGTCGCGGACTGGACGTTCCATCCCGGGGTGGGCCGCCACGCGTTCGGCCTGAACCACGCGGGGGATCCCGGTGAGGTGCACGTACTGGACGCGGACGGTGGAACGCCGATGCAGGTCACGAACGCGTTCGACTACCTGGACGAGTTCGCGTTGCCGACGCAAGAGGCCATCACGTGGACGGGCGACGACGGGGTCGACGTCGAGGGCCTCCTCTACCTGCCGGCGGACTATCGGCCCGGGGAGCGCTACGGTCTGGTCGTCCAGACCCACGGAGGGCCGGCGTCGTCCGATCGCTTCGGCTTTCCGCGATCGAGCCGCTTCGTCCCCATTCTGGCCGAGCTGGGATACGTAGTGCTCAAGCCCAACTACCGTGGGAGCACCGGCTACGGTGACGACTTCCTCCGGGACATGGTGGGCCACTACTTCAACCAGGCACACCTGGACGTGATGGCAGGCGTGGACGCGCTGATCGAGCGGGGCATCGTGGACGGCGACCGGATGGCCAAGATGGGTTGGTCGGCCGGGGGTCACATGACCAACAAGATCATCACCCACACCGACCGGTTCAAAGCGGCAGCCTCGGGGGCGGGCGCCGCCAACTGGGTATCCATGTACGCCCAGAGCGACGTCCGGATCTACCGGACGCCATGGTTCGGCGGTGACCCCTGGAGCGAGGACGCGCCCATCGAGCAGTTCATGGCGGACAGTCCGCTGTTCAGCGCTCACGAGGTGACGACGCCCACCATCTTCCTGGTGGGCCAGGAGGATCCCCGGGTGCCTTTGCCTCAGTCCGTGGAGATGTATCGCGCTCTGAAGGCGAACGACGTGCCCACGCATCTGTACGTGGCTCCGCGGGAGGGGCACGGCTGGCGTGAGCTCCGCCACCGCCTGTTCCTGTCCAACGTTCAGCTCGAATGGTTCGAGCGTTGGGTCATGGACCGGGAGTGGACCTGGGAGGAGGCCCCGGACGAGGCCGAGAAGGACGACGGCCGGGTGGCGGCCGGGTCCGGCTGACGGCGGCACCGCCGCCGCGGAGGCCCACGACCTGGGGCGGCCCGATCTCAGGCGGACCAGGTCCATCTCGGCCGCAACGTGGCCGAGTCGGGCCTATTCGGGTCGGGCCCATTCGGGTCGGGCGGCGATCCCGGCGAGGAGGGTGTCCGCCCGCAGCACGTGAGAAGACCGGCTCGGGTCCGGTTCTTCACCCCGTCATCCCTGCTTGCCCGCTACTGGCTCGCCAGCCACCGGTACATGCCCCTGACGTTCCCGGAGAACCACTCGTCAAAGGAAGAGAAATGAGCGTAGTCGTCGAGGTGTACGCTCTCCGCCGCTTCGTCCTCCGACATCCCGCCCTCCACCGCGGCAGCGACGGCGTCCCGCAGGGCAGCATAGTAGGCCGCCTGCCGCTCGATGGACGCCTTGTCGCCGTTGGGCCCGTGGCCGAAGACGATCGTCGTGAAGTCGAGGTCGGCCAGCCTGTCCACCGTGTCGAAGAAGTCCGGGAAGATGTAGCCCGGCAGCTCCTGGTAACCGACCCGGTCGTGGGCCACGAAGTCCACGGCGAATGCGACACCCGCGGCCGGGAGCAGAGCCACCAGCATGTTGTCGCTGTGGCTGTTCCCCAGGTAGCGGAGCTGTAGCTCCGTACCGCCATGGTGCAACGTGAGCTGATCCGAAAACGTGACCGTGGGCGCCGGTAGGTCGGGAGCCGCGAGCCGATCGATGTCGTCGATGGCGTTCACGTGCGCGATGATCGACGCCTCGCTCCCGAGACGGCTTCGCAGCACGTCGGCGCCGCTGGCGTGATCCGCGTGGTGATGACTGTACACGACGGCCAGGAGAGGCTGCCCCGGCGCCACGCGCTCGATCTCGTTCGCGTACGCGTTGGCCGCGTCCACGGAGATGGGATCCAGGGCTACCACTCCGGCAGGCGTCACCACGAACATGCCGTTGTGCTGCTGCCAGCGGAATCGGTAGATGCCGTCGGCCACCTGGGTGGTCTCATAGTCGGGTGCCGCTTCGGCGCAAGCGGCCGCGAAGAGTAGCCCGGCCACAGTCGTGAGCATGCCCGACGTCCGCTTCAACATCGTCGCCTCCTTCGTAGGACTCCCTGGGGCGTCCAAGATGTCTCCCCGCTCCCGCCGAGTACAAGCTCGACGATTCGGCGCAACGGCCCGACAACAGGGTCAGGGCCGCTGCAGGACGCGCAATGTCCGGCGGACTGCTGGCAGAACGGATTCACCCGCCGCCGGACGCCCAGCGTAGACCAGATGAGCGACCAACGGATCACCATCACCCGCCGCTACTCCACCTCCTGTCGCAGGGTGTTCGAGGCTTGGACGCGCCCGCCGCTCCTTCGGAGGTGGGTTTTCGGGGGTCCCCGCAAAGCCACCAAGTCGGTCAGGGTGGACCTGTTTCCCGGCGGGCACCTGGAGTTGGTTCTGCGTGATGGCGCGGACGGGAACCGCCGGTGGGGCCGGTTCCGCGAAGTGCATGCTCCTGATCACCTGACCTTCACGCTCACGTCCGACGGCCCGCGTTTCCGCGGCCTGGAGACCCACGTGACCGTGGACATCGACGGAACCGACGAGGAGTCTACGCTTACCCTGGTCCACGACGGGCTCCCGGACGACACCGTCGACCTCAACCGGGAGCGATGGGAAGAGCTGCTCGAGTCTCTGGCCGGGGTGCTCTAGGAGGCTTGACGCCCGCGGCTCAGGCCCCGGACGCGTCGAAGGCCGTCAGAACCTCCTCGGCAAGCAGCAGCAGCGCGGCCCTCTCGGCCTCGCTCAGCCTGCGCGCCGCGATGGCGAACGAGGCGAGGATCCGCTCGCGGGCTTCCGCCCGGTCCTGATCCCTGGGAACGTCGCCAGCCGCCAGCCGTTCCAACACCTGCCTGTATCCGAAGGCCACGGCGTCACGGGTCCAATGAGGCGGGGCGTGACGGGCCGCGGTGGTGAGGTCCGCGTAGACGGCGAACGACCGGGGCGGCCGGTCGACCTGGCTCCGGAGGGCCACGAAGGTCGCGTGACGATCCAGGCCGACGTTGGCAAGCCCTCGCGCGGTGTAGGTGCTCGCGTGTCTCGAGGGCTCGAAGATCCAGCCCAGGTACATCCACGAGGCCCAGTTCTCGAACCCGCTCTCGAAGTCGATGCCCGCCCTCACAATCGCGCGGCGCACCGTCATGCCCACGTCCCACCAGTTGTCGTGGACCGCAGGGTGGATCCGGTCGGAGTCGCCGAAGCGGATCATGTGCTGTGCGCTCAACGTGGCGATCCACCGCTGGATTTCGAAGCACTGGGCGTAGTCGGCCCGCTCCGGCTCGTTGGTGATGCAGGGAGCCAGCGGATTGTCCCGCTGTACGGAGGCCCCCCGTAGGACCTGGGTCGTCAGTACCAGATTCTCCTCCGTGGGGGCGGCGCGGTACCCCGCGACCAGGGCGCGCGGCAACGAGCCGTGTGCGTCGAGGATGGCGTCCGGGAGCGGGAGGTCGGGCATCCAGTCCGTATTGCCTTCCTCCACGGACCACAGGGGGAGGGGGACGGCGGCGCGGACCTGGAGGGGGTCGATAGCCCGCAGTCCGTCAGAACCGAGATCCGCAGGCCAGCCATCCATGCCGAACAGCTCCTCGGCGAAACGGACGTCCGACGTCAGGATCTCGCCGCCGGGCTGGAAGAGCCGCACGTCTCGGTCCGCGCCTTCCACCCCCAGGGTCGCGACGTGGGCCACGATGTCCAGCGCGGTCGAGGTGTCCACGTGGGCTACGGCCCGCCGCACGATCGTCGTGTCGGGGAAGTCGAAGAACGCCAGGTCCACGCCATCGCCTGACGCGTGACAGGAAGCGCACTCCAGCTCGAAGGCCACCATCCCCGCGAGGGGGTCCCCGCTCGGTGGCGCCGTGTCGTCGGGTGACGATCCCGTGAGTGTGCCATCGGCACAGGCCGGCGCCATCAGGGTGACCAGGAGAAGGAGCGACGGCCGGGACCGGGTGGCACGCGTCATGGAAACCTCCGGGCTGGGGCGAACCATGGGGGCGGAGGGGCAGCGACGAGCGGCCTCGACCCAGTTGTCTGGACGCACGAGACCTCGACAACGTTAAAACGAACGACCACACCGACACATCACGGTTGAAGCCGGCCCGACCCAGAGCGTAGGATCTGCCGTGCATCCTACCACACGGAGGAGAGGACCCAACCATGAAGCGACGGACGTTCGCACGCACTATGGGCACGCTCCTGGGCGCGGTCGGCCTCGGGTCGGCGTTGGATCCCGTGATCGCGGCGGCGGAGGGACAGCGGGCAACGAGGCGAGTGCCGGCGCGGCCCGGAAAGCGCGGGCGCGGCCCGACGCGGCGCCGGGCGCAGGACCTCCGCGTCGACGGCGCGCGTCTGAACCAGACCCTGGAGAGCCTGAAGGCGTTCGGGCGGACTCCGGAGGGAGGGATCAGCCGGGTGGCTTTCTCCCAGGCCGACCGGGACGCCCGAGTCTACGTGACGGGCCTGCTGGAGGAAGCCGGTTTCTCCGTCGAGATCGACACGGCCGCCAATCTCCTCGCGCAACGCGCCGGGAAGGAAGACCTGGTACCCATCATGATCGGCTCGCATCTCGACTCTGTGCCGGGCGGCGGCAACTATGACGGCCAGGTGGGCACCATGGGGGCTGTGGAGGTGGCACGGACGCTGGTGGACGCCGACCACCGGACGCGTCATCCGCTCGAGGTGGTGGTCTTCACCAACGAGGAGGGAGGGAAGACCGGGAGCCGGGCCATGGCGGGTGAAGTGGAAGCGTTCGAGCTGGATCTGGAAACGGCGAGCGGGTTGACCATCGGCGAGGGGCTGCGGGCCAACGGGGGAGATCCGGACCGACTCGACGAGGCGCGGCGTCCCGAACGCAGCATTGCAGCGTTCCTGGAGCTCCACATCGAGCAGGGCGGCGTGCTCGACCGCGACGGCATTCCCATCGGAGTCGTGGAGGGCATCGTCGGCATACGACGATGGGCGATCACGGTTGAGGGATTCGCGAACCACGCCGGCACGACGCCCATGCCCGACCGGCGTGACGCCCTGGTGGCTGCCGCGCGCCTGGTGGACCGCGTGAACCGCGTGGCTCTTGAGATGGAGGGCCGGCACGTGGCGACGGTCGGGCGGATCGCGGCCGAGCCGGGAGCGCCCAACGTGGTTCCGGGACGCGTGACGGCGAGCCTCGAGATCCGGGACCTGTCCATGGAGAAGATCGATCGCGTCTTCGAAGCCATCGTCCAGCAGGCGGATCGGATCGCCGCCGAGAGCGGCACCGAGATCGCCTTCGAGCCCTTCTACCTATCGAAGGCTGCGCCCACCGACCCCCGCCTGCGGGACTTGGTAGAGGTCGTGGCCGCCGACCTCGGTCTTCAGTCGTTGCGGATGCCGAGTGGAGCGGGCCACGACGCCCAGAGCATCGCGCTCCTCGCTCCGGTGGGCATGATCTTCGTTCCCAGCGTGGACGGGATCAGTCACTCGCCCAGGGAGCTCTCACGGCCCGCCGACATCGAGTCGGGAGCGAACGTGCTTCTGAGCACGCTCCTGCGCATCGACCGGGAGTGGGACTGAAGGCGCTGCGTGAGCGTTGATCCCGCGTCGCGAAGACCTCCGGGCACCCGAGGACCGGGCCGGCCGGTTGCCCGGTTGCCCCCGCACCTTGGATAGGTTCTCTTGCCGTCACGGGCTGTCGCAGTGGCCCTTGAACGGCCCTCCCAACCAGCTGCCACGATGGACACCAAGCGTCCTGTGAATCCCGCCGCCGAGGAGATCCTCGGTGGGTATTTTCCCGTTCTCGACCACGGCTTCGTCTCTCTCGTCGACTACATGGGAGGCGATGACAGCATCGAGCGCGCCGCGCGCGTCAGCTACGGCTACGGTACCAGAAAGCGGTCCCAGACGCGGGGGTTGGTACGCTACCTTCGCCGGCACCGACACACGACCCCCAGCGAGATGGTGGAGTTCAAGTTCCACTGCGCCATGCCCATGTTCGTGGCGCGTCAGTGGATCCGCCACAGGACGGCCTCGGTGAACGAGTACAGCGCGCGCTATTCGCTGATGCCGCTGCTCTTCTACACGCCAGAACCGCGGCACTTTGCCCTGCAGAGTCCTCTCAATGCCCAGGGCAGGCAGCCGGACGCCGCTCCCCAGGACCTCTACACCGAAGCCATGAGCCGTTGGGAAGCCATGCGCGAAGCCGCGGCCGACGGCTATCGCTGGATGTTGGAGGAGGACGTGGCGAGGGAGCTGGCGCGGATCGATCTGCCGCTCTCCACCTATACCCAGTGGTACTGGAAGATCGACCTCCACAACCTCCTCCACTTCCTGAGCCTGCGCGTGGATCCCCACGCACAGCTCGAGATCCAGGAGTACGGTCGCGTGATGGCCGGCATGGTCAAGCGCGTGGCGCCTCTCAGCTACGATGCCTGGGTGGATTACGACCTGGAGGGCCGGCCCATGAGCAGGGGCGAGCTGGAGGCGATCCGGCGCCTTCTGGAGGGGTCCGCCGAGTCCGGCATCCGTATGCGTGACGACGCCACGGCGGTGGGAGTCGACGAGCTCGCGGGTCTCGGCCTGTCCAAGCGCGAGATCCGGGAGTTGGTGGCAAAGCTGCGGCCCACGGACCGACCGGACTTCGAGCTCGATCTCTCCAGGATGCGGTCCGCCGAGGAAGTGGCGGCCGAGATGGAGCAGGCGGTCCCCGGAGTCTACGAATGAGCCAACCAGCCGGGGGTTGGACCCGCGGATCCTGAGGTTCCGGCCCGATCATGACCGCCGCCTCGTCGGCTGATTGGCAGGTCACCGCGGCCGACCTGCACGATCGTCTCTGGGACGTGGTCGTCGTCGGTGCGGGGCCGGCGGGGTCGACGGCAGCCCTGAGGCTTGCTCGCGCGGGACGATCGGTCTGTGTCGTCGACAGGGCCCGGTTTCCGAGAGACAAGGCATGCGGGGACCTCCTGATCCCCGACGCGATCGGAGCCCTGCGGCGATCGAGGCTCTACGAGGAGGTGCGAGCCGTCGCCCACCCTTCCGCCACGACCATCCTCACCAGTCCGTCTCGGATCGAGTGGAGCATGAGGGGCGAGTACCTGGCTGTGAAGCGGCTTGACCTGGACGCGATCCTGGCCGGGGGCGCCGCCCGCCAAGGGGCCGCTGTGGCTCACGCCAAGGTCGAGGGCCTGGGCTTGGAGGGAGGGGACGAAGTGGTGCTTCGCCTCCACGACGGTGGCAGGATCCGGGGCCGGATCGGCGTGGTGGCTACGGGCGCCGACGTCTCACTCCTCGAGGACCTCGGTATGGTCGAACGACCGGCACCGTCCTCATTCGCCGTGCGAGCCTATGTTCGGTCTCGCAAGGAGATCGACGCCGTGGTCATCGCGTTCGACCGAGCGGTCGTTCCCGGCTACGGGTGGATCTTCCCCATGCAGGACGGCGAGTACAACGTCGGCGTCGGAGTCGTCTACGAGAGTGACGCGGCCCGAAGGCGCAACGTCCGCAAGCTGTTCGACACCTTCGTGCGGGAATACCCGGCCGCTCGTGAGCTCCTGGATGGAGCGGAGGAGCTGACGGACCTCAAGGGAGCTCGGCTGCGCAGCGGACTCCACGGTGCTCGGCCGTGGGGCCACGGTCGCATCGTGGCGATCGGCGAGACGATCGGTACCACCTTCCCGTTCACTGGCGAGGGGATCGGCAAGGCCATGGAGTCCGGTGAGGTCGCGGCCGAGGTCATCGAAGACGCTCTGGACGACGGGCTGAAACGCCTCTCTGCCTATCCCTCGCGAATCGAAGACCAGCTTCGGCCCAAGTACTACGGGTACCAGGTCGCCGAGCGCTGGCTTTCCAAGCCGTGGCTGGGTGACCTCATGGCATGGCGGGCCTCTCGCAGCCGCTATGTGCGCGAGGCCGCTGAAGGGATCATCGCCGAGACGCGGGATCCCCGGGACGTATTCTCCGTCGGAGGCTTCTTGCGCTCCTTCCTCCACTGAGCCGAGGCACCACCCATCAGCCTCCGGTCCGCTTCTCCCCACATCTGAGGACGATCATGCGATACCTGACGGTTGCACTGTTGCTGACCCCGATCTGGACGAGCTCACCCCTCGCAAGTCAGTCGAGCGACGACACCGAGGCGGTCAAGGCCACCCTGATCGCCATGTGGCAGGCCATCGAGGAAGGGGACCTCGAGCGGTACAAGAGCTTCGTGCATGAGGACTTCAGCCAGTTCGGAGAGAACGACGTCTATCTGGCCGAGGGCAAGGAGCTGGAGATTCGGGGCATGGCCGAGTGGCTGGCGCGTGCCGAGGGCGTGCACACGGAGATGCACCAGCCGACGGTGACCGTCCGGGGAGACGTGGCGTGGATCACCTACTACTGGACCGACTCCGGGGTTTCCGACGGTGAGCGCTTCGCCACCCGCGGCAAGTCCACCCGCATCTTCGTGCGGGAGGATGGACGGTGGGTGTGCATCCACGGACACTACACGGCCGTAGAGTGACGGGGCGCGGATCCAGGCTACGCACCCCTGGACGGGAGTGACGGGGCGCGGATCCTGGCGCGATCGGCGCCCATGAGTGGCGGCGGCGACCCTGGGGAGCCAACCTTGAGTACGAGGTTCCGACGACAACGGCACACAAAGGAGCGCGGGATGAGTGATGAGGTGGTGTACCGCTCGCACGTTCGCATCGAGCGGATCAAGGGGCCGCATCGGCACGCGTACCTGCCAGCCGATACGGGGCCCGTGGACTTCGGCGTGCACGGGGCGGTGCGGGAGCACTACGGGGCTCAGACGGATCGGGAGTACGCGACGACCCTGGACTACGTGATCGCCGCCACCAGCGGCTGACTGACGGGAACCTTCGGAGGCGCGCTGGAGGCGCGCGAGATCCCCGCTGGCGACCGACGGCTCACTGCGGATGTCGAGGGGGAGGTGGAGAAGGAGGAAGGGGTGCTGGTCATCCGGAGGATCCACGTCCGGTACCATCTGCAGGTCCCGGCGGGGTTGGAGGAGGCGGCCCGACGTGCGTTCGACGTCCATCCCCCTTACTGCCCGGTGTACCGGACCCTGTCGGGCTGCATCGACGTCACTACGGAGCTGGTCCTGGAGGTCGCCTGAAGCGACCTGGAAAGACAACCGCCCGCCCAGCTGAAGCCGGGCGGGCGGTTGTCTCGTTTCGGTACAGACTGTGCCGTCAGCCTGCCTCAGGGTGAGACAACTGGACGCGTAGCAGTCTGGTCGCCGCTGTGGTCGATGACGATCACGACGCGCCGGTTCTGCCACCCCTCCTGACCGGGCCCCGTGGCTCCGACCGCTACCAGGCGCTCGGTGTCCTCGCCGTAGCTGACGGCGCGGATCTGATCGGACGGCACGCAGCCGCCACCCACGAGATACTCCTTCACGGAGTTGGCCCGGGCCTGACCCAGCTTGAGGTTGTACGCTTCCGCACCCGCAGGATCGGTGAAGCCCTCGATGGTCACGAGCGAACCCGCGTAGTAGTCCTGGATCACCGCACAGAAGCGGTCGAGAACGTCCCGATCCTCGGTGCGGATGTCGGAGTCGTCGAAGGCGAAGTACACGGGTGTGCTGAAGCGCAGCGCGGTTTCGAGTCGCTCCACGGCCACGTCGAACTCGCGCTCGAGAGAGCGCAGGTCACGCTCGAGGGCTTCGACCGTGCGCTCGTTGGCCGCCACACGCTCTTCGACGCCGTCGATGCGTCCGTTCAGCGACCCAGCTACCTGCTCATCGCCTGCCTGCATCTCTCCCCGGATGTGGGCGATCTCGGTGTCAAAATCTTCACGGCCGACGTGGGAGCAGCCGGCGGCAGCGATGGTCATGCCAGTCACGGCAAAGAGGGCGACGGATCGATAGACGGAATCCCAGCGGATCATGGTACCTCCAGCTCGCGAATCAAGGTCAGGGGCCTGCCGCACCGTCTTGGCGCGTACGTCCACCACCATTAATGGCAGAACGCGTGCCAGAAATCCAGCCGGCGGTACACGCGTGAGTTCTCGGTTCCGGAGTCTCCGTCAGAGCCCTTCCGGCCAGGCTTCGTACGAGCCGGCGCGACGGAGCACCGCCTGGACCCGCACCGCGAGACGTCGGGGATCGATCGGCTTGCGCAGATAGTCGTCGGCGCCGGCCTCCAGAAGCTCGATCTCCACTCGTGGGTCTTCGATGCCCGTAAGCACCACGACCGGAAGGCCGGCTGTGCCGATCGTGCCTCTGATCCTCGCCAGCACCTCGCGCCCGTGCAGCTGCGGCATGTTGAGATCGAGCATCACGAGTGAGACGTCCCCGTACTCGTCCAGCAGGGCCAGAGCGGGGGGGCCGTCGTCCGCTTCGAGCACTTCGAATCCCTGCTTCTCGAGAACCGAGCGCATCAGGAGCCTGGCCGACGCGTCGTCGTCCACCACGAGGACGCGGCCCATGACGGGCGCCGCCTTCGCCAGCTCGATCGCCTGTTGGACGTGCTCGAAGTAGGCCTCGTAGTCCGGCTCCTCGTCGAGGATGGAGAGTCGCTCGCCGTTGATCCCCGGGGAGGTTACCACGAACAGCTCCTTTTCGTGGCCGTTTGAAGCGACGCGAATCACGCCGTGCTGTGGCTTCACTCGTTCAGCAAGATCCAGACCGGCGAGACTCTTCATGCGGAAGATCACGCGGGCCATGGCTAACAGCGGCAGGTGCATGAAGTGGTGAAGCTGACCTCCGGTGCGGATCCTCACGCGTCCGCCGTCCCGCTGGGGCTCGACGTGGAGCTCGGTCGTGTCTTCGTTCGAGAACTGGTCGAGGATGAGCGTCGAGAGCTTCACCAACGGCGGCGATTCGAGATCGAAGCTCGCGGCGTTCTCCAAGGCCTGCGCGCGGACCAGACGTAGACTGTCGGGTCTCGTGCTGGACACCAGGTTGCTGACGACGTTCTCGAGAAACTGGTCCGGGGCGTAGAAGCGGTCGATGGCACCCAGGATGAGGTCCGGACGGCCCACCAGATACCGGACCGATCGGCCGGAAAGAGCCTCCAGGTCATCCTGGGATCGTCGATTCAGGGGATCAGCGGTGGCAACCGCGACCTCACCATCTGTGGCGCTCAAGGGGAAGACGCCGTAGCGGCGGGCGACCTCGGCCGGGATCAGCTTGAGTGCCTGCCCGTCCGCCCGATGCAGATCGGCCTTGTCGAGATGGAAATGAGCCGCCACGCGATCCGCGAGCTCGTCCTGGGAGAGGCCTGTGGCATCAGCGACGGCGTTCCACGCGCTGACGAGCTCGGCCGGCTCGGGATTTGGACGGAGGTCGAGATCGACGCCCGAAAAGTCGGCTAGCTCGGCGAGCCAATGCACTGATCGGATGGTGGGGTCCGATTGGTCGCTCATGGGCCTTTGCCACTGCCGCGGCGTCGAGGGATCGCTCGGGATTGCATTACAGAAGAGAAAACTAGTGGATCGGTGTCGGATTCATAAGGAGGGAGGGGTCCATGGGCGAGGGATTCCCGATTGCGTCGGGCGGGAGCCATAGGCAATCTTGCCCGATCATGCAGATCGCCTACGTGGACGGCCCCCGACTCAAGCGTTCGCTCCTGGCCGCTTGTGAGTACGCCCAGCGCATGCGGGCCGAGCTCAACCGCATCAACGTGTTTCCCGTACCTGATGGCGACACGGGCACGAACCTCTCCCTCACCGTCCAGGCCATCGCCGACAAGCTGCGGCGCAACCGGCATCGCGACGTCTCCGTCGTGGCGCACGAGGCGGCCCAGGCAGCGATCATGGGTGCTCGGGGGAACGCCGGCATGATGCTCTCCCACTTCCTCCTGGGCTTCTCGGAGAGCGTGGGCGGACGGGACCGGATGAGCACGGAGGATCTGGGCACGGCCCTGACAGCGGGCGTCGACCACCTGCACGCGGCCCTCGAGCATCCGGTGGAGGGAACGATTCTGACGGTGATGCGGGACACCGCTACCGTTGCGGCGTCTTCGGTGCATGAGGACTTCGTGCCGCTGATCCGACAGATGCTGGACGAGGCGCGGGAGTCCCTGGCGCGGACGCCGGAGCTGCTACCGGTCCTACGGAAGGCCGGTGTCGTGGACGCCGGGGCCAAGGGGTTCGTCCATCTACTGGAGGGCGTGCTGCTCTACATCAATGGCGACCCCCTCGTCGAGGCGGAGCAGGACTTCTCTTCCCGTCCGGCCGTTGCGGCCGAGATCGAGTTTCCGGGAGTCGAGGAGCAGTACCGCTATTGTGTCGAGGGGCTGGTCCGGGGCGACGGCCTGCCGGATCAGAAGACGGTGCAGGGGGCGCTTCGGGCCGTTGGCGACTCCCTCATCGTCATCGTCGCCGCCGACGTGCTGAAGGTGCACGTCCACACGGACGAGCCCGAGCGCGTGTTCGACTGGCTCAGGACCCACGGCTCACTGGTCACACACAAGGCCGAGGACATGCGGGTCCAACACGAGACGCTGGAGCGGGCGTCTCGGGACCATGTGAGCCTGGCCCGTCGGCCCGTCACCGTGGTGACCGACACGGCAGCCGACCTGCCCGACGAGGTGGTTCGGGCCCACGGGATACATCTGATCCCCATGACGTTGGTGACCGAGGACGCGGTCTATCGGGACCGCATCGATATTTCTGCGGAGGAGTTCGCCGCCCGCATGGTCCGGGACGAGGAGCTCCCCACCACTTCCCAGCCGGCTCCGGCGGCCTTTCTGCAGGGCTATGCCCGGGCGGCCGAAGACGGCGAGGAGATCCTGGCGGTCGTGGTGGGTTCCGCCCTCTCCGGGACGTACAATTCGGCTGAGGCGGCGGCCCACCAGTTCCACGACGCCCCCGTCCACCTCGTGGATTCGCGGGGCGCATCGCTGCTGCAGGGACTGTTGGCCCTGAAGGCCGCCGAGCTGGCCGAGGCGGGCGTGCCGCCCGGGGAGGCGGCGCGGGAGCTGGCGCGGATCCGCGATCAGTCCGGCATCCTCTTCACCGTCGAGACCTTCGATCGCCTGCTGGCCTCGGGGCGTGTCGGGCGTGGCAAGGCGCTTCTGGGCGGGCTGCTGGGCGTGCGGCCCATCCTGGGGCTCACCCCCGAGGGCCGCGTGAGGCCCTTCGGCAAGGCCATCGGTGGCGAGCGGGTCATCCAGGCGCTGCTGAACACGGTGGACCAGGAGATCACCGGCGCCAGGCAGGTCCGCTTCGGGGTGATCCACGTGGCCTGTCCCGAGGTGTCCGACCGAGTATCCGCGCTCCTACGGAAGCGGTACGACGACCCCGAGATCCTCCAGCACCCGGCCACTCCCGTCATCGCGACTCACGTAGGACCCGGCGCATGGGGCGTCGCGTACCTGGTGGAGGACTGAGCCCGCGTGCTCGTCGAAACCGCCAGCACGATGCTTCCCCTCGCCCTGCCACAGGAGGGGTCCGTCGTGAGCGTGACCGCCAACGGGTGGGCGGTCGCGGCCTTCCTGGGCTATCTGGCTTTGCTGGTGGTCATCGGGGTGTACGCCACCCGGTTCTCCTCGACCGGGGTGAGCGAGTTCTTCGTGGGCGGCCGGCGCATGAACCGGCTGGTCGTGGCGCTCTCGGCGGTGGTGTCGGGCCGAAGCTCCTGGCTGTTGCTCGGGGTCACCGGCATGGCCTACGCCCAGGGGGCCTCCGCCCTCTGGTCAGTGGTGGGCTACACGGTGGCAGAGCTCATCCTGTTCCTCACCTTCGCGCGCCGACTGCGGCACTTCGCCGAGGCTCGCGACTGCGTCACCCTACCGGACTTCTTCGCTGCTCGGTTCGGTGACGAGGACGGGCGGCTTCGGCTCACCCTGGCGCTGGTCATCCTGATCTTCATGGTGAGCTATGTGTCCGCCCAGTTCGCGGGAGGCGGGAAGGCGATGGGAGCGAGCTTTGGCCTGTCGCCCACCACGGGCGTGCTGATTACGGCAGTGATCGTTTTGCTGTACACCATGATGGGTGGATTCCTGGCGGTGAGTCTGACCGACACCCTCCAGGCCGGCTTCATGATACTGGCCCTGGCCTTCCTCCCCATCGTGGCGACCGTCGACGCGGGGGGCATGGCGGCCGTGCGCAGCGAGCTCTCGGCGTTCGATCCCAGCTTCCTCGATCCCACCGCCCTGGCCATGGGGGCGTTCCTGGGGCTCGTCGGCATCGGCCTCGGCTCGGCCGGAAACCCCCACATCGTGGTGCGTTACATGTCCATCGACGACCCGGACCAGCTTCCCTTCGCCGCGGCCGTGGGGACCTTCTGGAACGTCGTCATGGGCGCCGGCGCGGTGGCCATCGGTCTCGTGGGACGGGTGTACTTCCCGTCGGCCGAGATGCTGTATGCCACCGACACGGAGAACCTCTACCCGATGTTGGCCCAGCAGCACCTGTCGCCGGCGCTCTTCGGGATGGTCGTTGCATCCATCTTCGCGGCCATCATGTCCACCGCCGATTCCCAGCTGCTGGTGGCGGCGTCGTCGGTGGTCAGGGACTTCTACCAGAAAGTGCTGCGACGCGACGACAACGTGCCGGACAGGCGTCTGGTCCTCATCTCGCGCGTCGTGGTGGCGGGTCTCGTCGGCGTGGCCCTCGTGCTCGGCGTCGTGGCGGAACAGCTCGTCTTCTGGCTCGTGCTCTTCGCGTGGGCGGGCCTGGGGGCATCGTTGGGGCCCACGTCGATCCTCGCGCTCTATTGGCGGCGAGCCACCCGGGCCGGAGTGTTCGCCGGCCTGATCACCGGCACGGTCGTCACGGTGGTCTGGTACTTGACCCCGGCGCTGAAGGGGCGCCTGTACGAGCTGATCCCGGCGTTCTTCCTCGCCTTGCTCGCCACCGTCGTCGTGAGCCTTCGCACCCGTCCGCCCGAGGGCGTCGAGGACGCATTTTCGGCGATGCAGAGGCCCGGCCGAGGCGGGCGAGGGGACACGGAGGGCCCGGGCTAGGGCAGCTGCTCTCCAACCGCCACGATGGCCGATTCGGGGACGAGGTGGAAATCGTCCTCCACCAGGCGGGCGGCCTCGGCAAGCACGATCACCATGGCGCCGGGCGGCAGCCCTTCGTCCTGCCCCGGCAGGTCATACTCCTCACTCGGGGCGTGCATGACGACCTGACCCCGGCGAAGGGTGCGGTCGGCGCACGTGCCGACCAGGCGCACCGTAGTCCATCCCGGTCGGGGCATCCATCCCACGTTGGTCGGGGTCCGCATTCTGTCGTCCATCGGATCTCCTATCTCGAGCGCTCGGTCCATCCGGCGCCTGTCTACTCTACTGTGGTGCCCCCAGGGCTGGCAGCCAATGAGTCTGTTCGGACGCTCCCGGACCGGTGTCCCATCGCTGGCCGTGTCTTTGCTCAGGGAGCGATCTCCCTCAATCGCTGCTTTCCCGCGACCAGCAGGTCGTAGGTGGCCATCTGGGCCGATGACGGCTGCGCCGGTAGGCCCACGAGGAGCGCCCGCGTGACACGACCTTCCGGTATGTGGAGGACCATCCGGTCGGCGGTGGTGGGGGGATCGTACGGGTGGGCTCGCCCGCTCGCATCCACCTCGACCGTTCGGCCCGGCGCGGTGAGCTGGGCGATGAACCGGCCGTACTCCCTCCAGGCGTGCAGCGCGTCGTCCTCGCCGGCCGCCACGCTGGGGATGAGCGTGTCCGTGTAATAGGCGACCGCCCGCCGGTAGGCGTCGGGATCGTCGGCTTTCAGGGTCCGCAGCCGCTCCCGATAGTACTCCCGCGGGTCCCGCGCGCCGCTCCGCTCCAGGGCTTCCCGGAACCGTTGGTCCGCCTTCTTCTGGATCTCGGTATCCACGCTTTCGCCGGTCCTGTGACCCCCTCGGACGCGCCGATCGCCGGCCGCGTCGCTCTCCCACGAGCCCCAGGATCATCTTCCCATTGTTCGTCCGCGGCAAGTTCTGATACCTTTCAGGTTCCTCGATCGTATCTGGAGGTGGCATGGCGACACCGGGTTCCCTCGGTCCGCGCGGGCCTGCCGGCCCCGAGCAGTTCCTCGACCTGTCCTGGGAGATGTTCGGGGAGCTGTGCCGAGCCCTGGCCCTCAAGGTGGCCCGGGACTACGACCCCGAGATCGTCGTGGGGATCGCCCGGGCGGGCGTCATCCCCGGCGCGATCGTGGCCTCGATACTCCGGAAGGACTTCTACTCCATGAAGATCTCCCGCAAGGAGGGAGATCAGGTTCGCGAGAGCCCGGCCGTCCTCTCGGCCGCTCCGCCGCAGGCACGGGGCAAGCGCGTGCTGCTGGTGGACGAGATCGCCACCTCCGGCGAGACCCTCCGCCTTTCGCTGGCCGCCGTCCGGTACGTGAGTCCACTGGAGATCCGCACCGCCACGAGCTTTGCCCGTCCTCATGGGTACAAGCCCGACTACTTCGCGCTCGAGACGGATCAGACCGTCATCTTCCCCTGGGATCGCAAGATCTTCGAGGGCGAGGAACTGGTGGTGAATCCCCGCTACGTGAAGGTCCTGGACGAGTAGCGCGCGGCGGCGCCGGGGTCGGCGCCGCACCGAGGATTCGCCGGAGTACCGGAGGACTCGGGTCCGCAGGAAGGACGGCGGCTCCGCAGGGCCGGCGGTGGCCCTGCTTCGCTACGCTACTCCCAGCGCAGCGCCTCGTTGGGATCCACTCCGGCCGCTCGCACCGCCGGCACGTAGCTGGCGAGAAGCGCGACGCCGGTCAGGGCTAGCGCTACGGCCCCATACGTGAGCGGGTCAGCGGCCTCGACACCGAAGAGCAGCGACGACATCAAGCGGGTGAGCCCCAGAGCGGCCACCAATCCCACCAAGACCCCCGATCCGGCCAGAATCAGACCCTGGCGGAGCACGAGCCGGCTCACGTCGGCGCGTTCGGCCCCGAGAGCGATGCGCACCCCGATCTCACGGGTGCGCTGGCTGACGACGTACGAGATCACACCGTAGATTCCCACGGACCCCAGGATCAGCGCCACGACGGCCGCGATCGCGAGCAGCACCATCGTGAAGGATGTGCGGGCCATGGTGTCGGCCAGGATCTCGTCCAGGGACCGGATCCCTGCCAGAGGCAGGTTCGGGTTCACCGACCAGACGGCCTGACGGGCCTGGGGCAGCAAACCCAGAGGGGCGGTGCCTGCGGTTCGCACGGCGTACGCCATCGAGCGCTGCACGAAGGTGCTGTCGCCCCAGAAGTCGTCCACGGCCAGCGGCCAGTACACGACGGTGGTGGCCTCCCGGTCCAGGCCGTCGTCCTGCACGTTGCCCACCACGCCCACGATCTCGCGCCACGAGGGGTCGGTCGGATCGCCCGTGCTTATGCGTTTGCCCAGGGCCGCCGCCGGGTTCGCCCAGTACTCGCGGGCGAAGTTCTCCGTGACCATGACCACCGCGTTACGCTCGTATATGTCGGGCCAATCGATGGATCGTCCCGCCAGCAGTGGGTTCTCCATGGTCTGGAAGTAGTCGCCCGCGATCCACTTGAAGCGCCGGATCGGAGGGATCTGTCCTTCCGGCGTGGGGAAGTCCTCCACCCACACCGCGTCGTTCGAGTCCCACCCGTCCATCGTGATGGAGAACGAGGCCCCCACGGAAGTGACTCCCGGAAGCGCGGCCAAGCGGTCCAGGATGGTCTGATGGACCCGGATCGCCTCCTCCTGCTCGGGGATCGCGGGCCTGGGAAGGCTCACCCGAAACGTGAGAACCTCCTCGGGCCGCTCGAAGCCCGGATGGACGCTGCGCAGCGCCTGGAAACTGCGGATCATGAGCCCCGACCCCACGAGCAGCACCAGCGCCAACGCAACCTGCGCGACCACGAGCCCGTTACGAGCACGATGTCGGTCCTTCCCCGAGCTCGAGCCGCGGCCTCCTTCCTTGAGAGCCGACACGAGGTTCAGCCGCCCGTAGCGAAGGACAGGGAAAAGCCCGAATACGAACCCTGCAAAGACGGACAACCCCATCGTGTACAGCAGGACCACGGCATCCAACGTGATCTCGCTCAGGCGGGGGAGATTCTCGGGAGCGATGCCTACCAGGATCCGGATGCCGCCGTAGGCCAGTGCCAAACCAGCCAACCCGCCAAGGAGGCCGAGCACCAGGCTCTCCATGAGCAGCTCTCGCGTCACCCGGGCCCGCCCTGCACCCATGGCCGTGCGCACGGCCAGCTCCCTCGTCCTTCCCTCCGATCGAACGAGAAACAGGTTCGCCACGTTGGCACACGCGATGAGCAAGACGATCGCGACGGTGCCGAGCAGGACCCAGAGGTAGCGCCCCACGTCACCGACCACGTCGTCTTTGAGCGGATGGACGTCGCTGGCGAACCGTGCGTCCTGCAACATGGGCAGGGTGATGCCTCCCGGGAACTTCTCCACCGACCGCGGTATCAGCCGCTCGACGTCCGCGTTCGCCTGCGCGAGCGTAGCGCCCGACTTCAGGCGGGCGATTCCCTGATAGTCGAAGTTGCCGACGGAGAGCTCCGCAGGATCGAACTGAGCCGGCACCCACACGGCGGGCTCGAAGCGGAGAAAGGAGAAGTCCTTGGACAGGACTCCGATGATCTCGCGGGACCGCCCGTTCACTTCCAGGGTGCGCCCCACGACGTTCGGATCCCCGCCGAGCGCCCTCTGCCAGTATCCGTGGCTGAGCATCGCAGTGAGGGGCGCGTCAGGGGCGTCGTCCTGGGGCGAGAAGATTCGTCCCAGCGCCGGTGAGGTTTCCAGCAGCGGGAAGAACCCGTCCGTCACCAGCATGACTCGGACCTGCTCCGGCTCCTCGAGGCCCGTGATGGACGCCGTACGGTTGTCCCACAAGGCGATGTCCTGGAAGATCCGACCCTCCTCGCGGTACGTGAGGTACATGGCCGGGGACTGGTTCACCTGATCGAAGCCCAGGCCTGGCGCCGAGTGCCACACACCCACGAGCTCCTCCGGCCGCTCGAACGGAAGCGGCTTGAGGAGGATGCCGTTGACGACGGTGAAGATGGCGGAGTTCGCCCCGATCCCCAGGGCGAGGGTTGCCACCGCGGTGACCGTGAAGACCGGAGTGCGGACGAGCTTCCGGAGGACGTATCGAATCTGTTGTGTGGACCAGTCCAAGGATTCCTCCCTTGCCCATCTTCCACCGCCGGGTGGATCCCGCCGGCCCAGGTGCCACGGACGGGGGTCCCTACGGATTCCCGATCCTGGCGGTTTCCGAGTCCGATCGAAGCGGACGGCCGCCGGCTGCCGCGCCGGGACGCCCGCTCCTTCGGTCTCCCCGTGTGGGTCGGGTCTCCTGTGGCCGGTTCGTGACGAGGGACGGGGGCCGTCAATCCGTCGGCTGGGGCAGACCCGGGCCGTGAGATCGGCAACGGCGGGACCCATGAGGCGTATTGAGAATCGTGAACGGCCGGCGCAGATTCGACCCGGCTCCCGATGATCAGGACTCCCCGCCGGAGTGCGCGAACCTCATGCTCGACCTCGACCGCGATCACCTCCGCCCCGGCCGACTGGTCCTGGTGGCCGCCCTGCTTCTGCCCTCCGTCGCCCGGAGCCAGGAGGTGCCTCGGCCGTTGATCGCCGGGCCGGACCCGGGCACGGCTTTCCTGTTCGCGGCTCCCACGGCCGCCCCCCTTCCCGAGCCGGACGTTTCGTCACTGCCCGTCTTTCCGGCTCAGGAGTCCTCGGGATGGAGCCGTCTGGCCGAGGTCGGCCCGGGGAAGGATGCCCTGGTGACCTACCGGGACGGGACGCTACGTGGAGGGGTGGTGCAGTCCGTCGAGGGGAACGAGCTGGTCATGGCGAGCGGTGGCGAGATGGTCCGCATCGCCCGGACCGATATCGCCACCGTCCAGATCAGGCGGAAGAAGGGCACCCTGGCCGGCGGCCTCATCGGGTTCGCCGTCACGGGCGTCGGCCTCACGTCCATCGTCTGCCTCACCGACGACTCCGACTGCGATTGGAGGTCCTGGACATTCGGCATCGCCCTGCTGGGGATCCCCGGCGGTCTCCTCGGCGCCCTCATCGGCAGCCAAACCGGCGGTGACATCGAGATCGTCCCCTGACCGGCATCCCCACCGGCCGCCGCAGGGCTAGGTCCGACCCAAAGCGGTAGCGCCATCGCCGCCCCAGTAATCCCACCGGCCGCCGCAGGCGGGGTAGGGACCACCTACAGCGGTGGTTCGCCCAAGAGCTCAGCGCTTCGGAAGATCGTGCGGTGACCTCGACCCCGGACCGCCCCACACCTCGCGTCCCCGACCGGGGTGGAGGGGGAGCCCGGGCCCGTCCCTCCTCCGCAGCGACTGCCGATTCGCGCGTAGCGAATCGAGCGAAGCAACCGGAAAACTATGCCCCACCAGGCAACCCAGCGGCGTAGCGCAGGAGCCCAGGAGGAGCGACACGCCCCGGCTCCCAACCCACAACCCCCGACCTACCCCCCCGCGGCCATGGAATCCAGGAACTCCTGGTTCGTCTCCGTCCGCTTCATTCTATCCAGCAGGAACGTGACGGCTTCCGTGGGAGGCATGTCGGCCAGGAAGTTCCGGAGCAGGTAGACCCGGTTCAGCTCGACGTCCGACAGGAGCAGCTCTTCCTTGCGCGTGCCCGACCGGTTCAGCTCGATGGCCGGGAAGATCCGCTTGTCGGCGATGTGGCGATCCAGGACCAGCTCCATGTTTCCGGTGCCCTTGAACTCCTCGAAGATCACCTCGTCCATCCGGCTGCCCGTCTCGATGAGAGCGGTGGCGATGATGGTCAGCGATCCGCCTTCGTCGATGTTCCGCGCGGCACCGAAGAAACGCTTCGGCTTGTGCAGCGCGTTGGCGTCCACGCCACCCGAGAGGATCTTCCCGGAGTGCGGTACCGTAACGTTGTAGGCCCGAGCCAACCGGGTGATGGAGTCCAGCAGAATCACGACGTCCTTCCCGTGCTCCACGAGCCGCTTGGCCTTCTCGAGCACCATCTCGGCCACCTGCGTGTGCCGGTCTGCGGGCTCGTCGAAGGTCGAGCTGATCACCTCGGCATCGACGTGCTCCTCCATGTCCGTCACCTCTTCGGGGCGCTCGTCGATGAGGAGCACGATGAGGTGGCAGTCTGGATGGTTGGCCGTGATGGAGTTGGCCACATCCTGGAGGAGCATGGTCTTCCCCGCCTTGGGCGGAGAGACGATGAGCCCGCGCTGGCCCATCCCGATCGGCGCGATCAGGTCGACGACCCGCATGGACAACGTGCCGTCTTCCCGCTCCAGGCGAATGCGGTTCTCCGGGTAACGCGGGCGCAGGTTGTCGAAGGCGATCCGGTGTTTGGCGTTTTCAGGGTCGTCGCCATTGACGGTCTCGACCTTGAGCAGGGCGAGGTACCGCTCGCCTTCCTTCGGAGGACGGACCTGCCCCAGCACCGTATCGCCCGTCCGCAGGTCGAACCGTTTGATCTGGGACGGACTCACGTAGATGTCGTCAGGGCCGTAGAGATAGTTCCAGTCCTGGGAGCGGAGAAAACCGTATCCTTCTGGTAGGATCTCGAGGACACCCTCTCCCCGAAGCACCACGTCGGTGTCGAGTAGGTTCTGTTCGATGCGGAAGATGAGGTCCTGCTTACGCAGACCCGAGTAGTTGGAGATGTTCAGCTCTTCGGCAAGGTCGTGGAGCTCTCCCACGCTCTTGCTCTTCAGTTCCGCGATGTCCACGAATCGCTCCAGATCTATCGTTGGATCCGAGGGGCCGCTCGGGGAGCGGGGAATGGGGGGCCACACGCAGGGGCGGAAGCCGCCTGATCGACGAACCGTCGGGGGGTCGTAGCGCCTGGCTGCGCGAAGTGAGTTGGCCGGACAGAGGATTCGAGCCCGATAGTAGCCCGCGTCTCCAGCACCGGTCAAGTCCCCTTCGGCGCGCTTGCGGTCCAGCGTGCAGGACTCCTCGGAGGGCCGATCTCTGCGCGATCCGGATCCGGTATTTTTCCGGCAGAGGGGACCGGGATTCGGTCCTGGCAGACTCTCGGGAAAACCGTCCTCAGCCGTCACCCGTGAACATTCTACTGGACAAAAAGTTAGGGTAGCTGCCACTCACGCGAATCTTGACATAATCCGCGTTCTTTGCAAACATTTGTTTGCATCCATTTTTCGGAATTCCCGAGCCGGTGAAGCTGCATGGCGCGACACAATCGAGAGGGCGGCGGCCAGGACCAGAAGAACGAACGATACCGCATCAGTTACCAGCCCGACTGGCTCCGGTTCGTGAAGGTGACGCGTCGCCTCGACTCGGGTCGGCAATCCACCATGACACTGTTCCGGAATCCGACCACGCGCCAGGAAGCTCCTCCGGGCGACCGGGTCCGGACGCGAGTCGTCAGCCCGGGCCAGGACCTCGACTTTTCGATCGCGGTGTCGGACCCTCACCATGCGATTCGCCGGGTTCGGGTCAGCTACGTCCTTCCCGACGAACCCGGTGGCCGACCCGAAGAGGTCGAGTTCACCCTGGAAGGCCACCCGCCTAGAATCGCGCGGCGATAGCCGGTTCCGGTCGCGACGACGTTGGCCGAGCGCGGGCAGCGACCGGGGTACCTCAGCATTCCGGCGGTGGCTATCTTCAAACGATCATGACCAGCCGGGTATCCGAGCCCTTCGCATCTGTCGGCCGCCTCACCCTCGACACCGCAGCGACCATCGGTCGCGCGGGGTTGGCTGCGATCAGGGCGTTCGGGGCCATCCGAGGGGTGGACGTGTGGGGGCGACTGTTGCTCCCCCAGATGGGAAGGATCGGGGTCGACTCCATCCCGATCGCGCTCTTCATCGCCGTGTTCACGGGGATCGTGATGGCGCTCCAGGCCTCGTACACGTTCACCGGCGCCATTCCGCTCTACTTCGTCGGTACGCTGGTGGGCAAGACGATGATCCTCGAGCTCGGCCCCGTTCTCACCGGGCTGGCCCTGTCGGGACGCGTCGGCGCCAACATCGCCGCCGAGCTGGGGACCATGCGCGTTACCGAGCAGGTCGACGCCCTGGAGACCCTCGCGTACGATCCGGTGGCGTACCTGGTCGTCCCGCGGGTCCTGGCTGGCACGCTCATGTTCCCGCTGGTGGTGATCCTCGCCACGAGCCTCGGGATCGCCGCCGGCTGGCTCACATCGCTCGAGCTCCTGGACATGTCGACCCCCGAGTTCATGAAGGGCCTACGCCTGTTCTTCCAGCCGTTCGACGTCCAGTTCGCCGTCATCAAGTCCTTCTCCTTCGGCTTCACGGTGACGGCCGTCGGTTGCTACTTCGGCTTCACGACGACTGGCGGGGCCGAGGGGGTCGGTCGCGCCACGACGCGGGCCGTGGTCGTGAGCAGCATGGTGATCCTGGTCCTGGACGCCTTCTGGGCCTGGGTGCTGTTATGAGCATCGAGTTACGCAACGTCCACAAGGCGTTCGGGGCCAAGAAGGTGCTGCAGGGATTCACCTTGAAGATCGAGGAAGGGGAGACCACCGTCGTGATCGGCCCGTCTGGCAGCGGGAAGTCGGTCATGCTCAAGCACATCGTGGGGCTTCTGACACCGGATCAGGGCGAGGTGTGGGTCGACGGATTCCGGGTCGCCGATCTGGAACGCGAGGAGTTGTACGAGCTCCGGAGGAAGGCGGGCTACGTCTTCCAGTTCGCTGCTCTCTTCGATTCGATGACGGTGGCCGAAAACGTTGGGTTGGGACTCCGGCGCATCGAGGGCATGACGGACGAGCAGATCCGGAGGCGCGTCGACGAGTGTCTGGCGCTGGTGGATTTGGAGGGGT
This sequence comes from Gemmatimonadota bacterium, assembly GCA_039589315.1. GTDB lineage: Bacteria > Gemmatimonadota > Gemmatimonadetes > Longimicrobiales > Gaopeijiaceae > JBDHHQ01. The sequence goes on from JBDHHQ010000012.1 coordinate 38,095, forward strand.
ATCAGGAGCGTTACCCGGCCGAGCTGTCCGGTGGCCAGAAGAAACGTGCCGGCCTGGCCCGGGCCATTGCCACGAAACCTACGTACGTTCTGTATGACGAGCCCACGACGGGCCTGGATCCCCTGACCAAGACGGTGATCGACCGACTGATCCTCCGGACCCGTGACGAGCTGGGAGTTACGGGGGTCGTGATTACGCACGACATGGAGAGCGCGTATCGTACCGGTGATCGGGTGGCCATGCTCTACGAGGGGCGGGTACGATTCGAGGGCACACCCCAAGAAATCCAGGCCGCGGCCGACCCGGTGATCCAAGCGTTCATCCGGGGACGGCCGGAGCTCCTGACTGGGGAGGAGATACGAGGGTGAGCCGGCGAAGGGAGATTCTGGTCGGGCTGGTCGTCGTGTTGGGTATCGCGCTCGGCGTGTTCGGCACGCTGTGGCTCCAGGGAATAAGTGTGGCCCGCACGACCGTCCTCGTCGACGCCTCGTTCGAGGACGTCGGGCAGCTCATGGACGGTAACTCGGTGAAGTACCGCGGCGTGAGCATCGGCCGGGTCTCGTCCATCACCGTCGATTCCAGCGGCATGTCGGTACGGGTCGTCATGCGGATCGCGTCCGACGTGGAGTTCCCGCAGCAGGCGGGCGCCGTCGCTTCGCCCGAATCCATGTTCGGGGACTGGCAGGTGGACATCGTAGACATGCAGGACGAGCGGTCGCGGATCTACGATTGGTACATGGGCCAGCCCGATGCCCTGCCCGGCTACGCCCTTCCGGACATGTCCGAGCTGACGCAGCAAGCCCAGGTCATCGCCGACAACGTCACCGACATCATGGAGCGCGTCGAAATCGCCTTCACCGAGGAGACGGCACAGAACGTGGCGGCCCTCATCGACAACATCGAGGGGGTCAGCGAGCAGATCGCGATTCTGGTGGACCAGCAAGCGGACGACTTCACCGAGATGACCGCGGAGCTCCGGGTCGCCGCCAACCAGGTGGGCAACGCGGCGGGTGCGGTGGAGGCCACCTTCTCACGGATGGACACGCTCCTGGGCGGTGAGAACGTGGACTCGCTGGTGACCGATCTTCAGACCGTGGCGTCCAACATGCGGGAGGCATCCCTGGAGATGACCAACACGGCCCAGAGTCTCCAGTCGACGCTCAGCCGGGCCGATACCACGTTCGCGCACCTGAACCGTATCGCCGCACGGATCGAGGCCGGCGAAGGCGGATTCGGGCGGCTCCTGAGCGACACCTCGCTGGTGTTGCGGGCGGAGGGTGCACTTGCCCAGCTCAACTTCTTGCTCGAAGATCTCAGGGAGAATCCGAACCGCTACTTCCGTCTGTCCATCTTCTGACGCGCAGCCCCCGTCGGCCGCCAGAGACGACTCTGTGGCTACCAGACCCAAGGCAACGACTGAGCGTAGCGCAGGAGGCGTGGTGCTCCGCCGCATCGGCGGCGACCTCCACGTCCTTCTGATCCGAGATCCCTATCGCAACTGGGGACTCCCGAAGGGTCACATCCTCGACGCCGAGAGGCAGAGCGAAGCGGCGCTCCGGGAAGTCCGGGAAGAGACCGGGTTGGCGGACCTGGTGCTGGGCCCGGAGCTGGGAACCATCGATTGGCACTTCCGCGCTCGGGGCCGCCTGATCCACAAGTACTGCCAATTCTTCCTCATGGGCTCCGAGCAAGGGCAGCCAGTGCCCCAGTTGACGGAAGGGATCACTGAATGCCGTTGGCTCCCCGTGGGCGAGGCGATCGACACTGTCACGTATGAGAACGCTCGCAGTGTTCTCCAGATCGCCGCGGAGCTGATTCACGACGTCGACACGCCTCCCCTCCCGCTCTAGTGTGGTGCTGCAAAAGGCGTGATGCTATTCGAGAGCCGCTGCATCCCGCCCGGCGGCGTTGCGGTTCCTCACAATAGCGCTGCTATTACTCGTCTCCGCGCCTTGCCGGCTCGGGCGCATCGGCCCCCTCGGTAGCTACCAGACTTCTTCAGCACCACACTAGCCCTCCGAATCGCGGCCGATCGCGGACCCGCTCATCCGCCACATCGAGGTTTCCGACTCGATGCACCGCAGCCCACGCGCCGGGACCTGGCAGGAGCGTCAGCGAGAGCCTCCGGGGGTCAGCCGTGGGGCTCTGTGGGCCAACTCCCACCCGGTGCTTGCTCCAGCCGTCAAGCCGTTTATCCTATGGAGTCTTCTCGTCGCCGACTCAGACGAGACTCCGTCTACATCGCGTGGCTTGCCCCACCACCCGGCCCGGGTTGCCGGGCGTGGTCCAGGGCGCAGGGTCACCGCTTCCGGAATTCCATGACCGACGTGCGGGACATCACGATCATCGGCGGTGGTCCCACGGGCCTGTTCGCCGCGTTCTACGCAGGTATGCGCGGCATGACCGTGCGCATCGTGGATTCGCTGCCAGAGCTGGGTGGCCAGCTCACGGCCCTATATCCGGAGAAGTACATCTACGACGTGGGCGGCTTCGCCAAGGTTCTGGCCAAGGACCTAGCCACGGAGCTCATGGAGCAGGCCCTGCAGTTCGAGCCCGACGTGTGCCTCGACGAGGAGATCCGTACCGTGTCTCGGGACGGCGAGGGCTTCGTCCTGCAGGGCCGGCAGCACACCTACGCCTCCAGGTCCCTGGTCGTGGCCGGTGGAAAGGGCGCGTTCGAGCCGCGCAAGCTGGATGTGCCCGGTTACGACGCTCTCCTCGGCCGCGGCGTCTACTACGCAGTCAAGAACCCCGATGACTACCGGGGCAAGAGGGTCCTGGTCGTTGGCGGCGGCGATTCCGCTCTCGACTGGGCACTGATCCTCAAGGACCGCGCCGAACGACTGGTCGTGGCCCACAGGCGGGAGGGCTTCCGGGCGCACGAGAAGTCGGTCCAGGATCTCCTACGGGCCAGGGCCGCCGGTGAGCTGGAAGTGTGGGCGTTCCACGAGGTCAGGGAGATTCGCGGCGAGGACCGGGTCACGGGGGCGCTGCTGTTCGACAATCGTACCGACGAGGACGTCGAGCTCGACCTCGACCATGTACTGACCTTTCTGGGCTTCAAGCCGGACCTGGGGCCCATCAAGAACTGGGGGCTGGAGATCCAGAAGAACCGGATCCTGGTGAATCAGCTCATGGAGACCAACATCCCCGGTATCTACGCCGCGGGGGACGTCGTCCAGCACGAAGCCAAGCTGGATCTCATCGCCACCGGCTTCGCGGAAGCGGCGGTCGCGGTGAACAACGCCGTCCACTTCGTGGACCCGGCGGCTCGGGTCAACCCGGGTCACTCCACTAGCATGAAGGTGTTCACAGGCAAGTAGCGGCACTCGGCCCCGGCGGTGGGAACCCCGAGGGGTTACATGACGGGGACGACGTGTGATACGTCTACGCCAAACCCTCCAACCGAACGGGACATGACCAAGAAGACCGAAAACGTCGTGATCATAGGCTCCGGCCCTGCCGGCTGGACGGCAGCCATCTACGCCGCCAGAGCGAATCTCGAGCCCCTCGTGTACGAGGGTATGCCGAGCAACGTGATGATCCCCGGCGGCCAGCTCATGTATACGACCGAAGTCGAGAACTACCCGGGCTTCCCGGAGGGCATCGACGGTCAGGAGATGATGCTGGCCATGCGCGCCCAGGCCGAGCGGTTCGGCACGCGCATCATCACGGAGGACGTTGCCGAGGTGGACTTCTCCGGGGACCCGAAACGGCTCACGGCCAGCGACGGTGACGAGGTCCTCGCCCGGAGCGTCATCATCGCCACAGGCGCCCGGGCGAACTGGTTGGGACTGGAGAACGAGACGAGGTTGGCGAGGAGCGGGGGTGGCGTATCGGCCTGCGCGGTCTGCGATGGTGCGCTGCCCGCGTTCCGCAACCAGCCACTGGTGGTCGTCGGCGGCGGCGACAGCGCCATGACCGAAGCCGAGCACCTCGCCAAGTACGCCAGCGACGTGATCGTCGTGCATCGTCGAGACGCGTTGCGGGCGTCGAAGATGCTGGCGGATCGGGTGCTGGCGCTCCCCAAGGTGCGGGTGGAGTGGAACAGCCAGGTAGTGGACGTCCTGGGCGAAGACTACGTGACCGGCGTGCAGCTCGAGGACACGCGTAGCGGAGACCGGAAGGCGGTGGACGCCGCGGGGATGTTCCTCGCAATCGGGCACACGCCGAACACCGCCTTCCTCGGAGACGCCGTCGAGCTCAGGTCCAACGGATACATCGCCGTCGATTCGGGATCCACGCGGACGAGCGTCCCGGGAGTGTTCGGGGCCGGTGACGTGATCGACGATCACTACCGCCAGGCCGTGACCGCTGCCTCCACCGGATGTATGGCAGCTCTGGACGCGGAGCAGTGGTTGGCTGAGCAAGGGTGAACCCCTGTTGAACTTCTGGCCGCAAATGCCGATCACGATGAAGGAGGAAATGGACGCGGGCGGTGCCGGCGGAGCCCAATCCCGGGGCACCGGAGCGGTCCGGTCCACGGGATGCGGTAACGAGAATGCGGCGGAGGCTCCCGCAGCGCACGGCTAGCGCTTGCCTACCGCCCCGGGCGTCCAGAGCGGGACGTTGGCGGAGGTCGAGGGGCCATGCGCTTTCGGTACATCGACGGCAGGGGCAAGGAGATCACGCTCGACAGCGTGGAAGCGCTGGCGGCGCGCATCGAGTTGGGTGCCGTGTCGGCGGCGACCGAGCTCTACGATGCCCGAACCGACTCCTGGGGACCCGCCGAGAGCCACGCCATATACAGTCAGGTCCTCGAGGAAGCGGCTACCCGCGACTACGGTGGCTCGGTCGTCGCACCCACCACGTCCTTCTCCGGTCCCGACCTGGGGTCCGACTCGCCCACCGGCGCGACCGATGCCGATCAGCCATCCGCCGTCGCCGACCCGGAGCCCGAGGACGCCGGCGACGCTCCGGAAACCACCGATCCGTTCGCTCTCGACATCAAGCCGGATCTGCTGGACGCCGCACCCATGGCCATGGCAGACCTCGCCCTCGAGGCCGAGGCGGTACCCGTAGACGCGGGGCAAGCGGAGGACCCCGGCCTGGACATCGGCGGTACCCTGGAGTTGGCAGCCCCCGTCGGTTTGACGACGAACGACGCGGCCCTGGATCGCGAGCCTCCTCTCGAGGGCTTCAGCGCCCGGCCAGAGGGCTCGTGGGACGCCGACGGCGTGGCCGCCACGACCGATCACGATCTCACGGGCGCCGACGACCCGTCCGGGGACCTGGTGATCGACCACGGGTGGGGCAGCGGGCGGTATGAGGATGACGATACGCCTGGTGATGGCGTTCCGGCGGGCGGGGCTCAGGAGGAGCGGCCGAGACCGTTCAACGCACCGACCCATCGTTTCGACGCGGACGATCCCTTCGAAAAGCCCTCCTTCGAGGCCGAAGATCCGTTCGCGGCCTCCACCTTCGCGGACGCCCCTTGGCCGGAGGTGGACGTAGCCGACGATGTCGACGACGCGGCGGCAAGCTGGACCCAGGCGCTGAGCTTCCTGTCTTCCCCGCCGGTTCAGTGGAGCTTGCTGGTCGGCTCGTTCCTGGTCATGGCGCTGTTCGGGTCGGCCGTGACCAGCGGGCTGCTGCTGCGGGGCCTACTGACCGTAGGTGTGGTTCTGGGCCTGGGACTCGTGACGGGGCTCTTCCTGTGGAGGGACCCGGTACGGCGTTCGCTGATTCCGGCTGCGACCTTCGGCCTGGTGACGGTGCTCAGCGTCCCACTCTTCTCCATGGGCCCACGCGTCGACGCCGCAGAAGCTCCCACGCCCACGGCTCGGACGGCCGCGAGAACCAGCGTGGACGTTCCCTCGGGCCCCGTGCCCGAAGCGAATCCGGGCGAGGCCGCCATGGAAGCTCACGCGCTGGAGGAAGTCGTCGCGGGCCTGGACAGCCTCGCCATCAGCTATGGCCTCAATCGCCGGCCCGCCGAGTGGCTCCAGGGCGTCTATCTCGCCAACGCGAGCTGGTTCCCCCAGGTCCAGGACTACTGGGAGCGCTATCAGCGCTACGTGGATGAGATCGAGACGCAGGACGCAGAGTGGTTCCGCTCCAGCTATCAGGCGCGCCTCCGGGACACCGGCGTCGCCCCCGGCGCCGTCGAGGGCCTGGTGGAGCGAGGGATGTCGCGTTTCTACGCCTCCGCCGGTCGCCGTCAGGAGCTCTACAACACCATGCAGGAGCTCGCCGCCGGCGCCTTGGAGCTGCACACGTTGCTGCTCGAGCGGGAAGCGGACATCGACTACGAGCCCTACTCGCAGAACGGAGTCTCCGCGGATCCGGTCGTCGAGGCGGTGCCCAACGACCCGGAGCTGGAGGACGAGATGTGGGCCATCATCGGCTCGCTGGCTCTGGCCCTCGAGCGGATCACCGACCTGGGCGAGACGTCACCAGGACACCTGCAGCAGGCCTTGGCCGACTCCATCAAAGCCAGCATCCGCTGATCCGACTCACGGGGCTTGCGCCCGGCGCCGGACGATCGCCGGGGCCTCGGGTTCTGGCCTCGACGACGGACGCGCCCTGCGACGGGGTCCGTCCAGCCCCCGGTCGTCTGCCTCGATCCGTCCAGCCACCTGCCGGCTCAGCGTCCGGCCCCTGAGGTCCTCGGTCAGGGCTAGCCGACCAGCGAGGCGAGACCCGCGGTCTGGACAGAAGTGCCCCACTTCCGCAATCTGCCAGCCCCCACGAACGCGAACGGCCGAGGCGGAGTGAGCATGAACGAGCTGAGTGGACGGGTAGCGTTGGTCACGGGAGGTACCAAGGGGATCGGTCGGGCCATCGCCGAAGCCCTGGTGCAGACAGGGTGCCACGTGGCGATCAGCGCCCGAACCGCGGGTGACGTCGGCCGGGCAGAGGCCGAATTGGCCGGGCTGGGCGGTGGGCAGGTGCTGGGCGTCGTCTGCGACGTGCGGAATCCGTCCGCGTGTGCCGACCTCGTGAAGACCACGGTGGAGCGCTTGGGGCGACTGGACGTCCTCGTGAACAACGCCGGGATGGGCGTCTTCAAACCGATCCAGGAGATGTCGATCGAGGAGTTCCAGAGCCAGATCGAGACCAACCTCGGCGGCGTCTTCTACTGCTCCAAGGCCGCGATTCCCCACCTGTCGGCGGGAGAGGACGGGTGGATCATCAACATCGGCTCCCTGGCGGGCCGGAACGCGTTCGCCCGGGGCACTGCATACAACGCCAGCAAGTTCGGGCTGCGAGGATTGTCCGAGGCCATGATGCTGGATCTCCGTTACGACGGGATTCGGGTGAGCACGATCATGCCGGGCAGCGTCAACACGGCGTTCGCCGGCACGGAGCCGGGTTCCGAGGGGGCATGGAAGCTCCAGGGCGACGACATCGCTCGGGCCGTCCTGGATCTGCTCCGGTACCCAGGCAACGCCCTGGCCAGCAAGATCGAGATGCGCCCCAGCCAACCACCGAGGAGATAGCTGCTGAGGCAGTGACGGAGCCTCGGCACGCTCGGCGGCTACGGGGCCACTGAGGCACCACACTGGTTGTCGGGCGCCCCGGCCTCGATCCACTGCCGGATCACCCGGATCTCCCGGGGGAGCAGGCGCGGCTCCTTCTCCGGCATCTCTCCCGTCTCGACCTGCTCCAACCGGTAGCTGCCCACCGGATCGCCCGGTACCACCACGACGCCCCAGGTGGAGCCCGCCAACACGACGAATAGCAACGCGACCCCGGACAGCGCGACCGGGAAGTGGACGGTCATGCTGTGGAGCGGATGCGTGTCCGTGAGTGCCTCGAAGAGGCGCGAGAAGAACTCCGCCACCGTCATGGCCTACGAGCCTTCGATCGACCTCCGGATCGCGTCGACCGTCTGCTCGACACGCCACCGCATCAGCTCCGTACCGATCTCGATCGATCTCTCCTTGGGCGCGATGTCGACGCCGTTGGTGTCGGTCAGACCGGCCTTCACACGCTGCTCGTACCGGACCACCGACGGATCGTTGACCATCATGAGTGTGGTGATCCAGTAGCTATCATGATAGCCGTCTTCCACTTCCACGATCCCGAAGGTCTTTTCCATGTGGGCGATGGTGCCGTCGTTGTCGTAGTACGCCGCGATGTGGTGGGCTCGGGCGTCGGTCCACCGGGCATTCAGCGCAGCGGCGACGGCCTCCTGGCCGTCCTGGTTTCTACCGCTGTCGCCGATGAACACGATGTCGGTGAAGCCATGGGCCCGGAGGCTGCTGGCCACGTCGTCCAGGACGGCCTCGAAGGTCTCGTCCCGCAGGCTGATGGTGCCTGGGTACCGCATGTGTCCCGACGGCTCCTCGATGTCGCCCTCGGGCACGAGCTTGACGATGGGTGCGCACAGCGCGTTCCCCAGCTTCCGTGCGATGTCCTCGCACGCGACCTCGAGGATGTAGTTGTGTTTGCCCAGCGCCACGTAGCGTCCGTTCTGCTCGATACCCCCCGTCGGGATGATCGCGGTCGTCTTCCCCTCGGCCAGAGCGTCCCGGATCTCCATCCAGTTCAGCTCCTCGATCCAGACCGAGTTCAGAGCCGGGAGGGGCGTGGGCTCGGCGAGCTCGTCCTCCGTGCTAAGCTGGGTCCGGGCCGAGCCCGGTAGGGTCGCCAACAACGCCAACGAAAGGATAACGGCCCGTACTGCTCCCATGGTGATGACCTCCTGGACTCGGCTCCGGGGTTTTGCTCAGCGCGGCCGAGCTGGCGAGAGGGGCGATCCGCCCCCGTTTCGAGGAAGCCCCGCCTCGAGCTCAGTTGGGCCATCGACCGGTGAGGCACTCCCACAATCGAGTCAGGACAATGGGTTCGGCCGAGAACGGGGCGCAAGGCTCCAGCGCACCGTGTCGAATCCAGAAGAGGCTTCGCATCGCTTTACCGGGGCTCGCCCTCCTCGTCCTCTTCGAGCTCCCCCTCGAGGAGGCGGAACGCCTCGATCAGCTCCGGATCGTCTTCGGTCCCCAGAACCCGCCCGGCGATGTACTCCCCCAACACGGGGCCCTGCTTGAACGATTCCGCGGAGCCCCCGCCCCCCAGCCATCCGTTCTCGAAATCCGGATGAAGGTCGATGATGAAGTTCCCGCTCACGGTCCCCGTGTAATGGCACGCGCGGGTTTCGTTGATCGGCCGTTCAGCCAGGGCGGGGAAGTACTTCGCCAGTACCTCTCTCGGCTGAGCGTGATGCTCCGGATCGATCAAGCGGATGCTGGTGTCGGGGTCCTCGCCCGTGTGGCTGCCTGTCCGGATGCGGAATCCCCGGGAATCCCTGGACAGAGCCGGCCAGCCCGTGACACCGGGGACGTTGTAGCTCGGCAGGTTCGGATACCTGAACGACTCGTCACCCGGCGGGGTGGAGAAGTAGTAGACGTGCCCGAGGGTTCGCATGCTGAGTCTCTTGCCCATGAGCTGCGGAAAGAACTTCGGGAACCAGGGCCCCAGGGCAAAGACGAAGGCGCCGGCCGAAAGGCGCTCCCCACCCTCCAGCTCCACGTCGCCGATCGTGCGGTCGGTCACGTGCCCGATCCTCACCCTGCCGGTTCGGATCTCCCCACCCTCGAGCTGGAAGACCCTGGCCACGGACTCGATGGCGCGGCGAGCCCGGACCACGCCGGCCGCCGGCTCGTAGAGTGCCACTGCGACGTCCGGTGTGCCGATGACCGGCCAGCGATAGCGGATGTCCTCGGGCGCGAGGACCTCGTACGGGTGCCCCATGGCGTCCCAGTTGGCCATGGTCTCCTCGAGGAACGGCTCCATCTCGGCCCTCATGATGAGGTCACCGGTCGTGTAGAACAGCGGCCGCTGAGCCTCTCGGGAGTGTTCCTCGTCCCACGCCTTCCAGCGCTCGATGGCCCGCGCAGCCCACCGTCCCCACTGGAGTCCGTGGGGGACATCCCCGTAGCTCGTGCGCACTCCCCGCGTCTCGCCGCCGGAAGACGACCGGGAGTTCCCGGGCCCATACTGGTCGATCAACGTGACCCGGGCGCCCATCCGCCGCAGGTGGAGCGCCGTCCAGGTCCCGAAGTTCCCGGCCCCGACCACGACAACGTCGGGTGCCTGCACGCTCTGCACCCCCCTGCCACCGGCCGACGCCACCTGGCGCGCAGCTGCCTGCGCCGGCTCGGTCAACGCCAGACCAGCGCCTGCAGTAGCGGCCTTGAGGAAGTCTCGGCGGTTGATTCCCACGCCCGACACTGCCGTCAGTTTCCCGAAAGGGCAGTGAGGTTGTACGCGGCGAGGGCGTCCCTGTCGGTCGGCAGCTCTTCGCTCCCGGCCGGGATGCCGTTGAGGCTCAGGATGTACGCCACGACGTCGGCGTACTGGCGGGGGGACAGGCTCCCGGGCGCGTTCTCCGGCATCGTCTCCGCGATGTGCCCGAACAGGTCAGCGACCGACCGCCGTCGCCAGCTGAACTTGAACTGATCGTCCCTGAACTCCCGGCTGTAGTGGCACTCCCCACAGACGGAGCGGAAGGTCCCCCGACCGCGTTCGGCCTGCTCTTCCGAGTAGATTCCGGCGAGGGTGGCGTCCGCCACCGCTGCCGGGCTCGCGGCCCCGGCTGTCGCCGGGGCGGGGTCGGCCCCAGACGCCTGAGGTGGGGACACCTCGGCCGATTCGGGGGAGCCGGACGCGCAAGCGGCCGACAGGAGAGAGAGCGTGGTGACCAGGATTGCCGCGGTCTGCTGATTCATGGAGCGGAGTGGTCTTCTCGCTGACGGTTCGGTGTACGTGCCTGACGGCGGCGGGCGGTGCGAGTCACACCGCTCCGACCGGGAGACCTACCCGGGGTCCGCGGCTCTGGCAAGCAGCCTAGGCAGGCCGCGGGCGCGTAGGCAAGGGGACGGGTGTGATGGACCACCCTCGTCTTTACGGGCTGCGCTCTCTGGAACATGTTCCGGAGCCGCTCGAGGGGCGGCCATAACCGTCACGATTTCATCTCAACGATCGACGAAACCGAGCCATGTCCGACGAATACCGTACCGAGAAGGACTCCCTGGGTGAGGTGGAGGTCCCCGCCAAAGCGCTGTACGGGGCACAGACCCAGAGGGCATTCGAGAACTTCCCGATCAGCGGCCGCCGCTTCGGCCGTCGCTTTATTCAGGCCATGGGCTTGATCAAGAAGGCGGCGGCCCAGACCAACCAGGAGCTGGGACACCTCCCACCCGACATCGCCGGTGCCATCGTGGAGGCAGCCGGTGAGGTGGCGGACGGCCAATGGGACGACGAGTTCGTGCTGGACATCTACCAGACGGGCTCCGGAACCTCCACCAACATGAACGCCAACGAGGTGGTCGCCACACGCGCCAGCCAGATCCTGGGCCGGGACCACGGCGTGCACCCCAACGACCATGTGAACTTCGGGCAGTCGTCCAACGACACCATCCCCACCGCGATCCACGTTGCCGCCCGGGTGGCGATCGACGAGGAGCTGATTCCCGCCCTGATGCACCTGCGCGACGCCCTGGCGGAGAAGGCGCGAGCATTCGACTCCGTGGTGAAGTCGGGACGCACCCATCTGATGGATGCCACGCCCGTCCGCCTGGGCCAGCAGTTCGGCGGATACGCCCACCACGTCAGCAAAGGCATCGAGCGGGCGCATGCGGCGTCTGCCGAGCTGGCCGAGCTGGCCCTTGGTGGGACAGCCACGGGTACAGGCATCAACACCCACGAGGAGTTCGCCGTCCGAACCATCGCTCGGATATCGGATGAGCTCGGCCTCCCGTTTCGGGAAGCCGAGAACCACTTCGAGGCTCAGGCCGGCAAGGACGCCGCCGTGAGCGCTTCGGGCGCACTCAACACCATCGCCACCTCGCTCATGAAGGTGGCGGACGACATCCGCTGGTTGGCCTCGGGGCCCACGTCGGGGATCTCCGAGATCCGGCTGCCGGCGATCCAGCCGGGCTCCTCCATCATGCCGGGCAAAGTCAACCCCGTCATGAGCGAAGCCACGATGATGGTGGCGGCCCGGGTGATGGGCAATCACACCGTGGTCACCGTGGCCGGAAGCCGGGGCAACTTCGAGCTCAACGTGATGATGCCGGTGCTGGCGGACGCCCTGCTCGAATCCATCACGTTGCTGGCCAACATGGCGCGCACCTTCACGGACCGCTGCGTGGTCGGGATCGAGGTCAACGAAGAGCGAGCCCGGGAGCTCCTGGAGAAGAACCCGTCCATCGCGACTGCGCTCAATCCGTACATCGGGTACGACCGGGCGGCAGAGGTGGCGAAGCAGGCCGCGAGGGAGGGCCGCTCGGTGCGCGAAGTGGTAGAGGAGCAAGGACTCCTCTCTCCGGATCAGCTGGACGAGGCCCTCAACGTCAGGGACATGACGGAGCCCGGATTGCCGGACACGGACTGAGGCGTAGCCTCACGGCGCGGCCCGGACCCACGGTGCGGGCGTCGCCGGCAGGGACAGGAACGAGAGGAGCCGACGATGGGATCGAGATCAGGCCCAGCGATGCTCGCGCTTCTGGGAGTGATCGCCCTCCCGTTGGGTGCACAGGAGACCTCCTACCTGTTGGGCCGCGTTATCGATGCCGGTACGAAGGCGCCGCTGAACGGCGCCTTCGTGTCCTTTCCCGACACCCGCCGCGGCGTCTTCACCGACCCCGACGGGGTTTTCCGTCTACCTGGGGCCGTGCCCAACGACGCCCGGAAGGTCCAGATCGAGCTCATCGGATACGGAATCGCCGAGTTGCCGGCACGCCTGTTGTCCGATTCGGTGCCTCTCAACATCCCGTTGGCGTCGGACCCGATCCTCGTGGAGGGCTTCCAGGTGGTGAGCGACCGGTTCCGCCGCCGTCGCAACGCTTCCACCATGGCCGTGCGGACCTTCGACGTTCGCTGGTTGCGTACGTCGCCGGCCACGAACGTCCTGGAGTTTCTCGAGCGCCAGACCTTCATCCGCGAGGTGCCCTGCTCGGTCGGCCTGGGTGCGTCCGCATCGCTCCTGAGCGGTCCGGGAAACTGCGCACGGGTGCGGGGGAGAGTTCAGCCTGTGACGCTGTGCATCGACGAGGTGCCATCGTTGGGTGGGCTCTTCCAGCTCGCCTCGATCCCGCCCCAGGAGCTCAACATGGTCGAGGTGTACGGTGGGGGACGCATGGTCCGCGTCTACACCCAGGCGTTCATGGAGCAGGTGTCCCGGAGGCGCTTCAGGCCCCACCCCATCGAGTACGGTTGCTGACCGGGCGGTTGTGACCGGGGAGCGGCTGCCCCCGCCTCCGGTGCTCGACGAGCTCGGCGCCCACGTGTCCGCGGCTGGGGGAGTGGCCAAGGCGCCGGGGCGTGCGCGCGACCGTGACTCGGTGTGTCTACAGCTCTTTACCAAGCAACCCAGCCGCTGGGCGGAACCGCACCTGGATGACGAGCAGGTTCGTGCCTTCCGGGACGAGCGGACTGGCCGGGGAATCCTCGTGGCCGGCGCCCACGACTCCTATCTGATCAACCTGTCGTCACCCGACCCGGCGCTCCGTGCGCGCTCGTACGCCTCTTTCCGCGAGGAGCTGGTCCGTTGCCAGGCCCTGGAGCTGGACTTTCTGGTCACCCACCCGGGCAACGCCACGGACGGAGACATCCGCAGCGGCCTGGACCGTAACGCCGAGGCGTTGGGGCGTGCTCTGGAAGAAGTCCCCGGCTCCACGCGCGTGCTCCTGGAGCTCACGGCCGGGGCTGGCTCGTCGGTGGGAGGCACCTTCGAGAACCTGGCCCGAATCGTGGCTGCCGTGCCACTGCGTCTGCAGGGTCGGACCGGGATCTGCTTCGATACCTGCCACGCCTACGCCGCGGGGTACGATTTGGTCCGAGATTACGAGGGAGTCTGGCGGGAGTTCGACGCCGTGATCGGGTTGGATCGCCTGGAGCTCTTCCATCTCAACGACGGCAAGGGGGGGCTCGGCTCTCGCCTGGACCGCCACGAGCACATCGGCCGCGGATCGCTGGGCGAGGAACCCTTCCGCCGGCTCATGAACGACGATCGGATGGCCCGGATCCCGAAGCTCCTGGAGACGCCCAAGGAAGACGACCCGGTGGCCCTCGATCGGGAGAACCTCCGCGTGCTGCGGTCCTTCCGCGGCCGAGCTTAGGCCGAGCCGCCACCGTTCGGGCGGCCGCGTCGGGGATCACTCGGCCAGCGCACCCGCGCGGCGATCCTGGTCCGCACTCCTGGTGAAGGCCGGGACCCTCAGGCCCCGGTGCTCCTCGGCCATGACCCGTACGCCATACCGGGGCCACAATGCCAGGGCCGCCAGCAGCACCGCTCCGAACATCAGTACGAGCACCGGGCCGGTAGGAATGTCCAGACTGAAGGATACGCCCAACCCGACCACGATGGCCGCGGTGCCGCAAGCCCAGGCGATCAGCAGCGCTTTCCGGAAGCTCGTCGTGAAGAGGAAGGCGACCACGGCCGGCATCACCAGGACGCTGAAGACCATGAGCACGCCGGCGATGTTGACCGAAGCCGTGATGATGAAGCCGAACGTGGCGTAGAACACGAAGTCCCAGAACCGGACGCTTCGCACCTGCTCGGGGGCGAAGGTAATCGACAGGAGTGGTCGTCTGAGGACGTAGTGGAGCAACCCGATCACCGCCGACGATACGGCGACGTAGGCGATCGTGCTCCACCTCACCCAGATCAGCGTGCCCGTCATCGTTTCCCGCAGGTGCTCGGCCCCCTCGGCGCTCAGCCCCGCCAGGAGGATAACCGCAGCGGACGCCAGGACGTACGTGATGCCGATGAGCGCCTCCTGTGGCACCGGGGATTCTTCGAGGCGCGAGAAGCTGAAGATGAGTGCCCCGATCAGGGTGAAGCCGAATGACGCGACGTAGTGCATCGCGGATCCGTGCGGGACGCCCACGGCCAGGGCTGCCGTTCCTCCCAGGGCGGCGATCTGAGCCAGCGCCAGGTCCACGAAGATGACGCCCCGCTGAATGATGTGCAGCCCGAAGTACGCATGGGTGAGCAGGATCACCATCGCCACCACGAAGGGTGCGAGAAGAAGATCGATCATGGCCCGCGTCTCCGGCTTCGGTTTACGTGGCTCCGCCCCTGTACGTCACCCTCCGGCTTCGAAAGCCTCTGCAAGCCGACTCACCCACAGGTCCATCAGCTCGAAGTAGTCGGCCGGCTCGCCGTCCTCGACGGGGTAGAGCGGAAGGATCACGGCCGCCGCGCCCCCGCGATCGGCGACCGTCCGCACCTTGCTCCGGTCGAAATAGTTCGCGGCCAGTATCACGTCGTAGCCACGCTGCTGCATCAGCTCGATCAGCTCGGCCACGTGACGCGGCGTGGGCGGAATGCCCGGCTTGGCCTCGACGTAGTCGACGCAGCTGACCTGGAAGCGGTCTTCGAAATAGGCCCAGTTCTTGTGATAGCAGATCAGGCTCTGGCCCCGGAAGGGTGCCGCGCGGCCGAGCCAGCCCCCGAGACGGTCGATGAGAGGCGCGCCCTCGTGCACGTTGTCCTCGAGAAACGAGAACAGGTTCCCGGACCGGGCCAGGCGATCCAGAGTCTCGCCACCGAACAGGTCCATGAGCGCGTCGCCGAAGAGGGCACTGCGCACGCGCTCGATGAAGTCGGCCAGTCCCTCGTCCCAGAGATCCGCCCGCTCGGGCGCCACCCTCTTGAGTCCCACCGTCACGTTCCGGGCGATCTGCACGACGCGGAGCGGATCGGTATGGAGGTGGGGGTTCCCGTACAGGTGGACGTCACCGGCGCTCCGGTCGGCGCCCGGCGGAATGTCGAGAAGCGCGACGCCGGTGTAGGCCGTCACGTATCCTGCGCCGCCCTCGGTGACTCTGCCGTTGCCCGCCTTGTCCAGCAGAGTCGGGACCCAGAGCTCCAGGTCCAGCCCCGTCGTGATGAACAGATCGGCGTCCCGGAGGTCCCTGGCGAAGCTGGGCTTGGGACGCACGAAATGGGCATCCTCGCTGGGGTGGGCGATGGAGGTCACGTGGACCTCGGCGCCACCGATCTGGCGCACGATGTCCGCGTACACGGGGAGGGACGCCACCACCCGAACGGGGGCCTGCTGCGGGGAGCCGCCGGCCGGGGTCGTGATGCCACCCGGCTCCTCGGCCTCCGGCTGGGCGCCCGCGACGCTGGCCGAGGGCACGGCGTGGCGTGCCTGCTCGACCCCCCGCTCGGCGTCGTCGACGCCGGCGGCTCCCTCGTCACCCGCCAGGGGCGTGGCGGCCATCGCCCAGAGGGCCGCGACCATGACCAGACCGGCGGGTCGGGCCAGAGGGGTCATGCCCCCATCTCTCCGCATGCGTCGTTCGTCTTCGGCTTTCATCAGTAGGTCTCGTGCTTGTGGGGACCCATGGCGAACGTGAACTGGATCAGCAACAAGTTGCGCACCCCCGCCGGGTCCTCCAGATGGTCGAACTCGGCCCTCAGTCGAACCCATTCGCTCTGCCACCACGTCAGGGTCGGCGCCACCAGCCAGGCGCTCTCGTCGGGGTCGTCGGGCTCCTGGACCCACTCGTATCTGCCCCCTACGAGCCACTGCCTGCCCAGTCGGTACTCACCCCATACCCAGGTGCCCCACGCGGTCTCCAGCCCCTCGAGCCCTGATGGGTCTCGCACCATCGCGCCACCGCGAAGGTTGAACCCCCGGTAGAGCGACCGCCCCGGCGGGGTCCAGGTAAGGGAACCCTCCAGGGTGTAGAGTCTCTGGTCGAAGGCGATGGGATCGAGCGGCTCCGTCGGTGGCTCCTCTCCCTCCTCCTCGGGGTCCAGGCGAAACGGCCCGCCGGTGGCGCTCACACCCATGTCGAGATCCCATGCCTGGCCGAGCTGCCAGAAGGCGTTGAGGTGGCCCAGGAAGGAGGGCTTGTTCGACTCGCCGTAGAGGAGCGCGTTGCTGCTTCGGGTCACCTCGAAGGCCGCTTCATACGTGCCCGCGCCCCGGATCGGGAGCAGCACCCGGGCACTGGCTCCGGCCTGGCTGAGGTTTTCCTCTCCGATGAACGCCAGATGGGGAAGAGAGCGGCTCTGGAAGGGCAGCGCGTGGGAGTGCCAGCGGTTCATGGTCCCGAGCTGCTGGAAGAACTGTCCCAGCTTGAGGGAGAAGCCGCCCGGGAGCGCCACCCACTCCAGATAGGCCTCCTCGAGCTCGAAGCCCGCTTCCTCGCCCCCCTCGCCGTGTCCGTGTCCCTCCTCTCCCTCGAACGGGATCAGCTCACCGCCCGGCGTGTGATACGCGAGGAAGATCTTGGCGCGGGAGTAGGGGTCCAGTGACGATTGGAAGGAGAACTCGAATTCTCTCGGGACGAAGTTGTTCTCGTCGGGGTCGTCCGGGTTGCTGAATGCGAAGAAGTCGGCGTTGACGCTGATCTCCGGGTTGAGCGCCTGCAGCGACCGCTGTCGGCCCACGAACTGCCCCTCCTGAGCCTGCGGGTCTTCGGGAGGGGCGTCCGCCGCGGCCTCCTCGGCGGCCTCGAGGAGCGCTTCCAGCTCGTCACGCTGCTCTTCCTCGGCTCGCGCATCCTCCAGCCTACGCAGGGCGGCGCGGAGACTGTCGATCTCCGCCCGCAGAGAGTCGACCTCTTCACGGATCGAATCTCCTACCTCCTGAGCCCCCACGGCAGACGCCGCTCCCGCCATCGTGGTGGCGATGGCGAGCGCGGTGATCGGCAGCGAAAGCCGCCTCAGAAGTCGGGATGTCGTATACATCATGAGCCTGATTGCCTGAAACTGACACGCGAGGTGGCTAGCGGCCACACGGCGACTCGCCCCGGAGCGAGGGGCACCGATTCAGGCGGCGGGGGGCGCTCTGGGCGGAGGGCGGATGTGCTCGATCTTCGAAAGTGGGACACCGGTGCGGAAGCCATCACGGTCGTCGCGTACTTCGAGAGATGCCGACTGCGGGCTCTCGGCCCCCAGCACCGCCGTAATGGACTGGATCTGGGAGCAGACGCGGTGGTCGTGGGCGCCCGGGCAGTCGGCAGGGTCGTGCTGGGGCTCCAGCGTCGTCCGCGCCTGCGCGTCCTGGTCGAGGAGCGTGGGCGCGACCCCCCCGCCCATCGCGAGCAGCAAGGCCAGCGACGTCAGCATCGTCCTGGACGGGCGGGTTGACGTGTCCATGGTGTCTCAAAACCGTACGCTGGCGTCCGGCCCGAGTCAACGACCGCCCTCGGACAAGGACGCTCGCCAGCCAGCACGGGGAACGCTAGCTTGCCGGCCTTCTTGTACAAGCGCGACCCGCTCAGTGGTCCCGATGCGCGAAACAACATGCATGGAAAGGGTGGCTTTGGGCGCGACTTTCGGCGTCCGCGGACCACGACTCCCCTCGAGGCGCGGGCCCGCTCGCTCGGCCCTCGTGTACCGGGTCGTCCAGCCTCTGCTGATCATCATGCTGGGCTGGTCGGCACAGCCCGCCACGGCCCAGGAGGCGCCTATCCTGTTCGACGTTCGCCTGGGTGCCCTCTATGCGAGTCCATTCGCTGAGGGGCAGACCCTTCATCCGGACGACGTGGGCACGGACGGCCGTGAGTCCGTCGACATCCAACCCGGAATCGGTCCCGCTGCGGATGCCGCGATCCTCCTGGGCTTCTCGCCCCGGGTGGACGGCGAGCTCCGTCTGGGTCTGTCCTGGAACGGCCTGACGGGGTCCGGAACCTCCGGCACCTGGGACGGGGGTGGCATCACGACGGTGTCAGTGTTGGCCGGGCTGGGAGCCAAGCTCTGGCCAGGCGTGGTGCTGAGAGGCGCACTGGGCAAGCTCTTCCACTCGTCGGGTGCCGCCGTCCTGGACGGCGGCAGCAACACGGGTCTGCTCTTCAGCGGCGGCGTCGGGTACCGACCGGCATTGGATCTGTCCTTCGGCTTGCGGCTGGACGCCGATGTCCAGTACTACGAGTTCGGATCGTCAGCGCTGCGCGAATCCGGCGCGGCCGACGCCTCGGTGTACCGGGTCTCGCTGATGCTGGCAGCCATCTTCGGAGGAGACTCGTGAGCGGGGATGCACGAGGTCGCGGCGTGCGGCGGCCCGGACGGGGAACGGTGGCCCCTATCCTGTCTGCTCTGGTCCTCTTGTCGCTGGGGTTGTCGGCCGGGTGCGAGACCCCCTCGGTGCCCTTTGACGAGGGTCAGTACGACTTCCGCCTCAACGTGACCACGTCGGCAGGGAGCTTCGTCCGCACGTTCCACTGGGGGCCCGGCGCCGAAGTGCCCGTCTTCGTGAACCTGTCATCGACGGAGGGTCGGCCGTCTCTGGCGACCGCGCTGGACCGCGCCAGCGACACGTGGACCCGGTCCGCCGTGTTCAGCGAGGTGCGTGTCAGGCGGACCACGGACCTCGGCGAAGCGGTAGCGGTCCTGCAGTGGGCGGATGCGGAGCCCGTGCTCTCCACCCCGCCGGGCTGTACGGGACCGGTGACCGGGGCCGCCTCCACGGTGGGCTGCTTGAACGAGACGGCCGACTCGCTTCGCACCTGGCGGCGTCGCGACGGAGGGTCCTCCAAGGTGCTGTTCAGCGTGTTCGTCAAGGTACGGCCCGATTTCGACGACGAGCTGCTCGACCGCGTCGTCGCGCACGAGGCGGGTCACGTGCTCGGGATCCTGGCCCACTCCCTGAACGGCGAGGATCTCATGTGGGCCGGTGACCTCGCTTCCGCCAGCCCTTCCGGGGCCGACCGCCAAGCGTTGCGGAGCCTGTACCAGAGCCCCGTCGACCTCCTCTACTAGGGGTTGGACGCGGACTCGGTACGCCTCGGTTTCGGTGCTCGCGCGCCCACTCCTGCATCCAGGCTGCACGTCGTCTGGACGGTGTGGGTGGCGCGCCAGGACGGTGGCGCCCGCCGGCGGGCCCGACTATATTGGGTCCGCGTGCTGGAGGACTCATTATTGAGCCAACACGCGCGAAGCCGGGACTGACTCCCGAGGTGGACGTCCTGCCCCCGAGGGGGACTTCGAAAACCGTGGGGAAGTCACCAGAAGTTTAACCCGGGCTTCAATAAACACCCCTCCAGCGCGTGTAGAGGCCGGCGTCTCGGGGGCGTCGGCCTCCTTTGTTTGTCCGCGATCCGGGACCGAAACGCCCGAAACCGGGTAGCCGTTGGCTCCGACTCATGACTGGACGCGGAGCACTGGCGTTGACCGACCTCGAGACCTCCACCCCACCTGCGGACACCCCTTCCCTGGGCGCCGACCTGACGCACGCCAGCTTCGAGGAGCTGGTGGCCGAGATGATCCGACGCATCGGCGACGACCCGGATCGGGAGGGACTCCAGAAGACGCCCGAGCGGGTGGCCAAGGCGTGGGAGCACATGGCTCGCGGATACACGAGCAGCGCCGAGCAAGTGATCGGAGACGCTCTCTTCGAGGAACACCATCACAATATGGTCCTCGTGAAGGACATCGAGCTGTACTCGATGTGTGAGCATCACCTGCTTCCCTTCTTCGGGAAGGCGCATGTGGCGTATATCCCCAACGGTCAGATCATGGGCCTGAGCAAGACGGCCCGTCTTGTCGAGGTCTACGCACGGCGCCTGCAAGTCCAGGAGCGGCTCACGGAGCAGATCGCTCAGGCTCTTTGGGAGATCGTCCAGCCCCAGGGCGTGGGTGTCGTGATCGAAGCGGCGCATCTGTGCATGATGATGCGCGGCGTGGAAAAGCAGAGCTCGAAAACGATCACTTCGGCGATGCGCGGTCTGTTCCTCAAGGACCACCGGACGAGGGGGGAGTTCCTCCGCCTGGCCACCAGCACGCAGCAGCCCCTCTGAGTCTTCCGACGCGATGTACACGGTAAGCGTACAGGCCCACTACGACGCGGCCCACTTCCTGGCCAACTACGACGGGAAGTGCAACCGACTCCACGGTCACCGGTACGTCGTCGAGGCGGCCGTCCAGACGCCCGATCTGGACGCGTCCGGCATCGCCTTCGATTTTGCCGATCTGAAGGGCCTGCTGCGGGAGCTCGCCGACGAGCTCGACCACCAGAACCTCAACGATCTGCCTCAGTTCCGGAACGTGGAGACCAGTGCCGAGAACCAAGCGAAGTACTTCTTCGACGCCCTGCGGGCGCGGCTTCCGGATCACGTGGCCGGCGGATTGATCTACACGCGGGTCTGGGAGGGGCCCAATCAGTGGGCCCAATTCAGCGAAGGGCCCTGGATGGCGCCCCCTGGGCCGCCGGGTACCTGAACCCTGTCGTCCGCCGCGAGCCGTCGACCGAATTCTACGTGGGACAAGGAGATGTCGAGCTCCTTGGGCCGTTGCGTGGGCCCCTGGCCCCGCCTACGTTTTGGGGCGGCAGGCACCCCGACGCTCAACCCCTCCCATGACCTGGCTTCGTAGGCTCTTTGGCGGCAGAGGCCACTCAGAGCGAGTGGACTACTATGAGGAAGGCCTCGCCCTCCTGTCCGAGGGAAAGTTCCACGAGGCCCTGACTTCGTTTCGCCTTGCGCTCAAGGACGCCCCCGGCGATCCGGTGGTGCTGCAGCAGATCGCCATCGCCTACACGCGCATCGGCATGACGGACGAGGCCGCCAAGACGTATCGCCATGTGCTCCAGCGCGATCCGGCAGCGGCGGGTGCCCACTACGGCCTCGCGTTTCTCCTGCTCCGCTCCGGCCACCAGATGGAGGCGGCGCAGCATCTGCGGGCCTTCCTGGACAACGCGCCCCGCACCGTGGAGGCGGAGCAGCACGTTTCCCACGCCCGGGCCACGCTCGCCCAGTTGACGGGGGAGCCAGAGCCCGAGCATGGCTGAGAAGCGCGTACGGCTCGACTGGACCGGCCAGGGCCTGGTCTTCCGCGGAGGACCGTCCGCCGACACCGCGGTGACGTTGGACAGCGACGGCGAGCAGGGCCCGTCGCCGACCGACTTCCTTCTGCTGTCGCTGGCGGGCTGCATGGGTGTGGACGTGCAGGTCATACTCGAGAAGTCCCGGGTTCCGGTTGAGGCCCTGGCGGTGGAGGCATCAGGTCAGCGCGCACCTACCGAGCCTCGTCGCTTCACCTCGATCCGCCTCGTCTACGAGGTGAAGGGTCCGGAAGAGGAGCACCAGACGCGCCTGGAGAGGGCGGTGGCGCTTTCGAGGGACAAGTACTGCAGCGTGCTGCACAGCTTGCAGCCCGACATCGATCTCGACATCGAGATCCGACGGACCCGAGCCTCGAACACCGGGGCATAGCTCAGCCCGCCCTCTCGAGAACGGTTGGGGATCCCCTCACAGGAGACCGCGATGGGGAACGTGGAGTTCACAGCGGACTACGCCGTCCACAAGGCCGACCTACCCCGCGGCACGTTGACCCAGCTGTACCTGGACTCCGTCGACCGCTTCCGGACGGCGCCCGCTTTCCGGTGGTTCGAGGGCGAGCGGTTGCTCGAGATGACGCACGACGAGGCCTTCAGCCGTGTACGGGCTGCGGCAGGGGGGCTCGTCTCGTTGGGACTCGACAAGGGCGGGCGTGCAGCGATCCTCTCGGAGAATCGGCCCGAGTGGGCCATCGCCGACTACGCGTGCCTTTGCACGGGGATCCAGGACATCCCCATCTACGCGTCTCTGACACCTCACCAGATCGCCTACGTCCTTTCCGACTCGGGAGCCACGGTCGTCTTCGCCAGCTCCCGCGCGCAGTTGGAAAAGGTGGTCGAGGCCCGGGAGGATTGCGAGCAGGAGATCAAGGTCGTCGTCTTCGACGGGGTGGACGATCCCCCGCACGACGTGGTCTCGTGGGATGCCCTTCTCGAGCGGGGCAGGGCGTTGGGAAGCGAGGCCAACGAGGAGGCGTTCCGGGCAGGCGCACGGCAAGCCAAGCCCGACGACGTCGCCACCATCCTCTACACGTCGGGAACGACCGGCGACCCCAAAGGGGTCATGCTGACCCACAACAATCTCTTCTCCAACGTCACGGCGTCCCTGCGCGTCCTGCGCGTCAGGCCCGACGACGTGACTTTGAGCTTCCTGCCCCTCTCCCACGTGCTCCAGCGCATGGTGGATTACCTCATGACGTCGGCAGGGTGCGTGATCGCCTATCCCCGCTCCCTCGAGACCGTCGCGGACGACCTGAGGACCGTACGCCCCACGGTGCAGGTGTCCGTGCCCCGGGTCTACGAGAAGGTCTACAACAAGGTGATGGAGGCCGAAGGGGTGAAGGGGCGTCTGGTGCAGTGGGCCCGGGAGGTGGGAGAGGCGTGGGTCGCCGAGACGCTGGCGGGTCGGGAGCCCAGCGGCGCGTTGAAGCTGGTGTACCGCATCGCCGACGGCCTCGTATTCAGGAAGATCCGCGCCGCAGTGGGTGGCCGCGTGCGCTGGTTCGTCAGCGGCGGCGGCCCTCTTTCGCCTGACATCAACCGGTTCTTCTACTCTGCCGGCCTCACGATCCTCGAGGGCTATGGACTCACGGAGACCAGTCCGGTCACCAACGTGAACACCGAGGAGAACTTCAGCATCGGCACGGTGGGGGTGCCCGTCCCGGGCACGGAGATCCAGATCGCTCAGGACGGCGAGATCCTCGTTCGGGGACCCCAGGTCATGAAGGGCTATCTGGGCAAGCCCGAGGCCACGGCTGCCGCCATCGATCAGGACGGTTGGTTCCACACCGGGGACATCGGCGTGTTGGAGGAGGGCTTTCTCCGGATCACCGACCGGAAGAAGGACATCCTGGTCACGGCCGGTGGCAAGAACGTGGCGCCACAACCCATCGAGAATCTCCTCAAGAAGAACGTGTTCATCGATCAAGCGGTGATGGTGGGCGACGGACGACGATTCGTGAGTCTGCTCGTGGTGCCGGCTTTTGCCAATCTCTCGAGTTGGGCCCAGGCCCGTGGGATCGCGGAGACGGATGCCGAGGCGTTGTGCACCCACCCTGAGGTCCAGCATATGATGAAGGACGTGATCTTCGGCGAGCTCCACGACCTGGCCCGATACGAACAGCCGAAGAAGGTGGCCTTGATCGCCTCGGAGTTCACGATCGAAGACGGCTCGCTTACGCCGACGCAGAAGGTGAAGCGCCGAGTGGTGGAAGCGCGGTACGCAGAGCTGATCGAGGCATTCTACGCCGAAGAGAACGAGGATCGCACCATGTTCGGCGTTTCGTGACAACGGGAATCCGGGTCGTGTTGATGACCGCACCCGACGTCGAGACGGGGCAGACGATCGCCCGGACCCTGGTGGACGAGCGGCTGGCTGCGTGCGGGAACGTGCTGCCCGGCGTGTCGTCCGTGTTCCGGTGGGAGGGGCGGACTCAGTTGGAGGCCGAAGCCCTGGTGATCCTCAAGACGGTGGACAGTGTGGCGGACGCCATGTTGAAGCGGGCGGCCCACCTCCACCCCTATGACGTTCCCGAGCTCCTGTGCCTGCCCGTGACCGAGGGTTGGGCGCCTTATCTGGACTGGGTTTCGAGTGAAGTGGGCGGTGAGGCGACATGACGGTGAGACGTACCGGACGAGAGCAGGAGGCGCCCCCGCCGCCGGACGAGCAGGTGGATCTCCTGGACGAGATCAGCGAGGCCGAGGACGCGGGCTCGCCGAGCGCTGCCACGACCGTTGAATCGGCGAACGACGTATCGGTGGATGGGGCTGCGGAGCCAGCCGAAGCAGATGCCACCGCCGCGCCTGCCGCAGAGGACACGCCCGTCCAAGAGGTGGCCGACCAGGCCGCGCCGGAACCGACGCGGGAGCCCGCCGAGGCTCTCCTGTCGCAGGCCAAGTCCATGGTCCGTGGCGGTCGCGTCCAGGAGGCACTGCGCATCTACGAGCGGGCCGTCCGGGAGGACCCCAGCAACGTAAAGGCGCGTCACAATCTGGGGGTTCTCTACGACGAGTTGGGCTCCCACGAGATGGCCCTCGACCAGTTCGAGGCGGCCCGGGCCGAGGACCCCGACAACCTCGAGCTCCTGACCAACATCGGCGAGACGCTCATCCACATGGGGCGCTTCGAGGACGCGGAGCGGGAGCTGAACCGGGTGGATCGGGCGGACCCGGAGAACGTCAAGGTCCGCACCAACCTGGGCATCCTCTGGTTCCGCCGCGGCAATTACAAGCAGGCCGACATCTTGCTGGGCTGGGTCTGCGAGCGTGACCCGCGCAACGGCCCCGCGCATTTCTACCGGGGCGAGGCCCTGAACCGGCTGGGGCGCGTCGACGACGCTCTCGCCGTTCTCCACACCGCCACCGAGCTGGATCCGCAGAACGCCAGGGCCTTCTACACGCTGGGCATCCTGCACGACAAGCTGCACCAGAACGAGCAGGCCCTGGAGATGTATCGAAAGGCCAGGAAGCTCGGTCGGCGATGATCCGGGTCGTCCTGGCCGATCCGGAGACCCTGCAAACCGAGGCCGTCCTCAGGCCCACGACGTCCGCGCTGGACGGGTCGTCGCTGACGAGCCGCCGGCTCGAATCGGCCGCTGGGCCCCGCTTGGTCGAACGACTTCAACAGACCGACGACCTTCCCTCCGGGGCCGCCGTCATCACTCCCGCCGGCGACCTCGACTGCTCCTTCCTCATCCATGCGGTGGTCCAAACGCCGGAAGAGCCGGTGAGCGAGGCGACCGTGCGCCGTGCGCTGATCAACGGATTGCGTCGGGCCGAGGAGTGGGGCCTGGCGTCGCTGGTGCTCATCCCCTTCGGCATCGGTGCGGGTAATCTGGACGCAGAGGCATCGGCGCGGATCACCGCCGAGGTTCTTCAGGAACACCTGCCGACTGTCGATACCCTGGAGGAGATCGTCATCGCCGCGTCCTCAGAGTACGAGAGCCAAGCGTTCCGGACCCGCCTGGCACGGGCTTTCGGGGAAGGTGGCGTCACCGACTAGACTCCCGCCTGGGCGTAGGGCTGCGCGACCCGGCAGAGGCTCTCGAGCGACACAATGAACGTATCCAGGCGCCTCCTCGCGGGGGCAGTCCTGTTATTCTGGCTGGCAACCGTGGGATGGCAGGTGAGACGGGAGTACTTCCGTCCGGACCTGGCGCGCCTCGCGGAGGCCGCTGCCATGTCACTCTCTCCCGAGGTGCACTTCTACTCCCTGTCCATGGGAGACAGGTCCGTGGGCCTGGCCACGTCCAGACTGGATACCGTACCCGGCGGCTTCGTGCTGGAGGACGTGCTCTCCCTCGAGCTGCCGGCCCTCGGTCAAACGGGTACCGCGGTCGCTCGGACTCGAGTACGACTCGACGCCTCGCTCGTCTTGCAGGAGTTCGCCTTCTCGCTCGATTCAGAGGTGGGCCAGTTCACGGCCGACGGCCAGGTCGTGGGGGACTCGCTCCTGCAGGTCCGCGTGGACGCCGGAGGCTCGCCGCAGGAGCTGTCGTACCGGCTGGCCGAAGCGCCGGTGTTGGCTGCGATTCTCCCAGTCCGGCTCGCAATGTCGGGAAAGCTGTCCGTGGGCGAGCGAGTGCGGCTGCCGGTCTTCGATCCCTCGACGCTCTCGACCCGGACCGTCGACGTCCGGGTTCTGGAGCACGACACCATCGCCGTGCCGGACAGCGTCCATCTGGATCCGGCCGGGCGTTGGCACGCCGCCACGTGGGACACCGTTCCGGCATGGCGTGTCGCCGAGGCCTACGGAGGCGTGCGGGTGGAGAGCTGGATCGACGACGACGGTCGCATCCTCCGTGCGTCCAGCCCGCTGGGGTTCACGATGGAGCGGACCCAGTACGAGCTGGCACGTCAGGCCCGGGACGACTCCAAGGGTCAGGGCTCAGCGGTGGACGGCGACGTGATCCTGGCCACCGCCATCCAGAGCGAGGTGGACCTGGGAAGCGTGGAATCACACGACTCATTGTCCTTCGTTCTCGGTGGTGTGGATCTCTCGGGCTTCGATCTGGCAGGGGGGCGCCAGCGTCTCGTGGGAGACACGCTTCACGTGCGCCGCGAATCCTGGGCGGAGCTGGACCCGGGCTACAGCCTGCCCTACAAACGGATGGACCTCCGCGAGGCGCTGCAACCGGAACCGCTGATCCAGAGCGACGATCCCCGGATCACGCGACGGGCCCGCCGCATCGCCGGACGAATGAAGGACCCGGTGGCGGTGGCACGACTCCTGGCCCGCTCGGTGCACGACATGCTGGAGAAGAACGTCACCTTCTCCGTTCCCAGCGCCGTCCAGGTCCTGGAGTCGGGGCAGGGGGACTGCAACGAGCACACCGTGCTCTACGTGGCATTGGCGAGGGCGCTGGGGCTGCCAGCCCGGACCGCCGTGGGCCTCGTCCACGTGAACGGCGCCTTCTTCTATCACGCGTGGCCAGAGGTCTGGCTCGGCGATTGGGTCGCCGTGGACCCCACCTTCGGGCAGCACCCCGCCGACGCCGCCCACCTGCGCTTCGTGGTGGGGGGCCTCGCCCAGCAGGTCGAGATCGTCCGGCTCATCGGCCGACTACAGATCGACGTGATGGAGCCCGGCGAACGACAGCTCCCGGAGGACCCACTGGCATGAGCGAAACGACGTCGGCGACGACGCGGCCCGGGCTGGAAAGACCGGCCCCGGCGCAGTCTGGAGAGGCGGCCCGTGCGGAAGCGCCGGAGATCCTCCGCATCGAGGAGCTGGTCAAGAGATACGGCCGCTTCACGGCCGTGGCGGGGCTCGATCTCACGGTACAACGGGGACAGATCTTCGGGTTCCTGGGGCCCAACGGGGCCGGAAAGACCACCACCATTCGCATGGTGGCCGGGATCCTGCAGCCAACGGCCGGCCGGATCGCCATCGCCGGGTACGACCTGGCGAGCGATCCCTTGGCGGCGAAGGCCCGGATCGGATACATCCCCGACAGACCCTACCTGTACGACAAGCTGTCGGGGGGGGAGTTCCTGCGGTTCGTGGCGGGGCTCTGGGGCAAGAACGGCAGTGACACCGAAGCGCGGGCCGACCGCCTCCTGGAGCTCTTCCAACTCACGCCGTGGAAGGACGAGCTGATCGAGAGCTACTCCCACGGCATGCGCCAGAAGCTGCTGATCTCTTCCGCGCTGGTTCACCAACCGGACCTGATCGTCGTTGACGAGCCCATGGTCGGCCTCGACCCGCGGTCGGCGCGGCTCCTGAAGGACCTGCTCCGCGAATTCACCGGCCGGGGGGGAGCCGTGCTGCTCTCGACGCACACGCTCGAGGTCGCCGAGGCGCTGTGCGACGAGATCGCCATCGTACAGACGGGGTGCATCATTGCTCGGGGCACCATGGACGAGCTCCGCAGCCAGGCCGACGCCGGTGAGGCCCACCTCGAGGAGATCTTCCTCAAGGTCACGGGCGGTGAAGACATGGCCGATGTCGTGGCCGGTCTGAGAGACGCCTTGTCATGAGGGCGGCAGCAACGGCACCGGGCGTCTTCCGCCTGCTTGTCCCGAAGGTCCGAGTCAAGATCAATCGGGCCCGGAGCGAGGAGGGGCAAGGCGTCAAGGTGGTGGTTCTCGGGATCGCGGCCGCCGTGTTCTGGACGGTTCTGTTCGCCGTCATCCACCGCATGCTCCTCTATTTCCGCGGGACGCAGGGGATCGGGGACCTCCTGGCCGGCAAGCTCCTGGGCATGGCACTCCTGACGTTCGTCATGATCCTGCTCCTGTCGAACGTGATCACCGCGCTCTCCACGTTCTTCCTATCCGACGACCTGGAGCTGCTCGCCGCAGCGCCCCTGGATCCCGTTCGGTTCTACGGAGCGCGCCTGGTCGAGACCGTCATGGACTCGTCGTGGATGGTGGCGCTCCTGGCAGTCCCGCTGCTGGCCGCGTATGGCATGGTCTACGGCGGGGGGGTGGGATACGCGCTGCTGGCCCTGGTCGTGCTGGTACCCTTCCTGCTCATCCCCGCCGTGCTGGGCTCGGCCGTTACGTTGTTGCTCGTCAACGTGTTTCCGGCCCGCCGCACCAGGGACCTGCTCGCTCTGGTGGGACTCTTCGCGGCCGCGGGAGTGGTGGCGCTCCTCCGCATGGTGCGCCCCGAGCGACTGGTTCGGCCCGAGGAGTTCCGCTCCCTCGTCGATTTCATGGCGGTGCTTCGAACCCCGACCTCGCCCTGGCTGCCGTCGGAATGGGCTGCCGACACCCTGATGACGTGGCTCAGCGGCTCCTTCGACGCCTTCCCCCTGCTGCTGCTGATCAGCACGGCGGGGGCGTGCGTCGTCATGGGCGCCGCGCTGCACGGGCGCTTCTACCCGGCGGGCTTCACGCGGGCCCAGGAGGGGGCGGAACGTCGCGAAGGCCGTAAGCGCTCGGTGCTGGTCGAGCGGCTCATGGGGTGGTCCTCGCCCAGGGTCCGCCAGCTGGTCAGCAAGGAGGTGCGGGTCTTCTTCCGGGATACGACCCAGTGGTCCCAGCTCGTCCTGCTGGCCGTGCTGGTCGTGGTCTACGTCTACAACATCAAGGTCTTGCCCCTCTACACCGGCGAGACGATCTCCTTCTTCCTGATCAACCTCGTCTCCTTCCTCAACATGGGGCTCGCTGGCTTCGTCGTGGCCGCCATCGCCGCCCGCTTCGTGTTCCCCGCCATGTCGCTGGAAGGCCGCATGACTTGGTTGCTCCAGTCGTCGCCGCTGCGCGCACGCACGCTCTTCTGGGCCAAGTACGCTGTCGGGACGGTGCCCCTGCTGCTGGTGGCCGTCCCGCTCATCCTGGTGACCAACATCATCCTGCAGGTGTCG
This sequence comes from Gemmatimonadota bacterium, assembly GCA_039589315.1. Classification (GTDB taxonomy): domain Bacteria; phylum Gemmatimonadota; class Gemmatimonadetes; order Longimicrobiales; family Gaopeijiaceae; genus JBDHHQ01. Next base: position 67,649 of record JBDHHQ010000012.1, read on the forward strand.
CCGTTCATCCTCGCGCTGACGACGGTGACCATGATCGGGGCCACGGCGGCCCTTTCCGCCATGGCGCTTTCATTCGGGGCTCTGTTCCCGAACTTCGACACCGAGAACGTGGCGGAGATACCCACCTCGTTCGGGGGGCTGTTGTTCATGATGTCGGCGGTCGTGTACCTGGGCGCCGTCGTCGCCCTGGAGGCCTGGCCGGTCTACCGGTTCATGGCCGCGCGCCTCGCCGGGGCGGTGGGTGGCCAGAGTCCCCTGCCAATGGTCACTGGCCTCGGGAGCGCGGCAGCGATCACCGTAGCCGTCGTCTGGGCATCACTGCGTGTGGGCGTGCGGCGGGTCGGTAGCATGGGGGGCGCCGGGTCCTCCTCTTGATCCGGCAGGTGCCCGTGCCTCTCCGAGGCCCGGGCACGCAGCGGTCCTCTCGACGAAGAGACCGAAGTCCGCCAGCTTGCCGCTTCCCGCCGGCAAGGCCTATTCTGCGGGCTGATCACCCACCATCCGGATCCCGTGCGGGGACCTGCGCATGCAGCTTCACACCCGTTTCCTCTTCGTCCCGATCGCCGGCGCGATGGCAGGCGCCATGGCAAGCGTCGTCGCCCCCGTCACAGCATTGGAGAACCCGCTCGGCGCGCGGGAGTCGAAGCTCGCCCCGCTCCTCCTCCCCGACCCCAGCCCCGCATGACCGTGCTCGACGCGATCCGCAGGTTCTTCGAGGAGTCCATGGGCGGCGCCCGCCCGGATGATCCCGAGCAGCCGGCCGAGGAGCGGGACCTCAAGCTCGCCGCCTGCGCGCTGCTTCTGGAGATCGCGCACGCGGACGACGAGTTCACCGACGATGAGCGGGACCACCTGGAACAGGCCATGCGCCGGGGATTCGGGATCGGCCAGATCGAAGCGGAGCAGCTCATCGCTTTGGCCGAGGAGGAGAGGCGACAGGCCGTGGACCTCTGGCAGTTCACGAACCTGATCTCCCAGAACTACACGCTGGGCCAGAAGATGGTGCTCGCCGAGATGATGTGGGGCGTGGTCTACGCGGATGGGATGCTGGACTCGCACGAGGCCTACCTGATGCGCAAGATCACCCACCTCCTGGGCCTCAAGCCCGGATTCCTGGCCGAGGCGAAGAAGCGCGTCGCCGATCCGCCCGAGCCCATCGATCCGGTGGATTGAGGGACCCATCCCGCTGGTGGTGCGCGCCTCGCGCCACGCCGCTCGACCGACGCGCTGCCGCGCATTGACGGACGCGCCCCCTTCCACCAGTTTAGCGCCGGCCGAAAGACGACCTCCTGAGGACGACGCATGAATCTGCTTCCCGGCGGGTACAACTTCATCCATCTGGTGTTCTGGACGGTGATCGCGATGGTCGTGGTGGGCACGAACGCCGTCCCGATCATCCTGACCATCGGCGCGGTCTTGATGTTGCTGGAGTCACTGGGCAAAGCCTGATTCCACCGACGCTGGCGGTTCGAAGGGCGGTCCACCGGGGAACACGGGGGCCGCCCTCGTTTTATTCCACCATGGAAGCTCGCTGTGCTGCTCCAGCCGACGACCGCCGAGTGCCTCGGCGGGCCGAGACGAGTCAGTGGAGGGCGGAGCGAAGCAGCGGCTCGGAGGATACCTACCCGTGCTCTTGAAGATACTGGGCGGTCTTCTCGCCCTCGCGGTTGGGCTGTGGCTGGGCAAGCCCGGCCGTTACGAACGACCTCAGGCCGAGGTGGACCAGGCCCTGGGCCGCAGTGGACCACGTCACTATACGAAGCGCTCTTTCACTCCGCTGGACTTGCTGCGGAAGAAGACCCGGGCCTCCAACCGAGCCGGGACCTTCCAGCTCGAGGATCCGGACGCGCCTCCCGCGGATCTGGACGAGCCCCGGGTGTCCCTGTCCCGCGCTCGCCGGCAGCGTTGAGGGGTCGTCCCGGTCGCTACCGGACCCTGCCGGACCGCGCTAGCCCCCTGGCCAAAAGGCGTTGACCGTAACCAGGATCGTCCCGATCACCGCGCCCAGCACGTAGCCGAGCCGGATGATGGTCCGGAGCTCCCGGTCGGTCACTCTTCGGATGATCTCCTCCATGCGCTGGGTCGGAAACTCCAGGACCTTCTGCTCGACCCGGCGGGCCACGTCGATACGCTCCACCACGTCCGGCACCTGGGTCTGGAGCCAGCCCCAGATGGGGTCGGCCAAGGCACCCTCCAGCCGCCGGGCGATGCCATCCGGGAACCAATCCGCAGGCGTGCCGATGGGGCGGTCCAGGACTGCGTCTACCAGGCGCGTGGCAGCTTCGCGGTAGACCAACCTGGCCGGCTCGCTGCGGGCGGCGGACGTGACCCAGCCGGAGAGCTTCTCGGGTGGGACCTTGTCGAACACCTCGCCCCACGTGCGCGCCCCGGCCTTGTCCAGGGCCGTCTCCAGCTTCTCTACCAGGAACTGACGCGTGGCGGGGTCACGAGCCACGTTCACCGCCCATCCTGCCAGCGTCTTCTTGGCCTCCTCGACCGCCTCGTCGTCTGGTGCGCCCAGCACCGAGATCACAGGGCGCCGCAGGAAGTCCACCACTGCGTCGTTGACGCCTGCGGCCATCGCAGACTGGATGGTGGGGTCCCGGAGCATCTCGGAAAGGCGCTCGGCCCCCTCGGCTTCGATGGTATCGAGGACCTTGTCCACCGTATCCTCGGTCATGATGACCTTGGCCACCACCCGCTGGTGGAACTTCAGGTCTCCCAGGAACCGGTGGAGGGTCTCCCGGATGAAGGTTTCGAACCGACTCCGGACCTTCATGTCGTCCAGCAAGCCCCCCAGGCGTTCGATCGCCAGGGGCAGATAGCTCGCGACGGCCTTCTCGAAGGACCCGACCAGGCCCAGCGGCAAGACCTCCTCGAAGGTGCGGTCGGGGACGAGAAGCCTCCGGGCAGCACGGTCCAGGTAGTCCTGCACCGCGTCGCCGAAGTCGTCACTCTGCACGGCGCCGCCCAGCCAATCCTCCACGGCCGACCTGAGCGCCACCTCACGGACTGGCGAGAGCAGCCCGGCAATGGGCTCGTCGGCCACGGCCTTCACCAGGTCGTCGGCCCGCCGCGAGGCGGTGTCCTCGAAGCGCCCGGAGTGAAGGTACTCCTGGAAGCGCTCGAGGCCGTTGCCCACGACGTCGTCCAGGATCTGGTCCAGGTCCTTCAGCACGGGCCCGGGGAGCAGTTCCCGGAGCGACCCTCGCTCCACATGGAGTAGCTGATCCAGGAACGTAGCCAGCCGGTCGTCGAACGCGTCGCGGAACTCACCGTCCGCGAAGATCCGCCGCAGGTCCTCTTCGGTGAGGAGCCGCGTGCCCACGGTCCGGCCGATCGCAGCGGCGAGCCGCGGCTGGTTTTTCGGTATGGCGCCCTGGAGGAAGCCCATCCTCCAACGCCCCAGGCGGGGTGGGACGTGAGGGTGGAAGAGCATCCAGATGGCCACCGTGTTCGTGAGCCCCCCCGCCAGAGCCCCGAAGAGCACCGTGACGAGGGCGCGAACGAGTTCTTCGGACACGAGATTCAGCTCGACCGGCTCGAGACCATGGGCGTCGTCAGGCTAGGGTTGGACATGGCGGAGAACGCCTTCCACGGGGAAGGGCGCCCCCTCCACCACCAATGTGCCGCTGACTTCGAACAGCGCGTACACCGGAAGGCGCGCTCCGCTTCCAGGGCCTGCCTCCACCTCGGTGGTCTCGGCGCTCAGGGTGCCCTCGAGTGAACCGTCGGCAGATCGGATTCGCCAAGCCACGGGGACCTCTCGCCGCGATCGCTCGAACGCCCGGGTCTCCTCCCACGCCATCACTGCGTCGTTCCACCGGAGCTGCCGGAAGTCGACTCTGGCCCAGACCGAGGCCGTGCTGTCCGGCTGCTCGCTCGCGCGGGAGGCATCGACCACCATCTCCAGGGAGTCACCCGAGACGAGGAACGCCCAGTCGCCGCTGAAGCCTCCCGGAGGCCGGGTCCGGCTCATGTCCAGGAGCAAGCCGCCGACGCGCTGACTGGACAGGACCACGTCCGCCTCGTGAACCCGGTAGATGGAGCCCTCTGGACTGTTCCACTCGGACAGCAGGCTGCCGAAACGGATCTCGAGCTGCCGTGCACCGCGCTGGAAGACGATCTCCTCGAGAGCGTCGCCAATGCCCACCACCAGCCGCAGGCCGCTGCGGGGCAGTGGCCGCCACGGGCTGCGGGTCGGAGGACCGCGCCAGGTCTCCTGGTAGAAGGCTTCCCAGGTGCCGTTCCGGGCGAGCCAGCCCCGCGCCTCCCGAGCGACGCCGTCGGGGCCGTCCCGGGCGGTGAAGAACCACGGTACCACCAACGTGCTGTCGGTTTCCCTCGTGAGGAAGACGATGCGCCGCTCGAATACGCGGGTGACGGCCGAGGCGGCTGGCACGCCATCCTCGACGGGAACGGCCTGTGGGTCGGAGTCCACGGTAGGCTCCTCGCCGCAGGCCAGGCAGGAAGCGACCAGCGCGGCGGCTGAAAGCCGGCGGAGACACGCGGATGTCCTGCCACGTGTGGCACCAGGGGCCCGGGCGCGCATGGACGCACTCCGTTCACCAGGGGAGAGGCGACGGCGCACTGACGTCACGACAGGATCTGCCCCGGCGACGCTTCGAGGCGACGGTCCAGAAGCTGTAGGAAGCGACCGACACGGCGGGCGTTGACGCCCAGGTCCCAGCGGCCCTTTGGGGAGACGGCGGTGATGTCGACCCGCGTCTGAGCATCCAGATCGAGGGCTACACGAATGGTCACCTCGTCCACGACCCTCACCAGGAGCCGGCGCACCTCGACCTGGATCAGGCCGTCCTGGTCGTCAGCTCGGATCACGGTCCACCCACGCCCTTCAGTGGCCAGCGCCAACGCGGTCGACCACACCCGCTCGAAGGGGATCGCGTAGGTGCGTCCCCGCAGGCGAAGGTCCTCCGCGTCGCGGCTGGTGTCGACCCGGTTGGTCGAGAGTGCCTGACGGATCCGGTCCACCAGCGGTCAGCCTTGCCCGCCCAGACGGTATTTGATCGTCACGTTGGCCGTGACGACTTGCTGGCCCGGCTCGACCGGGGTGCTGACGGCGGCCTCCATCATGGCGGCCCGGTACTGGGGCACGGGACCGGGGAGATTCGCTCCGCCTCGTACCTCCATGGGTGGGCCCAGCGGCACACCCAACGCCTGGGCCATGGCCTGCGCCTCGGCTCGGGCCCGTGCCACGGCCATCTGGAGCGCCTCCTGCCGGGCGGCGTCGGTGTCGGAGGCCTCGAAGGCCAAGGATGCCACCCGATTCGCGCCAGCGCCGATGGCGGCGTCGATGACCCCACCCACCGCGTCCGGGTCGGAGATGGTGGCGGACACGTGATTCAGCGCCCGGTATCCGACGATGGAGGGGGCGCCCCTGGGCTCTCCGGTCGGTCGGGCGTACTCCGGTTGGAGCGTATAGCCATGGGTCTCGACGGCCAGGCCGGCGGCACCGGTTCCCCGAATGGCCTGCAGCACCTCGGTCATGCGATCAGCGTTGGCCGTGGATGCCTGCCCAGCCGTCTGTCCCTCCGTCTCCACGGCGAAAACCACCCTTGCCCGGTCGGCGGGAACCGAGACCTGGGCGGTCCCGCTCACCTCCAGAAAGCCCTGCTCCTCTGCCGCCTGGCGGGCAGCCGCCAGGAATGCGGCGTGCTCTGGGGATACCTCGTAGACGTGGGGCTGTAGATCCATGGGTGGGCGAGCCGAATCGGGAGGAACCTGGGCCGCCGCCGGCGTGAGCGTGACGAGCCACGCGAGGGCGGCGAGAGACCGGATGGCCGTGTGCATGGCCGCTATCTCCTGTCGATCTTGGACCTGAGGCTGGCGCCGATCTTCGGCGCTACCAGGGGAACGGCTCACGGCGGAACCGTCCATGAAGACTCTATACACCGGAGGCCTTGCGGGGAAGCACGATCCCCGAACGGGGACCGGGAACGGCGTTTGACCCCTCCACGACCCCCGTCTATAGTTGCCGCCCTCGGCGCTCTCGCGGATCCCACACCAGGAACACGGACGACTCATGAAGGCAGTGATCCCCCTCGCCGGCAAGGGCACTCGGTTGCGGCCCCACACGCACCACATCCCGAAGCCGCTACTGCGGGTCGCCGGCAAGCCCGTCATGAGCTACATCCTGGACGATCTCCTGGAGATGGGCACTCGTGAAGTCGTGTTCATCGTGGGGTATCTGCAGGACACGATCCGCGACTACATCCGCACCGAGTATCCCTCCATCACTCCCCACTACGTGGTGCAGGAAGTCCAGGACGGGACGGCGGGCGCGGTGAAGCTGGCCGAGCCCTTCGCGGACGAGGAGCTGCTGATTCTCTTCGTCGACACGCTCTTCGATGCCGACCTGTCGCTGGCGCAACGTCTTCCCGAAGACCGGGCCGGGGTGATCTGGGCCAAGGAAGTAGAGGACTATCAGCGGTTCGGCGTCATCGTGACCGATGCCGATGGCATGATGACGCGCATCGTGGAGAAGCCCACCGAGCCGATCTCCAAGCTCGCGAACATCGGCCTCTACTTCATCCGCGACTTCGCCCTGCTCTTCGAGGGCATCAACCACACCCTGACCGGGCCGCTGGGGCCGTCCGGTGAGTTCTACCTGACGGACGCCTTCCAGTACATGGTGGACCACGGTGCACGCATCGAGACGGCGCCGGTACAAGGGTGGTACGACTGCGGCAAGCTGGACGCTCTGTTGGACACCAACCGACATCTGCTCGAGACATCGCGGGGGGGCGTGCACGACAGTGCCACGCTGCAGGGTGGCACCGTCGAGGGGCCCGTACGCATCGAGACCGGCGTCACCGTGAACCACAGCACCATCGGCCCGAACGTGACGCTGGAGGCCGGCGCGTGGGTCACCGGGTCGACGCTCCGGAACTGCATCGTCGGGGCGGGTGCCGTGGTGGAGGATTGCGACCTGCAGGACTCGCTGGTGGGCGCACGGGCCGAGGTTCGGGGCTTCCGCGGACAGGTGAGCCTCACCGACCACTCGCAAGTGCAGGCAGCCGCGGTGGTCGACGGCTAGTGTGGCTGCAGAAGTCTGGTAGCTACCGAGAGGGCCGATGCGCCCGAACCGGCAAGGCGCGGAGACGAGTAATAGCAGAGCTATTGGGAGGAACCGCAACGCCGCCGGGCGGGATGCAGTGGCTCTCGAATAGCATCACGACTCTTGCAGCACCACACTAAGGGCCCGGAGCGGCTGTTCGCCGATCCCAGGGCACCGAGGGGACGGCGCTCGACTGCTGTCCATAGCCGGAGCGCTCAGCCCCCCTGTACCCCCACCACCAACAGGGCCGTCAGTAGGGCGCGGACCACGCCGTCCGGGCCGCCGTCGTTCCGGTACCACTCGTCCAGCGTGTGGGCTCCTCCGGCTTCCCCTCCGGCCCCCAGGGTGACCGCGGGCACTCCGACCGACATGGGTACGTTGGCATCGGTGGACGACGCGATGAGCTCGGGGTCGACCCCGAGTGTCCGCGTGGCTGCCACCGCGGCCTGGACGAGCTCGGTGTCGGGGGCGGTCCGACCCGGCGGCCGGTCCCCGATCGTCGTGATCTCCAGAGCCAGAAGGGCACGCCCGGCCGGAGCGGCGCCATTGGTGCGATCGACGGCACCCTGGAGGGCACGGCGAGCCTGGGTCTCCACGTCTTCCAGCAGCTCCGGCGACTCGCTCCTCATGTCCATCTCGACCCAAGCTTCGGCCGGGATCGCATTGATGCTCGTTCCCCCGCCCCAGCGGGCCACCGTGGCCGTTACGGGCGGATCGGCAGCCAGGGGCAGCCTGGCGATGGCACCGACCGCTCCGCCCAGCGCGTGTATCGGGTTGGGCGTGCCCCAGTCTGTCCAGGAATGCCCCCCGGCGCCCCGCACCGTGGCCCGGAGGCGCCGTGAACCCAGTCCCCGTGTGACGATGCGGGAGAGCCCGGCGCCGTCCAGCGAGATGAAGCCCCGCGCGGGGGCGCCCGGCCCAGCTTCGCGGAAGAGGTGCCGCACGCCTCGCAGGTTGCCGGCGCCCTCCTCGCACACCGTGGCCGCGAACAGGAGGGGCGAGGCCGGCTGGATCCCGGCCCGGTGAAGCGAGCGAGCCATGGCCACCAACGCCGCGAGCCCCCGGGCGTCGTCCGAGATGCCCGGACCCTCCAGACGGCCGTCCCGCCGCGATACGCTCACGTCGATCTCGGCCGGGAACACCGTGTCCAGATGGGCGGAGAGGACGAGAGGCCGCCCGTCGGCAGGGCCCATTCGCGCCGTGACGTTGCCCACGGTGTCCGTCTCGAGGGCTTCGCAGCCGGCGGCGGACAGCAGCGCGGCAATGCGCTCGCCCCGGGCGCCCTCCTGAAAGGACGGGGCGGGGATCTCGGCCAACGCGACCTGATCCGCCAGCGTCTCCGAATCACTCTCCGCCACGATCGCACAGGCTCGACCTACCACCGGATCGGCGTGCAGGGCATGGGCGCGGCGGAGCCAGATGTCCGTCGTCATGCCGCCGAAGCTCGTACTGGAGTCAAAGAGAAGTCAAATCCGCTCATCTGGTCGGTCTTCGCACCGCCCTCCTGATCGGGATGCTCATCGCGACACCCGCCGGCAAAGCCGCGAACGCGGGGCGCCGGCTCCCGGGTCCGCCACGTGCGCCGAGCGGACCCGGTGCCACCGACGGTGGGTATGGGGTGCGTGCGAGAGGTGCCCGGGTCCGGCTGTGTCGCCACCCGGCGCACCCGGAACGTCGATCACACGGCGGTTGCCCATGGACGAGAGCGAGCTGGTATACGACTGGAACGAGGCCCCTGGCTCCTTCGATTGGAGCGGGGTGTCCCGGGTCGAGCTGGACGACGAGACCCTGAGAGACGGGCTGCAGAATCCGTCGGTGGTCGATCCGTCCATCGACGACAAGATCCGGTTGCTTCACCTCATGGATCAGCTCGGCATCCACACGGCGGACATCGGGTTGCCCGGGGCCGGCCCCCGTGCGGTTGCGGACGTGTCCCGGCTGGCTCGCGAGATCGTCGAGGCCGGATTGGCCATTTCGGCGAACTGCGCCGCACGTACCGTCACGCAGGACATCCGTCCGATAGTCGAGATCTCTCAGAGCGTCGGTCTGCCGATCGAGGCATGCACGTTCATCGGCAGCTCGCCGATCCGGCAGTACGCCGAGGATTGGACTCTGGATCGGATCCTCCGGTCCACGGAGGAGGCGGTCAGCTTCGGGGTGGCGGAGGGTCTGCCGGTCATGATGGTCACGGAGGACACCACCCGAGCACGGCCGGAGACGCTGAAGGCGATCTACGCAGCGGCGATCGCGAGTGGGGCGAGCCGGATCTGCCTGGCCGATACCGTAGGGCACGCCACGCCTGAAGGCGCCCGGGCGTTGGTTCGTTTCGTGATCGAGGAGATCGTCGAACCATCGGGAGAGAACGTGGGCGTCGACTGGCACGGGCACCGGGACCGCGGCCTCGGGCTGGCGAACGCACTGGCGGCCATCGAGGCCGGGGCCACCCGCGTCCACGGCACGGCCCTGGGGATCGGCGAGCGTGTGGGTAACACGGAGATGGACCTGCTCCTGGTGAATCTGAAGCTCCTGGGCGCCCACGACGGAGACCTGACGGCACTTCCCGAGTATTGCCGGCTCACGGCCGCGGCGTGTCAGGTGCCACTGATCCACTGCTACCCGGTGGTGGGGCAGGACGCCTTTCGCACGGCCACCGGTGTGCACGCCGCAGCCATCATCAAGGCCGAGGCAAAGGGGGACGCCTGGCTGGCGGACCGCGTCTATTCGGGGGTGCCAGCTTCGTTGGTCGGACGGGCGCAGGAAATCGAGATCAGCCCCATGTCGGGGTTGTCCAACGTGAAGTACTGGCTTCGGGTCCACGGGCACGACGCCCAGGACGAGGAGCTCTGCCGCCGGGTGTTCGAGGCGGCCAAGTCCTCCGATCACACGTTGTCGGAAGAGGAAATCGAGGCGTTGGTACGACAGCACTGAGACTGCGGACGAGCTCGGTCCCGGTCGCGCTGGCGCCGTCATCCAAACCAGGACCGAGCCCGTGAACGGCGCACTCGCCAGGGGCATCATGGAAGCCGCTCCAACAACTCAGCCATCGCCCCGGATCCTCGTCGTGGAAGACGAGCCCGACATCGCGGCCTTGATCGCGTATCACCTCACACGCGAGGGCTTTCGGGTCGAGACTGCCCCCACGGGCACCGACGCGATTGCAGCCGTGGGTCGCGTCGTGCCCGACCTCCTGATCCTCGACCTGATGCTCCCCGGCATGTCGGGCGACGAGGTGTTGAAAGAGCTCCGCAACGAACCGCCGACCGAGTCCCTGCCAGTCTTGATCCTCACCGCCAAGAAGCAGCAGGAGGACCGGATTCGCGGTCTCGAGATGGGGGCCGACGACTATCTCACCAAGCCCTTCAGCCCTCGGGAGCTGGTGCTGCGCGTGCAGGCCATTCTCCGCCGCATGCGCGAGGCGCCTACCTCGACCGGAGGACGCGTCCTGAGGCTCGGTGGCCTGACCCTGGATGCGGCGTCCCATCGGGTCAGCCTCGACGGCGAGGAGCTGAGCCTGACGCCCACCGAGTATCGGCTGCTGCAGGCGCTGCTGGAGCGGCCGGGCCGCACACAGAGCCGTCGCCAACTGCTGGAGCGGGTATGGGATGTGGAGTCCAGGCTCTCGGATCGCATCCAGACGCGGACGGTCGACATGCACGTCCGGCGTCTCCGCTCTAAACTTGCCCACGTCGGAGATTGGGTAGAGACGGTGCGGGGCTTTGGGTACCGGCTCCGCGGACCCGAGGGTCAGGATTGACGGGCAGGGTCAGCCTTGACGGATCGGCCTCCAGGCCCGTGTCGTATCGAGCTGGGGTGAGAGCCCGCTCGGGAATCTGACGGTCTCACGCCGACGCTGACGGCCACCCAACAGGACGGCGCCACGGTGCGGCTTCGCATCCATCATCCACTCTTCGCCGGCTTCCTCGGCGTGATCGGACTGCTCGTCGTTCTGATCGTAGGTCTGGTCGGGACGGGGCTCCGCCGAGAGCTCGTGTCGGTCTATCGGGGGGAGCTCGCCCGCCAGCTCAGTCTGGCGGAGGCGGTGTTGGACCAGACGCTCGTGCAGGATCCCGACTCCGTTGCCGGGGTCCTGAACGCAGGCCTCGGCTATCGGGTCACCCTCATTACCCTGGACGGTCTGGTGCTGGGGGATTCCGACGTCGCGAGGGAGGATCTGGGGTCCCTGGAGAACCACGGGACCCGGCCCGAGGTACTGGGCGCGATGTCCGGCCAGGTCACGTTCGCCGAGCGGCGCAGCGTCACCGTGGGCCTCCGGCTCCTCTATGGCGCACGGCCCATACAGCTGAACGGCACGCCGGTCGTCCTCCGCATCGCCGCCTCTCTCGACGACATCGACGCCACGGTGCGAAGGGGTCAGCGGGCCGTCGCCGTGGCAGGACTCCTGTCGATCCTGCTTGCTCTCGTGGTGTCATACGGGGTCAGCCGCGGATTGGCTGCACCGCTGGTGGCCCCTTCTCGGCGAGCTCGCACGCTCCGCCGTGGACCTGCTGGAGCTTCCGGAAGACCCGGCCGCCGCGCCCGTCGACAGCCTGGTGGAGGATCCGGAGCTGTGCCGACTGCTCGCGGCTTCGGTAGACCAGCCCATGGGCACCCACGAGATCACCATTGGCGGCCGTCATCTGATCGTCTCTGCCGGTCCGTTGGATCAAGGAGGGGCAGTGGCCACCCTGCTGGACGTGACCGAGATCCGTCGGTTGGAGCAGGTGCGACGGGACTTCGTGGCCAACGCGTCGCACGAGCTCAAGACGCCTCTCACCTCCATGCGGGGATGGGCGGAAACACTGGAGGAAGACGACGTGCCTCCGGAGTTGAGACAGCGTTTTCTCGGATCCATCAGGAAGAATGCCCTCAGAATGCAGCGCCTGATCGACGACCTGCTGGATCTGTCCCGTCTGGAGTCGGGTGCCTGGACGACGCAGCGTGAGTACGTGGATGTGCCGGAGCTCGTGGAGGAGGTCTGGTCCGAGTTCGCGGACCGGGCCCAGAAGAAAGGCGTGTGCTTCTCCTGTGAGGGCTCGGGAGCAGCCATGGCTGACAGTCAGGGGGTCGCCCTGGTGCTGAGAAACCTCTTCGACAACTCCCTCCGTCACGTCGGCGAGGGAGGGAGCATTGGGGTGGAAGTGTTCCCCAGGCGTTCAGAAACCGTGGTTTCCGTGTCGGACACCGGCAGCGGGATCCCGGCATCCGTCCTCGGCCGCATCTTCGAGCGCTTCTACCGAGTCGACCCGGCGCGCTCGAGAGAGGAAGGCGGCACGGGCCTGGGCCTGGCGATCGTGCGACATCTCGTTTCCGCGATGGGTGGAAGGGTGTGGGCGGAGAGCGAGGTCGGTGTGGGTACCACGATGCGCTTCACGCTTCCTGACTCGGTGACGAGCGATCTTCGTGATGTGGAGGCGCCGAGTGGGGCCGAGCCCTCCTCGGCGGCTGCCCCCCGGGTGGGTCCTAGGTAACGGACAGGCGGAAGTCTCGGGACCGCTGCGCAGCCAGCCCGGGGGTTCTTCCTTCCCCGAGTTGTGGATCTGAGGTGAATCACGGATCTTCACGGTATCGTCCGGACCAGGTCCGGCGTGCTTCCTCGCGGTCGAGCGAGCCCTTCCGGGTGGCGGGCCCGGTGAAGGCCCCCGTCCTTGTCGCGTGCGGTGACCAAAGGGTGAGGGGAGGCAAGGGCGGGGGTCCGGCTCGAGAAGGCCGTGACCCGCGCTTGGGCGTGAAGCCGGAAGTCGTTGCCAATCCATCGATTGACGGCGTAGCTTTTTGAGGACAGCCCATCGCTTCGTCCTCCGACATGACAGCCTCTTCGAAACCTGATCCCTCGAGAGCTCGCTTCCCGGGCGATCCTGCCCCCACGTCCCGGACCGTAGGCCGGGCCGGGGAAGGCGGCGTGGGCGACGCAGTGGAGAAGCTCCTGGACGAGGTGATTCGTCCGGAGGCGCGCCTCGATCCGCTCCTGGGCTCCGACAGCTTGTGGGGCAAGGTCGCGATCGTGACGGGAGCCTCCTCGGGGATCGGTCGCGCCGTGGCGCTGGAGTTGGCCGCCAGCGGTGTGGATATCGCCTTCTGCTACCTGGACCGGCCCGGCTATCCCGACCGGGCGGATGCCGAGGCGGTGGCTGACCAACTCCGCCAAATGGAGGTGCGCTGCTACTGTCGGCCGTGCGACGTCCGGGATCCCGTCGAGATCGAAGACTTCGTGGGTGAGGCCTACGAGGAGCTGGGCGGGATCCACATTCTGGTGAACAACGCCGGGATCCATGAGGACGCGGCGCTGTGGCGCATGAGCGACGACCAGTGGACGACCGTGCTGGACACGAACCTGAACGGTGCCTTCTACTTCCTCCGCTGTGTTGCTCCCTTCCTACGGGAACAGGAGTACGGGAAGGTCGTCAACATCGCTTCTGTGCACGGTCTCCGGAGCGAATTCGGCCTGGCCAACTACTGCACGTCCAAGGCCGGCCTGATCGGGCTGACCCGCAGCGCAGCCGTGGAATTGGGACCGAAGAACGTCAACGTGAACGCCGTCGCGCCCGGCTACATCCGCACCACTCGCCTGACCGAAGGCGTCACGCCCGAGGTGCTGGACCGGGCCCGGGAGCAGAGCGTGCTCGGACGCCTGGGGGACCCTCGTGACGTGGCTCACGTCGTCCTGTTCCTGTGCTCCGAGGCCGCGCGCCACATCACGGGAGCGGTGATCCCCGTGGACGGCGGCCACCTGCTCTAGACGCCCGCCTCCTGGCCCACCGGCGTCAGCCATCCGTGGGTGTCCGGGACACGACCGCGGACCGCGTCCATGAATTTGCGTTGCAGCATCTTGGTTACGGGTCCGGCGACGCCTTCACCGATGGTGATCCGGTCGACGCTGCGGATGGGCGTGACCTCAGACGCCGTACCGGTGAAGAACAGCTCGTCCGCCGTGTATACGTCCTCCCTGGGCACGTCCCCCTCGATCACGTCGAGCCCGGACTCGCGAGCCAACACGATCAAGGTGTCCCGAGTGACGCCCCTGAGCGAGGTACCGTCGAGCTTCGGCGTCACCACCCGATCGCCGCGCACGAGGAACAGGTTCTGCCCGCTGCCCTCGCTGACCAGGCCTCCCGGACCGAGCACGATGGCCTCGATGTACCCATTGGCCACCGCGTCCATCTTGATGAGCTGCGCGTTGCAGTAGTGTCCGGCCGCCTTGGCCTGCACGGGGAAGGTGTTGGGGTAGGGGCGTTGCCACGACGACACGCACACGTCCACGCCCATCTCCAGGGCACCCTCGCCCAGGTAGGCGCCCCACGGCCACGTCGCGATGTAGGTCTCCAGCGGGCTGCCCACCGGGTTCATTCCCGCTGCCCCGTACCCCCAGAGGACCATGGGGCGAATGTAGCAGTCTTCCAGGCCGTTCTCGCGGATCGTCAGCTTGCACGCCTCGGTGAGCTCGTCGACGCCGTAGTCGAGGGGCATCCGGTAGATGGTGCACGAGTGGACGAGCCGCCGAAGGTGGTCGTCGAGCCGAAAGATGGCCGGCCCCGAGGTCGTCTGATAGCAACGGATTCCCTCGAACATGGAGGAGCCGAACTGCACGGCCAAGCTGAGGAGATGGACCTGTGCCTCGGCCCAGGGAATCAGCGAGCCGTCCTTCCAGATCCAGCCGGCTTCGGTCAGGTGGGTCGACATGTCGCGGTTCCTCTCCTCGGTGGTCGTATCGTCATGGCGCCTTTGGCGGCTTCGTTGCTCCGATTGCCGGCCTCGGGGCGGCCGTCTCCCCCCCTCGGGCCGGGATCGTCCGTTCCCTCATAGCAGCGACTTCACTGCGCCGCCGTCCACCTGGATCGACACGCCGGTGACGTAGCTGGCCCGCTCGGAGCACAGGAAAGCCACCACGGCTGCGAACTCCCGAGGCTCCCCGATCCGCGCCATGGGCGTGGACGCCTCCCAGGTGGCGAAGGCGTCTTCCACCCTGATGCCCTTCGTCTCCGAGATGTGCGCTGCCAACTCGCCCAGCCGTTCGGTGCGGGTGTAGCCCGGCATCACGTTGTTCACCGTGACGCCGAAGGACGCCACCTCGTTGGCCAGCGTCTTCGCGAATCCCGTCACCGCCGCTCGGACGCTGTTGGACAGGATCAGCCCGTCCACCGGCTGCTTCACCGCAATGGAGGTGACGTTCACGATCCGGCCCCAGCGCCGCTCCTTCATGCCGGGGAGCACGGCCCGGGTGAGGTTGAGCACGCTGTCCAGGTTCTGGTTGACCGCGCGGGTCCAGTCTCCGGGGCCGTGGGCTTCGAAGGGGCCCGCCGGGGGGCCTCCGGTGTTGGTCACCAGGACGTCGACCTGGCCG
Organism: Gemmatimonadota bacterium; assembly: GCA_039589315.1. Taxonomy (GTDB): domain Bacteria; phylum Gemmatimonadota; class Gemmatimonadetes; order Longimicrobiales; family Gaopeijiaceae; genus JBDHHQ01. The sequence goes on from JBDHHQ010000012.1 coordinate 83,065, forward strand.
AAGCGATCCACCGCGGCGCGCACCACCGCGGCCACACTCGCGGGATCGGTCAGGTCGGCCGGGACGGCGACGACCTCCGCGCCGGTGCGCTCTCGAATGGTGTCCGCGGCGGCTTCGATGGCGTCCACCGATCGGGAGCACATGACGAGTCTGCAGCCCTCACCGGCCAGCTCCTCGGCCACGGCGCGGCCGAGCCCCCGGCTGGAGGCCGCCACCAATGCCGTCTTCCCCGTCAGTCCGAAGTCCATGGCTATCCGCTCGTCATGCCGCGATCCGGCGCGCCTCCATCGGGTCGCGCGGCCCAGCCGGTCGAGCCCTGAGAGGGGCTCGGCTCGTCTGGGCTGCTACTTCCGCAAGTAGTCGTCGGTGCCTGTCAGCCAATCCTCCCGCGGTGGGCTGAAGACGTCGACGTCCAGGGTGTCCTCGAGGGCGAGCGCCTTGTGGGGCACGTTCGAGGGCAGGTGGAGGACCTCTCCTGGCCCCACGTCGATGGGTACCGCGTCCTCGCTGCCGATCCAGAAGCGCAGCGTACCCTCGAGCACGTACGTGAGCTGCTCGTTCTCGTGATGGTGCATGGGCACGATGCACCCCTTCTCCAGGTACACGTGAGCCAGCATCATCCGGTCGCCGGTGATCAACCGTCGCTCCAGCAGGTCGGTGACCCGCTCCTTCGGCATGTCGTCCCAGCGGAAATGTCGTACATCGCTCATGTCATCAATCCTGTCGTCGGGTGTGGGGTGGGCAATGTAGTGGAGTCCGGCGGAATCGCGGAAGCGCCCTCGTCTGGGTCGGCCCAACGGGACGAGCGCCAGCCCTGGCCAAGCAGTTGGATGGGGCGGCGGCTGGAACCGGATTCGTCGCCGGCCCGCCTGGCCCGGGCCACCTCGAAGTGGCGCGCCTTCCGACTTCGGTCGGAAGGCCCGTGGCGGTGCCCTCGACTCGTGCTGGCCCACCCTCACCGCAGGACGAAGATCTGAGACGTCAGGCGAGGACGGTCGGCCCGGGTAGCTTGCAGCCCGGGTCTGTTCTTCGTAGAACGGGTAGCCAACGCGGAGGGGCGACGGGGTGTTCGAGGCCCAGACCCAGAAGCGCGACAGGGCCAGGCGAACGTGCATGAGACCCTCCACGGGCTGAGGCTGAGACGATGTTCAACACCTGCCACGGGCACCGGGCGTGCGGGTTCGTCCCCGGTCGCCAACCACCGCCGATTCGAGGTCCCCTGAACCGCCCGATCCGATCCGGTCGTGCGCCCACACGACCTGGTACGCTCGTCCTCCTCGCCGCCGTGCTCTCATTCGGGCCCGTCTCTGCGCAGGAGGTCCACACTGGGGGTGAAGGCGAGGCCAGGCACGCCTTCGCCAACGAGCTCGCCCTGTTCTTGGGAAACACCAACCTCGATGGGGAGGACGGGTTCACCATCGGCCTGGACTACGCGCGGACCCTCTCGGAGAGGGTCGCTCTGGGCGTATTCCTCGATTGGGCGATCGGCGACAACGGACGCGCGTTCGTGGTCGGCGTGCCGCTGAGCTTCTCTCCCGGGATCGGCGAGCTCGCGCTGACGGTCGGAGCCGGACTCGAACGGGAGACCCCCAGGTCCGACGCTGTCGAGCCTCTCGACTCAGCTGAAACCGCCCACGAAGCAGAGACTCTGTTCATGGGCCGACTCGGCGCCCAGTACCCGGTAGTCTTCGGTCCCGAGGGGAGGTTCTTCCTTGCCCCGCAGGCAAACCTGGACGTGACACACAAGCATACGGCCACCGTCCTGGGGGCCACTATCGGAGTGGAGTTCTAGCGGCGAGTCGATCGGATGCTCGAGCCTACTTCTGTAACCACCTCCCGAATGACGGAGGCCTCATGAGACGCACCACCTTCCTCGTCCTTTTGGCTTTGAGCTACGGGCGGAGGTCGACCAGCTGACCCTCGAAGTGGAGAGCCAGTGGCTGGACATCCTCGATCTTTTTCAGCGGTTTCAGGATGCCGAGGGAGAAGAGCGCCTCATCCTCGATGCCCAGATCGATCGGCGTACGGCGACCTGGCGCCCGCTGCTCGCCGACTTGATCCAGGAGATCCTGGTCCTGGAGCAGGCGGGCGGCCAGGCCGTCGAGGCGCGGACGAAGGCAACCGAGTGGCTTTCGGAAGCTCGGAGGCTGGTTCGGGGGGAATACCGCTCAGTCCAGGATCGGCTGACCGAGCTGCGGAGGCAGCGGGGCTCATTGTCGCGGGGAGAGATGTTGCCGCTGGAACGCCAGATCGGAGAGGCGGGAAACGAGGCGGACGCGATTCTCCTGGCACTCTACCGGGTCGGGTCCTTCCACGCCGCGTTCGGGCTGGATCCGGCGGCCGACTGGGCCTACCTGGATCCTCTGCTCGTGGCCCGGGCCGATCGGTTGGTGGGGGAGATCGAGTTGAGCCAGAGGGCGACCGATGAGCTTGCCGACCGGCTCGAGCGGGCAGATGGCGACGAGGCACGTATCGTCCGCGCCGAGCTCACTACGGTCCAGGAGCGACTTCGATCAGGCACGACGGGCCTCGGGGCGGTCGTGGACCTCATGGACGAGCGTGAGCTGGAGGCAGCCGAGTACAAGCAGGTCATGATCCGGGCCACGGGTCGTGTGACCACCGACGTGCTCGACGTGAACGTGATGCGAGGCCTGCTCCGTCAGGGCTGGGAGTCAACGGTGTCCTGGGTCCTGTCCAGGGTACCTCAGCTATTCATCAACCTGGTGTTGTTCCTGCTGATCCTGGGGGTGTTTCGAATCCTGGCGCGTATGACGGGACGGCTCGTGTCCGTCGGCATCGGCCGTACCAACCCGGACGTCCCGGTGCTGTTGAAGAGCATGGGGGTGTCCATCGTGGCCAACGCCGTGTTCCTGGTCGGGATCCTCATCGGGCTTTCCCAGCTCGGCATTCACGTAGGTCCTCTCCTGGCCGGGCTCGGGGTGGCGGGGTTCATCATGGGCTTCGCTCTACAGGACACCCTGTCCAACTTCGCTTCAGGCATGATGATCCTGGTCTATCGCCCTTTCGACGTGGGGGACGTCGTGGAGGCCGGCGGCGTCGGCGGGAAGGTGTCCGCGATGAGCCTGGTGTCCACTACGATCCTGACCTTCGATAACCAGAAGCTCATCGTTCCCAACCGGGAGATCTGGGGCAACGTGATCCGGAACAAGACGGCCGAGCCGACCCGGCGCGTAGACCTCACCGTGGCCATCGGGGCCCGCGAGGACGCCGCGCGGGCCGAGGCGGTCCTGGGGGAGATCCTGTCCGCGCACCCCCTCGTGCTGGAGGATCCAGCACCCACCGTGAAAGTCCACGGGATCGGAGATTCCTCCATCGAGTTCATCGTGCGACCGTGGGTGAAGACACCGGACTACTGGACCGTCTACTGGGACGTGACCCGGCAGATGAACGACCGCTTCGAGGAGGCGCTAATCTCCAGGCCGTTCAGTCGAAGCGAGCTCCGGATCGCGGGCGGGGAGCTTCCTTCAGGGCCGCGATGACAACGGAGGAGTGCCAACCCGTGGGCTTGGCCGGATGCCTGAGCTCGGACTCCGCGTTGCGCTTGTATCCGCTCGACAGTCACATTGTGCACCGCCTCCGGCCCCGCCTTCGGAAGCGCATCCGACGAAATCGAGGAGTTGAGGAGGAGCGGCATCGGACGCGCCGCCCCTGCTCCTGACCGACAACCGCGTTGCTTTCGGTGGGGAACAACGATGAACCGACTTGTCCGGAGCGTCTTGGTGGGTCTAACGGTGGTCACGCTGCTTGCGGTCCTGCAGCCCACCACGGCCCAAGCCCAGGACATGCCCAAAGAGGACTACTACAGCTACGTGCCGCTGAGCTACACGCGGCCCGTACGCCAAGCGGCGGGCTCGGCGGCGCTGAACGTCTACGGTGACGAGAACGATCCGTCGTACCGGGACGTGGATCCGTTGGACGGCATCGATGACCGCCGGCATGCGGTCATGAAGCGCTTGGGGGTGAAGTTCGCGCCCTACCTCGTGCTGAACACTACCGCAGTCCCCATGGACTGGAAGAAGTTCATGGACGGCCGCAACTCCTGGCCGCTGTTCATCGACACGTGGAACCAGGCGGTTGAAGGGGGCGAGCTGATCCGGGAAGAGCAGATCGACTGGCTCGCGCTGGAGGGCGACCCTTGTCCTGATCCTCCCAATGCCGCTTTGCGGACGGAAAACGACGACTGCCGCCTGATCTCCCTGCTCCGGGAGTTCGATCCGGAGAATCCACAGTCCGAATGGTATCAGACCGCGGCCATCGACCCACAGATGGATCCGTTCAAGGTCCTCTACTGGAACTTCCCGGCCCACGGCGAGGTCAGCTGGAGGGCCGAATACGAGGATCCGGTATCCGGTGAGCTGCCCCAGAAGTACTGGAGCTTCCCCAAGACCTACCTTCATCCGTTCGTCGAGGAGGTCCGGTCGAACACGGGCGGCCTCCTGGGCTACGAGCTCGTACTGCAGTACTGGTTCTTCTACTCCTGGAACGACGGAGGCAACAACCACGAGGGGGACTGGGAGCACGTCAACCTCATCGTCTCGCCCAAAGGCGCGGTGGATCGGCCCCAGACTGCTGAAGAGATCCTCTTCATGCTGAATGGGGGCGGTGAGAACCCCTCGTCCGGGGATGACTACGTCGTCATCAAGCGGGCGGACTACTACCTGCACGAAAAGGTCTGGACCCTCGACTACGCGAGTCCCAACGTCTATCTGCCGCGGGACCAGTGGGAGGCAGAGTTCCAGGCCCTCCCCCAGGAGCGCATCGACCAGCACAAGGTGTGGCAGGAGATACGCCAGCGTGCCTACGAGGATCGAGCCGAGACGGTCATCAACACCCACATGGTGGGCTTCATCGGAGCCGACAACAAAGGTACCGACCAGATTCTCGCCGCACCCGGCGGCAAGAACCGGGACTCCCACGGCACCTATCCGTTCCGCGGACTCTACAAGAACGTGGGTCCTGGCGGCGCGTCCGAGCAGATCACCGCCACGTTCGACTACCTGGACTATTTTACCGGCTCTCGTCCCGGACTGGAGGACGGACGGTTGGGGCGCAACAGCGTGCTCCGACTCGACCGAGACGACCGCATCGAGATCGTTCCCGATTGGGAGCGGGTGCACGACATGATGTATACCGACCCTGAGGTCCGCCGCGAGTGGAGCTGGCTGGTGCTCCCGATCCGCTGGGGATACCCCGCGGCGGAGTCACCCTTTGCCGGGATCATCTCCCACGCCAGCACGGGCAACCTGGCTCCCCAGACCGGTAGCCAGAACAAGGGGTGGAACCGGGCGGGGGCCGGCAGTGGCTTCCATGACTACGATCCGCATCGCTATTCGGGGTTCTTCGCCCTGGGCTGGCAGGACCGCTTCCAGAACACCTGGGGGTGGCTGAACGCGACGATTCCCACCATCAGCCTGCTTCCGCCGCTCGACGTGGTCCTTCTGCTGGTGGGCACGCCCATCGCCCTGCTTACGGAGCAGTCCTCCACCTACCTCGCAGCCGACCAGGTACCCTTCCGCTTTCTGGGCTTGGAAGGGGGCGCGGTCGGGATGGTGTTTCCCGAGGCGTTCACGGGGATGCTGCTGAACGACGCTCAGATCGAGGATATCCTGACGGCGTTGGGATACGGCTTCGAGGACGACGTGGTCGTGGTCGGTTCGGACATCAAGGAATCCACGTCGCCCTACATCAGGGTCGCGGTTCCCCTGGGTCGAAAGTTCGTGAGTGAGAACGCGTACTGGTCGCACCGAGCCGGCATGACGGTCGAGGTTCTCGATGCCGCAGGCCAACGAGACGAGGTCACCAGCGAGATCAAGCTCTGGGAGTACAGCGGCAGCCTGCGCTTCAACGTCGCGAGTGGGGGCTTCCAGCCCTACGCCAAGGTCGGTTATGGGTGGTCGTGGTACCGATTGGAGAATACCGCCGTGCGTGGGGTGCCGGTTCCGGAGCCGACTTCAGGGACGATCGACAACTTCACCTGGCATTACGGCCTGGGTCTGGAGTGGTTCCTCCTTTCCGGTTTCGCCCCGCCGCCGAAGGGAATCGACGTGGGGCTCCGGGTCGAGCTCGCCCGTTACAACCATTCCTTGGGCCTCGACCAGATCACGGACCCCCGGGTGCTGGCGCTCGGACAGGGCCCCGCGACGAGCGCCACCCGGGACGTGGTGCAGATCGCCATCAGCCTGGGCTTCTGAGGGGTCAGCCACTCCCCGGACCCTGTCCGGCTCGCCGGACCAGCCCTGGCCGGCGCGGCCTGCTCTGCCGTCCACTGCCGGCTCGCGCGGAGCTGTTCGCGGGACCCCCGGTGGGGCGACTCGTGTAGGTAGGCCCGACCCCCGCCACTTCGGTCGCAGCGGCTGGCCTCGTGGGGGGTCCGACACACGATGCCGGATCACACCCGAAGGAGTGACTTCTTGCGGCCAGGTTGGACCAAGGCTCTCGCCGCGTGCGCTTTCCTGTGCGGCCTGTTGGCGGGCTGCGCCCACCGTCGGGCTCCTGACGGGGTGACGGCCGCGCCCCCCTGCTTCGAAGGAGGGTCTCCAGCGCCGCAGGACCAGGAGATCCGATGGATTCGCCCCGACAACGCCGATGAGCTGGCCAAGCTCGACGCGTGGTGCTGGGCCGTGGGCCCGGCCTATCAGGCCCGAGGAGACCAGGTCGCGACGGCCTCGGGAGTCGACTCGATCGCGGTCGTGGCGTGGAACATCCACGTTGGTGGCGGTGACGCCAGGCGGCTCATCGCGGACCTGCGAGAGGGACGGCTGACGGGTGGTGAGCCGCCCGAGCACTTCGTGATCCTCCTCCAGGAGGCGCACCGCGCCGGCGCTTCGGTCCCGGGGAACATCCCCAGCTGGGCGGCTGCCGCCGGGGCGATCCGCAAGGCTCCCCCGACCGGAGGGCGCGCGGACGTGACCGCCGTCGCGTTCGTCGAGGGCCTGCACCTGTTCTACGTGCCGTCGATGCGAAACGGCGGGCCGGGGCAGGGAGCGCCGGAAGACCGGGGCAACGCGATCCTCTCGACGCTGCCGCTCACGGCACTGACGGCAATCGAGCTCCCATACGAACGGCAGCGGCGCGTCGCGGTGTTCGCGAACGTCGAGGGGCGCTCCAGCGCGGGCCAGCCGTGGCAGCTGCGGGTCGTGAGCGCGCACCTCGACAACCGTGCGGCGTTCTCACGCATTCACCGGAGCTTCGGCGCCGCCCAATCGAACCAGGCGCGAGGGCTGCTCAGGGCCTTGGAGAGTGAGACGCCGACCGTGCTCGGCGGTGACCTCAACACGTGGTATCGAGAGAGAGGCGCAGGAGCCGTGCGGCTCCTCCAGGCCCGCTTCGCCAGCGTGGAGGACCATCCGCGGGGCGGTACCGCGGACCTGCCGCTGTTCCTGCCCGACCTGAAGCTGGACCACCTGTTCTTCGGATTGCCCGACAGTTGGGACGCCCGCTACAAGGTCATCGACGACCGATACGGCTCGGACCACAAGCCCCTTGTGGGGTGGGTGACCATGTCCGGGGCGGACGCGCGAACGCGCATCGTGGATCGGGACGGACTCTAGCTCCGGGGAGGGGAGGAGCCCCGAGCACTCCGGTGGTCGCGTCTCGTCGCCTCGGCGACCCTCCACGGAGGACGCCTCCGAACCGGCCCGTGGACGCGGCGAGCTTCAGGAGCTGGCTCGCGGCGGAAACTCCTGGATCAGCCGTCGCACCGCCCGGTCCACCAGCTCGGCCCGCTTCTCCGGCGACTGTGTTCGGTCCACCTCGGCTTCGGCCACGCCCCGCCACACCAGCAACCCCGTATCCGCGTTGTAGGCGTCCAGCACCAGCGTGCCCTGCTCCAGGGTGCGGATTGACCGCTCCGTATAGAAGTCCCACCCGCGGTCGATGCCCCAGCGATCCTCAGGGAGGGTGTTGATCATCTGGATGTCCATGGCCCCGTCGAGACCGACGTGGTAGGTGAGCACCAGACGGCCGTCGCCCCGTGACACCCTCTCGTACCCGCGGCTGATCAGCTCGCGGTCGACGGCCTCCTTGATGCGGCGGTCCAAGCCCTCTCGCGTGGCCCGACGGCTGACCTCGGGTTGCTCGCGCTCCATCCACTCGAAGCTGGCCAGCTCGGAGAGATCGACCGCGGGATCCTGGGCCGACTCCACGTGCATGCCGGCGCATCCTGCGAGCGCCGCAAGAAGACTCATGAGCAGACCTCTATTCACCCTTCCTCCGTCGATGTCACATATGCTTCCGGCGGTCGAGATGAACCGCCAGGCCCTGGCCCGCTCATCGCGCCGATCCCTCAATACGATCTGCCAAGCTCGAACGTGAAACCGAACTCGATGGTGAATTGGGTACTCAGATCCTCCCCCTTTAAGAGCCATTTGGCCTCCAGGAACGGCTGGGTCTTGCCCCAGAAGCCCAGGGTTGATCCGATGATGGCGACGGGTCCGCTGGCGCTCGTCGACGAGGTCTGGCCCAGATCAGGGAACTTGTAGTTCTGGAAGCTGAAGCCCGCACCCAGATAGGGCTCATACGCCTGTTGGCGGGTCAGGAAGAAGACACCATTGATCTGAAGGTCCCAGAGGCTACAGTCTCCGAGATTGCCACAGTCGGGGAAATACACGTCTCCAGTCGCCTGGAGCGCGAATGCCGAACTGGTGTGGTAGTTGACGCGCGCACCAACGGCCCAAGTACCGGCGAAGACGTTACTGTACTGAGCCTGCGGCCCGATCTCCCACTGTGCCGACCCCGCCTGTGGCGGCACGACCACGAGCGCCGTAGCGACCAAGGAGGCCGAGAAGAAGCGACCAAACGAACGTCGATGGATCACGTGAGATGCTCCGCGCCAGAGGGTTCCAGGTCCGGGGGGGCGGGATCCCCCGAGGTCGGTCGCCAGAACCATCGCCCCAAGGGCGCGCCGGGGCAAGAACGACGAACCGCCTCGCGGGGTGTCGTGGAGCTCGCTCTGTCCTATCTTTCGATCCCGTCGCTCGCTACTGGTGACGAGCCATCGATGACGGGTCTCCTGTCCCGGATTCAGTGGGTCGCTCCTCGCCCGACACGTCCGTTTCACTCGCCCGGCTGCTCATGCCCCGTTCCACCCTCATGACCCTCTTATCGGTCTCCGCGGTCGGTGTCTGCGGGGCTCTAGCAGGCTGCTCCGACGAGCCGGAGCCGGGTACCGTCGCCACCGGCACGTCGTACGTCGGCAGGGCGGCCTGCGCCGAGTGTCATTCTGAAGAGGCGGCGCTGTGGGCGGGCTCGCACCATGACCTGGCCATGCAGGAGGCGACGGACGCCAGCGTTCTCGCCGACTTCGGCGGTGAGGCGTTCACCCACCGAGGCGTCACCACCCGATTCTACCGGGACGGCGAGCGGTTCATGGTCGAGACCGATGGGCCCGACGGAGCGATCGCCAGCTTCCCCGTGACGCACACCTTCGGCGTGGCACCGCTTCAGCAGTATCTGGTCGAGTTGCCCGGCGGCCGCCTCCAGGCACACACGGTGGCGTGGGACACCCGCCCGGCGGATGCAGGTGGACAGCGCTGGTTCCACATCTACCCCGACGAGGAGACGCCACCCGGGGACGTCCTCCACTGGGCCGGCGCCGCCCAGAGCTGGAACTACATGTGCGCCGAGTGCCACTCCACCGACCTCCAGAAGGGGTATGACCTGGCGTCGGACAGCTACGACACCCGGTGGGCAGAGATCGACGTGTCGTGCGAGGCGTGCCACGGCCCCGGGTCGGAGCACGTGGCGTGGGCCCAGGAGAACCCCGATGGCGTCCCCGAATCCTCGCCCGCGTCGGGTGCTCGTGACGACGGCGGCCGATTCGGCCTGATGGTGGAGCTGGGTGATCCCGCAGGTGGCTCGTGGGTCATGGACCCGACGACGGGAATCGCCGCCCGGTCCGCACCCTCGAGCGGCACTCGCCAGATCGACGCATGCGGCAAGTGCCATTCCCGGCGGGCGTCACTCCTTCCCGAGACGCCTCCGGGAGGGGCGCTGATGGACACCCATCTGCCTCGGACGCTCGCCGATGGACTCTACTTCGCCGACGGCCAGATCCTGGACGAGGTGTACGTGTGGGGATCGTTCCTGCAAAGCGCCATGTACCGGGCCGGTGTGCTGTGCAGCGACTGCCACGATCCCCACTCGGCCAGCCTGAAAGCGCCGGGGAATGGCGTCTGCGCGGCCTGCCATGCGCCCGACCGGTTCGACGTCCCGGAGCACCACTTTCATGAAGCCGAGTCGGAGGCGGCTCAGTGCGTGTCCTGCCACGCCCCCGCCCGGAGCTACATGGTGGTGGATCCGCGGCGGGACCATTCCTTCCGCGTGCCTCGACCTGACCTGTCGGAAGCGCTCGAGTCCCCGGATGCGTGTGTGGGCTGCCACGACGAGCGAACGAGCGCCTGGGCAACGGCCACGGTGGTGCGGTGGTACGGCCCGGAGCGCCGCGCCGAGTCGCACTACGGAGAAGCCCTTCAAGAGGGCAGGGAAGGAGGCGCCGGGGCCGAGGTCGCGCTCATGGCTCTGGTCGTCGACACGGTGGCCCCCGCCATCGTACGGGCGACGGCGGTGGAGCTCATGACCGCCCGTCCCGGGCCCGCGCTGGGTGCCGTGATCCCCAATGCTCTGCGTGACCCCGACCCCCTGGTTCGGTGGGCGGGTGTCCGAGCATTGCAGGCGATCCCGCCGAACGACCGCGTGCAGCCGCTCACGCCCCTTCTCACGGATCCGGAGTTCGCGGTCCGAGCGGAGGCGGCCAGGGTGCTGGCGCCGGTGGCCAGAGCCGCTCTGCCGCCGGGCCTGACCAGGATCCTCGATCGGGCCACGGCGGAGTACGTGGAGAGCTTACAGGCTTCGCTGGATCACCCCAGCGCTCACGTCAACCTGGCTCGCCTCCGGGCGGACCAGGGTCGGACGACCGACGCGGAAGCATCCCTGTCTCTGGCTCTCCGCATCGGTCCGTGGTTCGTCCCAGCGTGGGTCAACCTGGCCGATCTCTACCGGAGCCAGGGCCGGGAAGTGGAAGCGGAAGCCCTGTTGCGCGAGGGGATTGACGCGGTATCCGAAGCTGCCTCGCTTCATTACGCGCTGGGGCTTCTCCTGGTTCGGACGGGTCGGGCCCTCGAGGCGCTGACCGAGCTCGAGACCGCCGCGGCGCTGGAGCCCCTCGATCCCCGGTTCGCGTACACGTTGGGGGTGGCCCTCAACTCAGAGAGACAAAGCGAGCGTGCCCTGGAGGTGCTCGCCTCCGCTGTGGCGCGCCACCCCAACGATCGTGACATCCTCTTCGCCCTCGCCACCATGCATCGAGACGCCGGCGCCCCTGCAGACGGGTTGCGGTACGCTCGTCGCCTGGCGGAGTTGGAGCCGGGAGACCGCTCCATCGCCGATCTCGTGGCCCAACTCGAGGCCGCACGGTGAGGGTCGTCGTAGCGCTCGGGGGCAACGCCATCCTCCGGAGAGGCCAACCCTTCACCGTCGATGTCCAGCGAGAGAATGTGCGAGTCGCAGCCGGAGCGCTGGCGCCGCTGGTGGCGGAGCACGAAGTGGTCATCACCCACGGCAACGGGCCCCAGGTGGGGTTGCTGGCGCTGCAGGCATCTGAGGCCGGAGCGGGGATGGACACGCTGGACCTGCTGGGAGCCCAGAGCGACGGCATGATCGGCTATATGATCGAGCAGGAGCTGGGCAATCTGCTCCCCTTCGAGCAGCCCTTCGCGACGATCCTGACCATGGTGGAGGTCGATCCCGACGACCCCGCGTTCGGCCGGCCTACCAAGCCCATCGGCATCGGCTATCCCGAGGCCGAGGCTCGGCGTCTGGCCGAGGCGAAGGGATGGGCCGTGGCTCGGGACGGAGACCTGTGGCGCCGGGTGGTCCCGTCGCCGGATCCGCTCCGGGTCTTCGAGGTGCGGCCCATCGAGTGGCTTCTGGAGCGGGGGGTCGTGGTCATCTGCACCGGGGGCGGCGGCATTCCCACGATGTACGGAGACGACGGCGCCCTGCACGGCGCCAACGTGGTGGTGGACAAGGACAAGGCCAGCGCCCTTCTGGCCCGACAGCTGGAGGCCGACACCCTGGTGCTTGCAACGGACGTGGCAGGAGTCTACACAGGGTGGGGCACGCCGGAGGCGGAGCTAATGGGGCGGGTCACGCCAGCGCAGCTGAGACGGGAGGACTTCCCGGCCGGATCCATGGGCCCGAAAGTCGAGGCCGCCTGCTCCTTCGTCGCGGAGACCGGGCAAAGGGCCGTGATCGGATCCCTGGACGAGGTCGACCGCATGCTCGCCGGCGTCGCCGGAACCCAGGTGGTGCCGGACGCCGGATAAGCCGTATCCCCCGTCCCGACCCGCCGCCCACCGCTCGCAGCCAGGACCTCGATCTTAGGCCGGCTTCGAGTCCCCCGAAGCGGCGGTGCCGAAAGGCGGAACAGTCGAGCCCGGTGCAGGTATACCGGAGTCGAACATTCGGGAAACCCCGCCGAAGTCCTTCCCTGTTCAGCGCCCAACCGGAGTCGCTCGATCGGACGCGGAAGCGTCGATTGATCGCCTCGGGCTGGTTGGATATCCTTGTTGGCTCCCGAATCTCGGGACCCGGTGCCGCAGGCGCCGTTTCGACCACACAGAAAGAAGGATCAGATGAAAAGGGTGGGGGGTTCGATTCTCACAACGGGGCTCGTTGCGGTCCTGTCATCATGCTATCCAGGCGAGATCTCCAACGTCGGGGAAACCGACCTGATCACGACCGGCGCGCGACCGGAATACCCGTTCGCGAAGAAGACGTACTTCATGCCGGACACGGTCTTCTACATCCAATCCGACTCGATGGCGCCCGACACGTTCGACCACGCCTTCGACAGCGACATCCTCGCCTCGGTCCGCACCGGGCTCTCCGGTTATGGATACACGGAGCTACCGGAAAGCGCAGACCCGGAGACGGCCGACCTGCTGGTCCTCAACGCGGTCGCCATCAACGTGAACGTGTCGATCTGGACCTGGTGGCCCGGATACTATCCACCCTATTGGGGCTGCTGCTATGGCGGTTATCCCTGGTGGCCGGTTACCGGAGGGACCGTCTGGAGGAGCGGAACGGTCGTCACGCTGATGAAGGATCCCTCGCTCGAGGTCGTGGGTGACGACGGCGGCGAGGTCTGGGCGGGATTGATGAACGGTCTGGCCGAGGGTAGCGAAGCTTCGACGCGGTCCCGGATCACGAGTGGGATCGCCCAGGCGTTTTCGCAGTCGCCCTACCTGGCCGGCGGCACGCCCGCACCGAACTGAACGACGTCAGGAACACACTCAAAGGAGATGGGATGATGAGAGCGATTCTGGTTGCTCTGGCCCTGGTCCTGGCGTCGTCCGGAGAGGCGAAGGCGCAGGACTGGTGGTGGCAGTTCTCATACAACATGGGCACCCCCGGTGGGAGTACCACCGACTACATCAGTAACTTCAGCTTCAGGGGCATCGGCTTCCAGGGCCGGAAGATGATGGACTTCCAGAACACCTGGTCGCTGGGCTTCGACCTGAGCTGGCAAGTGTTCAACGAGGAGAACTCCGGGACGACCGTCGTCGACGAGGAGCTCCGGTCCGCAATCACGGGAACGGCGTTCAAGTACATCAATGCGTTCCCAATTCTGGCCAACGCCCACTACTACATCGGCAATCGCCAACGAGGTAGCACGCTCGGATTCGTTGGAATCAACGCCGGTCTGTATTACATCGAGCGACGGACCGAGGCAGGGCTGTACGCCCTGACCAGCGACAACTGGCACTTCGGCGGCGCTCCGGAGGTGGGTATCGCCTTCCCGGCGGGGCGCACGGTACTGACGGGCACGGTGCGCTACAACCTGACGGCGAAGGCAGGCGATCAGGACTATCAGTTCTGGACGTTCGCCGTGGGGATCGCGTCCAGGTAGCACCGGTCCAACGGGACGGACTGCCGAACCGGTGGCACGGAAGCGGCGGGAGGGTGACCTTTCGCCGCTTCCTCGTGTCCTCGGGCCATTCTGACGCCGTGTGGATTGCGGAAATCCTAGTGTGGTGCTGCAAAAGTCGTGATGCTATTCGAGAGCCACTGCATCCCGCCCGGCGGCGTTGCGGTTCCTCCCAATAGGGCTGCTATTCCTCGTCTCCGCGCCTTGCCGGTTCGGGCGCATCGGCCCTCTCGGTAGCTACCAGACTTCTGCATCACCACACTAGAGCCCCACCCTCCGCACCAGCTCGTCGAACCGGGGATCGTCCCTCAGTGGATCGAAGGCGGGATCCGCCCTCAGGTGTGTGATCCAGGGGTCTCGCCGCTCCAGTCCGGTGTCCAGCCACCGGAACGCTGCGTCAGGCTCGCCGAGCCACCCGTACGCCAGCGCCAGTCGGACCGCCAACACGGAGGACTCACGGTCTTCGGCCTCCAGGCGTCGGAGGAGCTCCCGGGCCTCCGTATCCCGCGCCGCCGCAGCGAGGGCCACGGCCAAGGAGGCTTCGGCAAGCGCGCCCTGACCGCCCGCCACCGCCTTCCGGTGCGCCGCGATGGCCTCGTCGAGGCGGCCCGCTTCCCGCAGGGCCCACCCGAGCAACTCGTAGGTGACCGGCGAGTCCGGGAAGCGCTCCTGGGCGGTTTCGAACTGCCGGATGGCGTCGTCGAAGCGGCGCGCCATGTAGTAGCTGACCCCGAGGGCCACGTGCGACGCCACCGAGAGCACATCCTGCCCCAGGGCCTCTTCGGCCTGTTGGATCGCCTCGCCGGACCGGCCCATGACCTCGAGGAGTTGGGCGTACCACTGTCGGGCGGCGGCGTATTGGGGTTGTAGCGACAGAGCTCGAAGGAACTCCTCCTCGGCTCCGGCGAAGTCCCACTCCCAGTCCGACTTGACGTTGGCCAGGGCCGCGTGGGCCTCAGCGCTCGTGGGGTCCAGGCGCAGCGCGGCCTCGGCCATGTCGCGGGCCTGCCGATAGGCGACGCTCGGGACTTCGGAAAGCGTGATCGCGCGCGACGTGTGGACGATGGCGAGGGCGGAGTATGCCTCCGCGAACCCCGGATCCATCCCGATGGCGCGCTCGTAGTGGCCGATCGCCTCCTGGAGCCCGGCGGGAGATCGATCGGCGGTCGCCGCGCGGCCTCGCAGATACTCGGTGTACGCGGCCGGGTCGTCCGTCGAGACTTCCACGACGCGAGCGCCACCTCCACCCGAGAACCGAAGGGCCAGCCCCTCGATGACGCCGCGTGCGATTCGGTCCTGAATGTCGAACACGTCGGTGAAGTCGCCGTCGTACTGATCCGACCAGAGCGTCGATTCGTCGGCTGTTGACACCATGGAGACCGTCACTCGAACCCGATCACCGCTTCGCTGCACCGTCCCCTCGAGGATGTACGCGACGCCCAGGCGCTCGCCGGCCGTTCGCGCGTCTTCGCCCCGGAGCCTGAAGGACGAGCTGCGGGCGGCGATCCGCAGCCCTTGGGCCTTGGACAGCGCCGTCAGGATCTCTCCGGCGATGCCGTCGCCCAGGAACGTCAGGTCCTCGTCGCTGCTCAGTGCGTCGAAGGGAAGGACTGCCATGCTCCTCGGTGGCACGGCGCGGGGCTCGGGGGTAAGGGCGGCGGGTGTGCCGTTCGTTGGGGCAGTCGGACCTTCGTCGTTGGGACGGGCCAGCAGATACCAGTAGGCGCCACCCCCCACGATGGCCAGGCTCAAGACCACCCCGCCCAGCTTGTAGCCCAGCGGGGTGCGAGGAGCCGAGCCTCCCGCCGGGTCGGGTTGGACGCCCTCGGTCGTGATATCGAAGGCCCACGCCAGGATCAGGGCGACCGGAAAGCCCAGGAGCACCAGGACCACGAGCAGCTGGAACACCCATTCCGGCACCCCGAGAGTCGGCAATACCAAGTCGGCACCTTCCAGGATCGCGAAGGTGGCCACCGCATAACCGGCAGCCACCCGGTAGACCTTCCGCCGCTTCAGCTCCGTGAGGAAGGTGCGGAGCGGGGACTCGGGGGGCACCGGCGCCGGAGGAGGAGGCTCGTTCATACAAAGGAGGTCGAACGGAGCTTCCGGCGACCGTGCCCTACGTGGGGGCGGCCGCGAGCCGAGTCGACGGGTCCGAGGTAGCGGCTGCCGACCGATGCGTGCGTCAAAACAGTCCGCTCGTATAGAAGTGAATCCGGATGTCGTCGCCCCCCTGGATCCCCCAGGCGACGTCGGTCCGGAAGACGCCGTCGAGTAACGACAAGCCCAGTCCTACGGACATCAAGCCCTTCTCCTGGAAGAGCTTCGACGGCTCTCCCGACCATCCGGCATCCAGGAAGCTGACTACCCTCATGGCCGGCAGCGCGGTGCCCACCTCGGCCTTGAGCAGGAAGTACGCCTTGCCACTGGCCGCGTTGCGCTGGAATCCACGTACGGTCTTCCTGCCGCCCAGGTGATAGAGCCGTTGCGTCGGCACGTCGCCCATGGCGCGGCCGGCGGCCACCCGTCCCGCCGTGGCGAGCCCAGGCGCCGGCTGGCCCACCAGGTCCAGCTGCAGCTCGATGTCCCGGTACTGGAAGTCCCCCAGAGCCCACTCTCCGGCACCCCTGAGCACGGCCAATCCCCTCTGGGGATCGTCGCCCCATTGCAGGCGTGCCTGGGCCCTGAGCCCGTAGACCTCACCCTCATCGGCCACCAACTCGGACGACTCCGCCTGGGCCTCGTCCTCGCCGGTCCCGAACAGGGAGAACGTGGTCAGGCTCGGCGTGTCGTCATGACGCTCGCCGAAGACGTCGGCGCTCCAGGTCAGCGGCCGGTTCTCCCCGCCGATCGACACCGACGCTCCGGTGGCCAGGAAGTAGTTGCCGTCGTCCTGTCCGAAGAGCAAGGCCTCGAGCGAATTCCAGATTCCCAACGGCGCCTCCCAGCGGTTCGCGTCCTGCAACTGGGAATACGCCTGTGCAGACCACCAGATCGGACGGAGTTGGCGGCGGAATTCCAGGCTGCCCGTCGGCTGGAAGGAGGTCGTCGCAACGCGAAACTCGCCGGTAAGCGTCTCGCGCGAGCCCATGGGATACGGGTACTCGATCCCCAGGGACAGGCCCTGCACCTGGTTGAAGCGGATGCCTCCCAGGACCGACATCCCCGCCTGTTTGAGCGTGGGTGGTGGCGGTCTCGACACGACCCGATCGAGCTCCCTGAGGAACGGATTGAGGGCGCGCCTGGGCACGGTGAAGTCCCATCCGGCGGAAAGGGGCGGTGGGACGTACGTGGCCCTGACGCTGTCCGGCAGCGGTACCGCTCGGTTCGCCAACGGCGCGATGCGGTCCCGAGATCGCTCGGCGGTCCATTCCATGCGGACGGGCATGGAGAATGCGTTTCCGAGCCACCGGAGGCTCCCTTCAGTGATCGCGCGGGAGGGATACGCCCGACCGCCAGGGTCCACGCGAAACTCCACCACCAGATAATCCACCGAGCCCCTGGCGTTTCTCGGCAAGAGGGGAACGTCCGCGAGGGGGCCACTGAGACCCGCCGAGAGATCCCAGGCGCCGTCCGGCCGGCCCACGAAGCGGATCAAACGATGGCTCGAAGCGTCGAACCAGAGGATGCCCGTGAACCCTCTCATGTCGGACCGGGGGGAGAACGCCACGCCGATCAGTGTGGTGGGCTCCGGGAGCTCCACACGGATCGTGTCCGTCCCTCGATAGCGGTATGTGAGGGAAGCCTCCGGGGCGATTGGATCGGCGAAAGTCTCGCCCAGGACCCGGATCTGTCCCGCGCCCGTGTAGATCAGCTCCTGGTTGGCGACTTCTTCCAGGTACAGATCCACCACGCCCAGAAACGCACGTTCCTCCTCCGGGTCCAGGGCCACGATCCCCTCCGACTCGAGGGACGCGTCGCCCACCATCGGGCTTCCCCGGGCGCTGGCCACCAGGTCGAGCTCGGTCCGCCCGCCGGGGTGTAGCTGGAAGAGGGCCGCCTGCTCGCGGCGGAAGAGGCTGCGGTCACGCCAGAGCCACTGATCCGGGACTTCGAGCCCGACACGGATCCGGTGGGCGAGGACGAGCTGCAGACCCGATTGAATCAGGTGTCGACGGTCCTCCCAAGCGGGAACGACGAGCTCCCTGGAGAGCGCATCAGCGAAGGTATCGGGAGGAGGAGGGGGAAGCTCCTGCGCAGTCGCGCCAGAGTGTGGAGGGAAGTGCAGCAGGAGCGTTACGAGGACGACCATCGGGGCGGGCCTCCGACCGGCGTCCATCACGATGCGCGCAGGGCCCTCGTTGGGCTCAACGCGGGCCCGCCGCCTCGGCGTCGTGGGTGAGTAGGTCGAACCACACCCACTTGCCCACGTGACGCTCGCCAGTTGGCTGGGGTGTGATGGGGGGAACGGTGTAGGTCGGGCCGCAGGCGCTCAGCAGAGCCAGGCCGAGGACGGTCGACGCGACGCCGGGCAGAGCCGCAACCCGAAGCGGCTGGCCCATCCACTTACCGGTAACCCTCGCCAGTAGATGTCCTGCGCGCCCGCTGCCCCTCGGACCGCCCGGGCGCACCGCTCCCGGATCCGCGCACAGGTGCGGAGGGACCGTTGCTCCGACGGTGGTCCGGGCCCGGCGCCCCAGGGGTCGGGCCATGGCTAGTGCTCCACCTCCAGCACCTCGGGCCTCAGAACCTCCAGCACGTAGTAGGCCGCGCCGTCGATCTCCCGTGGTGTGATCCCCGCTACGCCCCACGTGGGCATCCCCGACTCGTGGCCCACGAATACCCGGTGCCGCACTGCGTTCAGGCTGTCCGCCCAGGGCCAGTCGGGCTCCACGAGGCTGGGTACGTCCAACCCTCGCTCACCGGCATAAGGGGTGCCGCCTTCGCCCAGGGTCCCGTGGCAGTTCCGGCACTTCGCCGCGTACGTCATATTGCCGGCCGTGGACCGGGCCAAGTCGCTTTCCCAGGCGACGGAGTCGAAGAGGGACTCGGAGTAGCGCTCTTCCGCCGCCGTGACGCGTTCGGCCCGGTCCGGGGGGTCGAAGGTCTTTTCCTTCTTGCAGGCGCTCACCGCGAGCACCGCCGCCAGCGTCAGGGCATGGTACCGCTTCATGGCCCGCTTCCGTTCTCGTTGGGGCGCAGCAGCGACGCACCGGGAGCCAGCTTCTGAGCCTGCTGGAACGCGGAATCGGCCGCTTCGGTGTTGCCCCGCATCGTCTCCGTCATGTAGACGCCGAACCAGCCCGCCGCGAGATCCGGCGCCAGCTCGGTCACCCGCCGGTAGTGACGGACAGCCCGGTCCATGTCCCGTGCCCGAAAGGCCACGTTGCCGCTGTCCAACTGGGCTACGGTCTCCGGGTCGAGATCAGCCCGCGCTTCCTCGGCAGCCTGCAGGTCGATGGTATCGGTGCGCTGGTCCTCCGGTGCGCAACCGACCACGGCAACCGCGAGCGCGAGCACCGGCCATCCTGCCCTCCACTTCATCGTCCGGGCTCCAGGGGATCAGTGAGATGACAGGCGAGACATACCGCAGGGTTCCGTTCCTGGGCCCGCCGGGCGTCGAAGTCCGGCCCGTGGGGGCTCACCTGGAAGGCCCCGGTCTGGGAGTGACACTGTAGGCACTCCCGTTGTGCGTGACACGTCTGGCACGTCTCCAGGTATTGGCGCGCAGCCTGCCCGTGACGGAGAAGCCAGACGGGCTCGGCATCGTGATAACCTACCGCAAGGCGTCCTCCGGCGCTCCCCAGGCCCGACTCGACGTGACACGCCCGGCAGAAGACCTCTGTGGAGTGGCAGTTCGCACACTCCATGTTCCGGCCATACGAGTCCGTCGCGTGCCGCTGGACGAAGTTGGCCTCGTGGAAGGCCGGTGCGCGAGCTTCGTCGTGGCAGTCGTTGCAGAAGGGCGTGGTGTGGCAGGTAGCGCAGACGCCCTCGTCGGACGACGCGAAGACCGCGTGGTCCGTGAGGAAGAAGCTGGAGGCATGCGACGCCGGTGCCTCGGACTCGATGCCCACGCCCGGAGCCTGGACCTGCATGCCGACGACAGTGCCGCTGAAGCCGGACCCACCCGTGTCGAAGTGGCAGCTCGCGCAATCGTCCCGGGTGTGGCACGTGGCGCACTCGGCTCCGTTCTCCACTGTCTCGTGGTTCTCCAGGAAGCGCCCAGCTTCGTGGGTGGCGGGCGTGGGATAGCGCGCTTCGACCTCGGGGAGGATCATGTCCGCGGGCGCCGGCGGCAGATCCTCGATCTCGGCCACGACGCCGGCATTCACGTGACAGCTCGCGCAGCGGTCCTGCGTATGGCAGGTGGCGCAGCGCCCCAGGTCATCCGTGGACCCAGGCCCGTGGACGTCCATCAGGAACGGATCCGCCGGCTCGTGATCCGAGGGCGTCTCCATGTCGGCGATACGCTCGGTGTCCCAGCCCGTCTCGGCCAACGGGAGGTGGCACGTGGCGCAGGCCCCAACGACGTAGTGGTCGGGCGTCTCGTGCTCGTGGCAGTCGGTGCACGTCTCGCGTTGGACCCGGAACACCGCCTCCATGCGCCCCATCCCCGGTTCCGAGTGACAGCCGGCGCACTCCAGGGTGGAGTCCTGCTCGGCCATCCGGGTCCGATGCACCGGGTGCTCGAACTGGAGCTCCGAGCGAACGGGGGGCGCCGACCACTCGACCGGCTCGAGGTCCCGCTCCTCGGCGTTGTGGCACTGGTTGCACAGATCGGCCCCGGGGAAGAACCCTCCCGTCTCTCCCTCGGGGACACCCTCGTGACACCCCGTGCACAGGGGGAACAGGCCCGCGTGCTCTTCATGAAGGAAGGGGCGATCCTCTTGAGCCCCGAGCGAGCTGGACGGGCCCATGACCGCTGAGAGGGCCAGCGCCACAGCCAGGGGCCGCCACCGCGCGTTGCGAGGCGACCCACGGCGCTCGCGGTGCTCCGACGGCCCAATTGTCGGCGGGCCTTCGGAGACGCAGGGGGGCGTCCGGACCAGGGTGCGAGACCGGTCGACCCTCATCGGCGCATCCTCCGGCCTCGGTTGCCCGGCTCCGTACCCAGGTCGATGCGGAGGGCGGTCCATCCGCGCACCTGACTCCAGTCTGGCCGTCCGTCCCGGTTCTCCAGCAGGTTCTGGTAGATGCTGGCTCCCCCATCCAAACGGAGCCGGCGGGCCAGGAGCACGTCGAACACGAGGCCGCCGCCGATGCCGTTCGCCTCACCCAGCCGGAACTCCTCGATCTGCTGGAACGCGGTGCCGTGAAGGCCGATGGAGAACCGGTCCTGGGGTGCCCAGCGGGCCCCCGCGTCGAACGAGCTCAGAGAGGCCCCCGCTCCCCGTTCGAGCCGGTAGGTCCCCTCGACCGCCCAAGGTCCGGGGGTCCAGGACACGCCGGTGGCGGCCCGCACGGTCTCGCTCTCCAGAGGCGTGAGGAACTCGGACACGTTCGTGTCTTCGTACTTCCGGTATCCGCCGGACACCCAAAGTCCGAGGTCCACGTTGGGAGTCCAGGACAAGCGGCCGTCGACCTCGTTGTAGGCGACCGGGTCGAAGTAGCCCCAAACGGTCCAGAGCTCGAAGTAGGGCCGGTACCGTCGCGCGCCCACCTGAAACAGCAGTCCGGGTCCCTGCACCGGGAACTCCAGCGTGAGGTGCGCCTTGCCGATCCGGTTGAAGGCCACGTCGTAGTCGGCCGAGCCGGTGATCCGGAGCGGCCGCAGCCCCGTGCGGAAATCCACAGCCGCCCGCTCTGAGAGGAGGCCCGAGCGATCGGCCCAGATCTCGCGCTGATACCGGAGCGACACCACGCTCCCGGGAATGGGCTCGACCTCGGCATACCCGCCGATCAGATAGGCATTCTGATCGATGACCAAATCCTCGAGGGCCCGCAGGGCCTCGTGGCGGGGCTCGTACAGGCCTCGGGCCAGGCTGCGCCCGCCGTAGACCTCGCCGCGCAGCCAACGTGTGGGCCGCACCCAGGCGCTGCCCCCGTCGTATCCCGAGAAGCCGAGCCCGCTGGTCGTTCGGAGCCGACCCAGACGAAACCGGTACGAGTCGCGGTTCAGCTCCAGGTAGCCGAGCATGGCGTCGAAGGCGTCGTTGCTCCGGGGCCACTGGAAGTCCCCGCCGAGCTCCCCCCGGGCGCGCAGCGAGACCGTGGCGCTCAGTCCCTGTACGCCCAATCCCCACGCCGTAGCCGTGGCGTCCTGCGTGAAGGTGAACGCGTGCTCGACCGGTAAGGCGTCGTAGAAGTAACAGCTACCGTCGGCCACGCAGAACACGCGGCGGCCCTGGTACTCGAATTGGCCGTTGGGCCGCTGTGTCGCGTCCTCGAAGGGAATGCTGTCGCGGGCCACGGGCCGCATCTGGATGTAGCGGACCGTGGTCGTCAGGTGGCCGCGGACCCCCTGAGCGACCGCAAGCCGCGGACTACCGAAGGAGACGGTGAGGGCCAGCAGGCCCAGGATCATGCCGGCGTTGCCGCCGTGAAGAAGCCGACACCACGTGCCGGAGCTCACCCGGCTGCCGATCCCGGTTCGGGAAGGGCATGGCACTCGGCGCACGTGTCCTGGACCTCGTGATCCACCTGGTCCTGGTGACACGAGAGGCAGAGCTCCCGTTCTCTCGGGACGCCGTCGAAGGGAACGTCCGCGTGGCATCCCGAGCCCCCACACCCCACATGGGTCTCGACCGTGTGGGCGTCCTGGGGGGAGGGGGTGTGGCACGTCATACAAGACGTGCCGAGCTGGTGGTGCTCCTCGTGGCAGGACGCGCAATCCACCCGTACCGCGGCCAGCGCCGGACCCTGCGTGTGGCACTCCGCGCACTCCACTTCTGCGTGGGGTGCATGGTCGAAGGGCAGCGACCGCTCGTAGACCTCATCGACCACGGACAACGTGAAGGTGCCGCTACGCTGGAAGACCTGACCCTCCACGCCCGAGTCCGCATGACAGGTCGCGCACGTGTCCGACACCGGTGCCGTGTGGTGGCACTGCCGGCAGTCCGTGACCGTGGTCACGGTGACGGCGCCGTGGGACGGCTCCATGGCATGACACGAGGCGCAGTCCAGGTCCCGATGCTCGCCGTGGAAGAAGGCCGTGTCCTGGGCCGCCGGTATGGTGTGAAGGACCGTCGTCACGCCTACGCCCAAGCCGGTCGTGGGACTCGACGGAGCCGGCGAGAGGGCGGCCCGCCGGTCGTTGAAGATGTCGGTGTGGCAGGAGAGGCAGTCCTGTCCCTCGGCGTGGAAGTCGTGCGCCGCGTGACACTCCGTGCAGTTCTCGTAGACCTCGGGCTCGATCCCCACGTGGAAGGCGTTGGAATCGGCGGGCTCATCGTGGCACCCGGCTACGGCGCAACTCTGCACGGCCTCTGCAGGCGTGTCCTGCTCATGGGGGTTGTGGCACGTGCCGCACACCTGGTCGTGGGGCTCGTCCTCCGGCATCTCCACGAGCGTGCGCATGGCGTGGCAGCTCAGGCACTCCCCAGCCTGTGGCGAGAGAGCTCCCACCAGCCCTCCGTCGGGCGTGGGCTCCAGCTGCGCCTCGGCGGATAACGCCTCCAGGGGCGCGCTGAAGGCGTGGCACGCGGCGCAGTGGATCATGAGCTCGCTCATCTCGCCGAGCTGCACCTTGTTGTCGGTGTGACAGTCGGATTGGGCGCAGGTCTCATCGAGGGAGGCGAACTGATGGACGGAGGTGGCGTGGCACTCCACGCACATGAGGCCTTCGAGCACCGGGTCCTCGGACTCGAAGTGGACCCGGTGCCCCCGCGAGCGGGCGATCAGGTTCCACTGGTCCGGATCGCCTTCGACGTGGCAGTCGATGCACCGCTCGTTGGGCACGGGCGCGTGCGCGGACACCTCGTCGGGGTCGAAGAGGACGGCGGTCACGCCCATGGCCGACCGCTCGATCAGGGTAGGCTGGTGACAGGCCTTACACCCGAGGCCCCGGTGTGCGCTCTCCGCGAACTGCTCGTACGGCTCCTGCATGAGGTGGCACCCCATGCAGAACTCGTTGTCGTGCTCGACGTAGTCCCAGGTCCGGTATCCCCAGACGGCGCTGCCGATGAGCGCGACGAATGCTGCGACCACGCCCAGGGCCATCAGCGGGACCGGAAGCCCGCGGAGTGTCTTCCAGGTCCTGGCCACGAAGTCCCGCAAGCGCCCCAGCATGATCGTGTCCTCAGCCCTGTCCCAGGATTCGGTGTAGGGTCAGGGCGTTCGAGGCCGACAGCTCGTACTCCTCCTCGACGTCCTTGATGCTCGCGAGCAGGAGCGCTTCGATCAGGAACGGGTTGTGGGTAGGGGACCCGGGAAAGTCAGCTCGCAGATCGAGGTTGAACTTCGCGCCCTCGGCGATCGTGAAGCGGCCGTCATTGGGATCGAACTCCTCCTCGGGCACCTGGTCCAGCAGAGCGGCCAGCTCGATCGCCAACTCACCGGTCCGCGTATCGGCCCTCTGCTTGAGCTGGCGAGCCCCGTCCTCCGAGCCATGGCAGCCCGATGCGGTGCAGGCCCCGTAGGTACGCTCCTCGTCGTCGCAGTCTCCCGGCACGGGGATGCCTTGCTCGTCGAGGCAGGGCGTCGACTCGAAGGTGTGGCCGGTAGCGTTGAAGACAAAACCTCCCGTCTCCGGATCGGTGACGGTGAACGCATTGACGTGGCACCCCGCGCAGATCCTCGGATTCGCCTCGCTGCCGTGGGTGGCGAAGATGGTGTCGCCGGGAAACTCCAGGCTCGGCGGCCACCAGCCCCCGTAGCCGATCACCACGGCCGCCTCGGGCGCATGGGGCCCCGCCGAGCTGCCCGGGTCGGGCGTTCCACGGCGGTTGTGGCACTTCATGCACAGGTTGGCTTCCTCGTTGGGCGTATTGATGGGAAACCGAAGCTGCGCGCCCTGATCCGATCCGTGAGGGTCGTGGCAGATGCCGCAGGTGATGGAGAGGTGGTCCTTGCCCGGCCCCACGCTGTCCTGCTCGAGGAAGGCGGTCCTGAAGCCCCAGGCCGCGAGGGCTCCCTCACCGCTGTGACACGATGTGCACTCCACGCGGTCCGCGGCAAACCCCACCACCTCGGCGTGCTTCGACTGCTCCCACTCGTTGACGAAGGGGTGATGGGTGCCCTGGTGGCACTCGCCACAGCCCAACTGCAGGTCCGATCCGGCGGAGAGAGGAGCCTGGGGCCGGTTCACGTCCGGGAGCTGGAGGTGGGCGACGCCGGGTCCGTGGCAGCTCTCGCATTGCACGTCGTGGTACCGGGCTTGCCTGGTGATGTCGTAGCCCGCCGGCTCGGCCATGACGTTGCCGCGCGAGCTCGTCGTGTGGCATGTCTCGCAGAACTCCTGAACGCTCCCGCTGGCCTGGAGTCCCTCCCACGCGTCGGCGTGGCCCGTCTCTGCCCACTCGGCTTGCCGGCCCACGTGACAGTTGCCGCACACCAGCCGCTGGGCGTCCCGGTCCGCATAACCGACGAATCCCAACGCCGCCGGGTCGGGCTCGCCGAAGATCGGCCGGTTGTCGTACACGACGCTCTCGTCCACGCAGGCGGCGAGGACCAAGAGGATGACGAAGAAGTGGGGTATGCGGCGGGGTGGGAACGAATTCAGGGAACTTGCCATGCACACTCCCGACATGGGTGCGTTCGAGTCGGGTCAGGCCGAATCGGGATGAAAGATAGGGGCGCGCTCCCATGGAGCACAGACCCGGCACTTTCCCGGGCGGGATCCGGAGGACCGGAGTCGCGGCGATCGCGGCTCCGCCCAGGCAATGACCTCGCCAACCGCCACTTACGCGTCGCCTTTCCGGCCTCGTCCTCCTCCGAATGGCGTCGAGACGGTCAGCGCCCGGGGCGGAACGCGATTCCCAGCGTGTAGGAACCCGCCTCCGTGCGCCAAAGGACATCCCCGGTCTCCAGGTCGACGGCCACGGCTCCTCCGGCGCTCTCCACGGTCCCCTCGAAGGACACGAAGGCGACGCGGCCATCGGGTCGGAGGGCGACCCCGTGCGGATTGGGCGCGTCAGGGAGCGGAATGCGAGCACGCTCGGTGAGCGTCGGCACGTCGACCAGGGAGAGGGACCCCCCCATCCGGTTCACGACTACCGCGGCCGAGCCGCCCGGCGTCAAGGCCACCTGCGTGGGCATCTCGCCCACCGGCACTGAGCCCTCCGTCCGGCCCTCCGTGCTGAACGCCCGGACCTCGTGGGCAGAGGCCAGGGTCACCAGGAGCGCATCACCATCCCGGATCCAGACCAGGTTCAGCGGCTTGAGCCGGGGCTGGCCGGCGGGTCCGGTCTGGGCGTCGACCGGGAAGCGCGAGACGATCTCCAGGGTCACGCCGTCGAGAACGACCACCTCGTCGCTCAAGGAGCAGGTGATCCCCACCAGCCTGCCCGCCGGATGGACCACGGCATCATGGGGGGCGGGGCAGATGGTGGGTGTCGCCTCTTCGACCAGGTCGTGCAGGCTGACGACCGACACCTGGCTGGGCGCCCCCTGACCGGTTCGCCAGTAGTCCGGGATGAATGCCCTGGCGCCGTCGGGCGTGATGCCGATGCGGGCGGCGCCGGGCACGCCCAAACGGAGGCGGCCCACCAGTCGATCACCGTCGCTCTCGAACTTCCACAGCGTTGGCTCACCGTGCGACAGGGTGGCGTACCAGTGGCGACCGTCCGGGGCCACGGCCAGCCCGTGGGGCTCGTCCGTCTCGCCGCGCCGCGGATCCAGCGGAAGGGTGTCGAGCACTTGGCCGTCCCGGGCGTCGAGGACGAAGACGCGATCGGTCATGCCGCTCCCCAGGTAGACGCGTCCTTCGCCGTCGTCTGCCCCGCCGCACGACGCCAGGGAGGCTGCGAAAAGCGCGGCCACGACCGAGGCGCCAGCCCGACGATCCGGCCGACTCATGGGACTCGCGGGCTGACGGCATGGGACAGACGGCTCGTGGTTGGCGCAGACGGGCTCATGAGTGGGATCGGCCCGTGGACGGGAGCGTCGGAGGCGCCGGGCAGGAAATCTCAGAATGTGGGCTCGAGCACCAGGAGGCCCGAGTTCATGTCGCTGACGAAGAGCCGTCCCCCGGAGAGCTGCGGCGCCCAGGAACAGGTGGACTGGATGCCGGGACAATCGCCCGCCGAGCCGTCGTAGACGAATCCCGTGAGCTCCCGGCCTTGCCGGTCGAGCTCACCCATGAGCTCTCCGTTCACGTCGAGCGCGCGGATGCCCCGGGCGTACCACGCCAGATAGAGGATTCCCCGGCTCTCGTCCAACCAGAAGTTGTGAGGCGTCGCACCCTGCACCCTGAAAGTGGCTACCTCCTCGGGCTGCAGCAGGTTGCGGACGTCGACGACGTGCGTCATGCCGGGCGAGGCGTGGTCCTCCTCGCCTACGAACACGTAGCCCGCCTCCGGCCAGTACCAGGCGTTGTGCGTCTGTCCCCCTGAGGTCGCGATCCGACTGACCTCCACCGGATTGGTGGGGGATCCCCCCCGGATCCCGTGCCCCACATCAAGGATGATCAGCCCCGCGTCCCAGTGAGACAGGAAGGCGAGCCCGTTCCGGACGTACACGTCGTGGAGGAAGCTCGACCCGCCGTAAAACGACGCCACTGGTCGGGGACCCGCGGGATCCGACACGTCCAGCACCCGGAGGCCGGCCGCCGCGTCCTTCCCGTCGACCACGACGTAGGCGTAGTTCCCGTCGAGCCACGCATTGTGGACGCCGGACTCGAGCCCGGTGGTCAGGCGCGCCACGACCTGCGGCGCCGCCGGATCGGCGAGGCTCAGCAGCGACACGCCGTTCAGGCCGTCCAGGGACCCCTCGTGGGTGACGATGCCCAGCGCCCCGTCCGCCCGAACCTTGACGTCGTTCACCGTGCGGGCGTCGAGCAGGAGAGCGTCCTCGCGGACCGGTTGGGAGGGGTCCGTGATGCGCCAGGTGTGGAGGGTGTTTCCCGACGCCGTGGCGGACTTCACGCCCCAGGTGCCCTGGTAGGCGTAGTTGCCGTGAACCCAAAGGTCGGACGAGAAGCGGGTGTACTCGCCGCCTCGGCCCACGACGCTCATCCGGCCCGACAGGCCCCGGGTCGAGATCGTCACCGCAGTCGTGTCGGCGAGCGTGCCGGCTGTGGCCACGATCCGGGCCTCTCCGGGCGTATAGCCCACGAATTGGCCGGTGCCGCTGAAGAAGCCGGCGTTGGCCGGGAGCACGGACCAGCTGACGGCGACTCCGGGAACGATCGCGCCGGACGCATCGGACACCTCGGCCGCGAAGGGCACCGCGTCACCCTGCCGCACGGCTCCGCTGCCCGCGGCGATCCTGATCTCGCCGCCGTCCACGGGGGGTGCGGCCTCCGCCACGTTGAATCGCAGCACCAGCCCGGCTGCCAGGCCTCCGGGGACGCGAGCTTCAACGAATGCGTTGTACTCACCTGGTTGGGGCGCCGACGGGAGGCTGACGGAGAGGCTCACCTCGGCCATGGAGCCAGGATTCAGCGTGGAGATCTCCGAGGGATCGGCGGTCAACACCGAACCGGGCACGCCGTGCCCCGCCTCGTTCCGGACGCTGCCCGGGAGGATCAACACCGGACCCAGGGCCATGTCGCTCGGGTTCTCCACGTGGACGCTCACCTGTCGGCTGGCGCCCAGGTGCAGCTCGTCCGTGGAGAACCTGATGCGGGGCTCGAGACCCGGCGCTGTGGGATCCGAGTTGCAGGAAACCACCGCGAGGGCGGTCGAGACGGCCACGAGCAGCCTCGTCGAAGCTTTCCGCACGCTCTTCCTTCCCCCGTCGGTTGTCGCGTTGGCAGCGGGGACCGAGGCCGGTCCGGGGACCCAGGACACAGCAACGTCCCGACGCACCGGGCCCGAGTCCTTCAACCTACGTCGGCCTCACACGATAATGTCGAAAGCGCTACCTTTTTCAATCTTGCACAGAACCACCGTCGGCGGGAGCACCCCGGGTTTTGCACATCATTCGAGGCAGTGAAGCAACAATGCATCCGACGGCCCAGGCGCCGATCCTCCGGGCCGCTCGCGCCTCGGCCTCCCTGGCCCTCGTCGTTGTCGTCGCCGCGTGCGGCGGAAGTCCGCCGCCACCGGAAGCGGGCGACTCCATGGGGGCCATCCCGGACATGATGGGCCGAACGGTGATGTTGCTGCCAGTCCAGGTGGTGGACGGCGTGCCGGAGCCCGTGGACCCTGAGATCGAGTTCGCACTGGGCGAGCACGGCGAGGGCATCGATTGGGTGCTCCCCGATCAGCTCCGCCGGCACGTGGATCGCACCCCCGGGATGGACCTCAAGGTGGAGGACCTACCCGTCGGTACGTTCTTCCGGGCCGAGGTCGAGCGGGTGGGAGATCCTCTCTTCGGCTACATCCGACGCCTGGCGGCCCTGACGGCAGCGGACATGGCCGTGATCCCGCTTCAGGTGCGCTACCGCATGGCTACGGAGCTCGAGCCGTCGGCCATCGAGATCATGTCGACGGTCCTGGACGCTCGCAGCGGGCGGGTGTTCTGGACCGGCGTGCTGGCGGGAAGCGAAGGCGACGCCGACGATCCCGCCACGCTCGGGTCGGCCGCGAACGTGTTCGCCAGAAGCATGGCCTGGTCCGCCCAGGGAGGGAGCCGGTGAGGGGAGGGGGCATCGTTGCCGGTTTCATCCTGGTGCCGCTGCTGGGGTCGTGCGAAGAGCCTGACCTGACCGTTCCGACCGCGGAGCAGGTGGCGTCCTACTACACGTACGAGGGACAGCTCACCACCGAGATGTCCGGCAACGTCGTAGAGATCACGATTCGCCAACCCGGCAACCAGTTGCGGCGGGGCGGGACGATCTGGGCCAAGGTCGGGCCGTACATCTTCCTGTTCTCGTCGCCCACGCAGCAGCTGCTCCAGGACTTCGGGGGCCTGGCGGGCGTGCGCGTCATCACGACGGCGCCCGGCGGTACCGAAGTGGCGCGGTCGTTCCTGCTTCGAGACGAGCTGAACGACCTCACCTGGCGGCGTGCCCTGAACATTGCCGGGGTGGCCCGCCGCGACGGCACGGAGCAGCCGTCCAAGCTGGAGGACCTGGTGCGTTGGGGTGAGGATCACACCGAATACGAGTACAATCCGCGGTACGTTCGCCGGCGCTGACCGCCGAGCCACCGGACCACGCGGCCCGGGCCAACCCAGAAGAACGACAATGACCAAGACCATCACAGTGATTCCTGGCGACGGCATCGGGCCCGAGGTCACCGACGCCACGTTGGAGATCCTGAAGGCCGCCGGGGCAGATCTGGAGTACGACGTCCGGCAGGCCGGAATTGCCGCGTTGGAGCGGACCCGGCAGGTTCTTCCCGACGAGACGCTCCAGTCCCTCGACCGGACGGGGGTGGCCCTGAAGGGACCGCTTACGACACCGTCTGGATCGGGCTTCCGCTCGGTGAACGTGGCCCTCCGGAAGGAGTTCGACCTCTATGCCAACGTGCGGCCCGCGAAGACCCTGGTACCCGGCCGCTACGACGACATCGATCTGGTCCTGATCCGTGAGAACACGGAGGGGCTCTACGTGGGGGTCGAGCACTACATCGGCATGGAGGGCGACCCCAAGGCGGCCGCCGAATCGGTGATGATCGTGACCCGCTTCGGCGCCGAGCGCATCGTTCGGTACGCGTTCGACTACGCACTGAAGAACGGTCGGAAGAAGGTGACCTTCGCCCACAAGGCCAACATCCTGAAGTATACCCAGGGCCTGTTCCTGGACGTGGGCCACGAGGTGGCAAAAGAGTACGAAGACGAGGTGGAGTTCG
Organism: Gemmatimonadota bacterium; assembly: GCA_039589315.1. Taxonomy (GTDB): domain Bacteria; phylum Gemmatimonadota; class Gemmatimonadetes; order Longimicrobiales; family Gaopeijiaceae; genus JBDHHQ01. The sequence goes on from JBDHHQ010000012.1 coordinate 113,791, forward strand.
AGGACCGGATCATCGACGCCACGGCCATGATGCTGGTCCTGGACCCCTACCGCTTCGACGTTCTGGTCATGGAGAACATGTTCGGCGACATCCTGAGCGACCTCATGGCGGGCCTGATCGGAGGACTGGGCCTGGCGCCGGCGGGCAACATCGGTGAAAAGCACGCCATGTACGAGGCGGTGCACGGATCCGCGCCGGACATCGCGGGGCAGGGGGTGGCCAATCCCAGCGCGCTGCTACTCGCGGCGTGCATGCTCCTGGAAGATCCGCGTGTGGGTCAGGCGGACGTAGGGGCTCGCATCCGGGCCGCGCTCAGCGGGACGCTGGCCCTGGAGGAAGGTCGCACCAGGGACCTGGGCGGATCCGCGACCACGCGGCAGTTCACCGACCGCCTGATCCGGGAGTTGGGCTGACCGGGGTTCTCGATGGCCGGGAGCCTGGACGGCTCTATCGCGGCGGCTCGGCCTGGCCCCGTTGGAGACGAGGAGCCTCGCCCCGGTCCGGCCGGGCCCATACACGCAAGGGAAGGAGACATGAGCAGGATCAGGGAGCGGATCGAGCGGCCGGTGACGTGCGTGCGGTGTCTCGAGGTGCGCGACTACATTGACGTGGACCGCCTCATGTGGTGCGAACCGTGCCGTGAGGCCGCAAAGCGACGCGCGGGTCACTGGGGCTGGGGTGCCGGCGCGGTTCTCGGGGCCGCCCTGGCGCTCTGGATCTGGACGGTGATCGAGCCGTCCGATCTCGTCATCGGGGGGTGGATCGCCACGGTGGTCGCGGCGCTCTGGATCGGGGGCAGAGTGGCTCGGGAGATCGCCTACGGCGTGATGCGATTCACCAACCGGCGGGCTGTGGAGGCCGTGCCACCCGAGGTGCCTGAAGCCGACGGACGATAGACGGGCTGCTCTCGTCCGAGACGGGCAGCCTCACAGCGGCCGCTTCCACACGCAGCCGCCGCACGTACTCGCCGATCGTCACCCGGTACACGGCACCGAACGCGCGCGACGACACGCTATCGCCCGATAGCACCCACCCGTAGTGGTAATCCCCCCTTGGGACTACATTTCTGGCCGCCTCGGGGCCGGTCCCCCGGGGCCGATCCTGGCGGTCATCGGACCCGCCGGCACTTCAATCGACACGAGGGATCATCGGCGCATGGCTGGCAAGTTTCAGGGAATAGACTTCTATGACGTGGCTTCGCTCCTGAACGAAGAGGAGCGGATGATCCGGGACACGATCCGGGAATGGGTCGAGGACCGCGTCATGCCCATCATCGGCGACGCGTACGTGGAGCGCCGCTTTCCCAAAGAGCTGATCCCCGAGATCGGCGAGATGGGCATGCTCGGCGCCAACCTGCCCGAGGAATACGGCTGCGCGGGGCTCAACAACGTGGCGTATGGCCTCATCAACCAGGAGCTGGAGCGGGGCGACTCGGGCCTTCGGTCCTTCTCGTCGGTCCAGGGCGCCCTGGTCATGTACCCCATCCACGAGTTCGGCTCCGAGGAGCACCGTCGGGAGTGGCTGCCCAAGCTGGCCACGGCCGAGAAGATCGGCTGCTTCGGGCTCACCGAGCCGGACTACGGGTCCAACCCGGTCGGCATGATCACGACGGCCAAGAAGACCGGCGATGGTTGGGTGCTCAACGGCACCAAGATGTGGATCACCAACGGATCCATGGCCGACGTGGCCGTCGTTTGGGCTCAGACCGGAGAGATCGGCGACGCCCGGGGAATCCGCGGCTTCGTCGTGCCCACCGATACCCCCGGCTTCACTGCCCGGGACCAGAAGGGAAAGCTGAGCCTTCTGGCGTCCGACACCAGCGAGTTGCACCTGGACGACGTCCACGTGGGCGACGACGCCCTCATGCCCGAGACCTCCAGCATCAAGCAGCCCCTCATGTGCCTCACCCAGGCCCGCTACGGCATCGCGTGGGGCGCCGTCGGAGCCGCCATGGCGTGCTTCGACGAGGCCCGGAGCTACGCCACCGAGCGGGTGATGTTCGACGGGCCCATCGGTGGCAAGCAGATCCAGCAGGTACGCCTGGCCGACATGGTGACGCAGATCACCCAGGGCCAGCTCATGTGCCTACGTCTCGGCCGCCTGAAGGACGAGGGCACCATGACGCCGGACCAGGTCTCGATGGCCAAGCGGGCCAACGTGAACATGGCGTGCGACATCGCCCGGGAAGGCCGTCGGCTGCTGGGCGCGAACGGGATCCTGGTCGAGTACCACTCCATGCGGCATATGGCCAACCTCGAGTCGGTTTACACGTACGAAGGCACGCACGACATCCACTCGCTCATCCTGGGTCAGGCGGTGACCGGGATCAGCGCGTTCTGAGGGACGGGCCATCGCAGAACCGAGAGGCTCCCCCTCGCAGAGCTCGAGAGGCTTCCCATCGCAGAGCTCGGAGGGCTTCCCGGCGCAGAGCTCGACGAGGCTCCCCGTCGCACAACGCAATCAGAAGGACAGAAGGAGACATCGACGATGCAAGACCATCTGAAGCATCCCGCGTTCGTGGCCGTGATCTTGGCGACCGCGCTCATGATTCCCAGCGGGCTCACCGCCCAGGATCAGAACTGGGACGACGTGGAGATCCGGTCGGAGCGGGTGGCCGATGGCGTGCACGTGATCTTCGGTCGCGGCGGAAACATCGGCGTGTCCGTCGGGGACGACGGCGTCTTCCTCATCGATGACCAGTTCGCGCCGCTGACGGACCGGATCCTGGCCGCGGTGGCGGAGATCACGGATCAGGAGGTCCGGTTCGTCATCAACACGCACTGGCACGGCGATCACACCGGAGGGAACGAGAACCTGGGCGACGCCGGCGCGATCCTGGTGGCCCACGAGGCCGTGCGCCATCGCCTGTCTACCGAGTGGCTGCGGGAGCGCTTCGGTCAGGAGCCCCAGACGGTGGAGGCCCAGCCCGACGCGGCCTTGCCGGTCATCACCTTCACCCGGGACGTGACGTTCCACCTGAACGGCGACGACCTGCACGCGTTCCACGTGCCGGACGCCCACACCGACGGCGACGCCATCATCCATTTCAGCGGGGCCAACGTCCTCCACATGGGCGACACCTTCTTCGTGGGCCGTTACCCGTTCATCGACGTCTCATCCGGTGGGTCGATCCAGGGTCTGATCGCGGCCGCGGACCGGGTCCTCGAAATGGCGAACGGGAACACGCGGATCATTCCAGGCCATGGGCCGGTATCCAGCGCTGACGATCTAGAGGCGTACCGAGACATGCTGGTACGCATCCGTGACGGCGTGGCCGAGGCCATCGCCGCGGGGATGACGCTCGAACAGACTGTGGCGGCGGGGATCACGGACGAGTACGAGAACCCGGAGGCGGTGGTTACGGCCGCCTACCTATCGCTGCAGGAGAACTGATGTCGGCAGTACGAATCCCGCTTCGGGGGGGAGCGGTGTCGCTCCTTTCCCTCCTGGCCCTCACCGCCTGCAATTCTGGCGGTAACACGTTCACGCAGGCCCGGTGCCCCTGCACCATCGAGGTGGCGGCGGGCGACGAGCAGACCGGCGCGCCGGGGGCCATGCTCTCGGCAGAGCTCGTCATCCGGGTCGTTGATCAGGACGGCCTGGGTGTGCTCAGCGCCCCAGTCACCTGGCGCATCGGATCGGGGGGTGGTCAGATCGAACCCTCAACCGGTGCGATCGGCCTCCCGGGCGAGTCCACCACAGATCCAGGCGGCTTCAGCCGCGCGGATTGGACGTTGGGCCCGGAGACCGGCACGCAGACCGTGCAGGTCACGTCCATCGTGGCGTCGGGGGTCGCGGTCTTCACGGCCACGGCGGAGACGCCGTAGGGGGCAAGGCCAGACCGGGGGCGTGGGCCCTTGTACCGGCGCGACAGCACTTCCGACGGCTTCGGCGGATTCCGGTAACGCAGAGCCAGTCGGGTATGCCGAGGAACGGCCGCAGAATGGCGGCGCCACGCTCATCCGGAGACGCTTCCCCGCCGATCCTCGGAAGCGATCATGGCGATCGCCGCGTTGGGGGAAATATCGTCCCAGTCCACCCAGCGTAGCCCTCCCGAGCCTCCGAACCCCCGCGGAGCTCGACGAAGGCCGTGGTAGGAGGTGGGATCGACCGAAACAGCAGGATCAGGAGGACGGTGAGCCCGACGCTGGCGAAGAAGGCACGCCCGATCCAGGGGAGGCGCCCGAGAGTCTCCGGGACTCGGTTTCCGGACTGTCGACGGACGTGGCTCCCCCGTCCCCGCCGTCAGATTCAGGGCCCTTCGAACGTTTGTGGGGTGAGTCTTCCATCACCGCGGGTCACCTACATGAGCCGAGCTCCAGGATGCCGGCGACATGCCCGGCTGCGCGCGCCGATCCTGATACCACTCCTGCTCGCCGGATGCTCCGATCCGGCCACGGTCGAAAGCGGGAGCGTGCAGGTCGTCGCGGACGAAGGCGCCTTCACCGTTCGGAATCGTGCGGCATCGGACTCGCTCGTCGTCGTGATCGTCGAGCGCGAGACGGCGGCTCTCATCGACCTGGCTCCCTGTGACGAGTGGCCCGACCCGATCGCTCCCCGCGGCGAGCGGCGCGTGCCTTACAACGCCGTCCTCGGGTACGAGGCCGGGGCCGAGGTCGCCTTCGTCTTCTGGTGCACCCGCCTGAAGGGGAACGTGACCGACGGCGGCACGCTGACTGTGCCGTTCGACTGAGGGCGCCGCGGCGACGCTCCTGACGCCCCGGCACGCGCGGGCCTACGCCGCGCGCACGCGATCCGGCTCTTGCAGGCTCACAACTCGTCCCACCGGCGGTCCAATCGGGCACCGAAGGTGATCGTCTCCCTGCGTCGCGAGCGTCCCCGACGTGGCGATATCCAATGGCGTCGCGAGGGTCCCCGACGTCGCGGTTAGCCCTGGCGTCGCAATCATCCCCTGACGTCGCGAAGGTCCCAACGGCGCGATGGTCCCCTGGCGTCGTGCGTGCCACCGCGGGCCGCGATCCCCCCCGACTCGTGTTGGTCCCCTGGCGTCGTCCGTGCCACCGCGGGCCGCGATCCTCCCCGACTCGTGTTGGTCCCCCGGCGTCGTGCGTGCCACCGCGGGCCGCGATCCCCCCGACTCGTGTTGGTCCCCGGCGTCGTGCGTGCCACCGCGGG
>JBDHHQ010000013.1:0-211124 GCA_039589315.1 Gemmatimonadota bacterium
ATGTATTCCGCCACGCGACCCTCGATGTGGAGCCGCAACTCGTCCTCGATCTCGCGCCGGCGATCCGCGTGGACCCGTCCCGCCGGCCGCCAACCCTCACGGCGCCTCACGACTCGGGCTCTCGCCTGCGGGACCCGCGGCTGCCCACCGCCACCGGCTTCACGCTTCCTCCACCAGCCCCAACACCCTGCCGATGGCGGCCGTGTGCTTCTGCCAACTCTCCACCTCCGCCCGGAGCGCCTCCCGGCCCTCGTCGGTAATCTCGTAGAACTTGGCCCGGCGCCGCTTCTCGGAGATCTGCCATTCCCCCTCGATCAGGCCCCGACGCTGCAAGCGGTGGAGCGACGGGTACAGCGCCCCCTCGTCGACGTGGAGGACGTCCTGCGAGCGCTCCTCGATGTCACGGGCAATCTCCAATCCGTGCATGGAACCGGCCCGGTCCAGGGTCCTGAGCACCAGTGTGTCGAGGCTTCCGTAGATGGCTCCGGGTCCGGACTTACGTTTGGACATGGCGAGGGCTCGTTCCGTTGTAAGCGGGGCGATCCGGTTGCATAGATGATTTATATAAATCATTTAGGTCAAGCTCCACAAGGGCTCATGCCGCAGGGATGCGAGGGCGTGCTGATCGACCCGCGAGGGCCCCGCTCGAGATTCCGCGTGGCAGGGTTCGCGATTCCAGCTGGCCCGCTCGAGATCGGTCTCCCTCCGGGGTTGCCGGGCTCCGCCGTGCCGGGCAATGTGCTCCCCATGCCCCTTTCCTCCGCCCAGTACCGCATGAGGCGCCTCTTCACCGAGGACTTCAACGCGGCCGATATCGCCGACCCGTGCCTCTCTTTCGACGCCGAGCGGAGCGCGTCCGTCGACGGCCTGGTGGCGGGGTACGTCAGGCAGGAGGACCTGGGTTCCGGCACGGTGGGCGACGTGGTGCGAGCGTTCGCGCCGGGCGAGGTCATCCCCTATACGGCCGGGTTTCACGACGTGCTGGCGTCCCTCGCCGTCTTCGAGACGGTGTTCGTAACCTCCACCGGGACCGTCTCGGCGGTCATCGACCGACGGGATCTCCAGAGCGCGCCGGTCCGCATGTGGCTGTTCGGCCTGATCACGATCCTGGAGTCGTTCGTCAGCCGCGAGCTCGAGGCCCGCTTCCCCGACGAGAGCTGGACCACGGAGCTGTCAGCCGGCCGTCTGGCCAAGGCCAGAGAGCTCCTCTCCGAGCGACGCCGGCGCAACCTCGAGGCCTCTCTGGTGGACTGCCTCCAGTTCGGTGACAAGGCCGGCATACTCGTTCGCCAGCCGGACATCCGGGAGGATTGGGGCTTCGAGTCCAAGCGACAGGCGGATCGCCAGATCCAGGACCTCCAGTCTCTCAGGAACCACCTGGCCCACGCCCAGGACATCCTCACCTACGACTGGGCTACGATCCTGGAGCTGGCCCAGCGCCTCGACACGATCATCACCCGGATCTGATCCGGCTTCGGGGCTGCCTCCCGGCGCCACGGGACGACGCCTTGAATCTCCAGTGGAGCGAATCCCGTAGGCCTCTTCAGAGCCGGGGCAATCGAGTCAGCCCGAGCTCGGTGATGACGATGGGAGGACGAGAGTCATGTTGAGATACTGGATTCTGGAGCTGACCCTCCAGGACAGCGTGAGAGAAGGCGCCGAAGACAAGCACAGGGCACGGCGGTTGATCCTCAATGCGTTGGGGGCCCTGACCATGATCGTGACGGCGGTCGCGGTCTTCTGAAGAGACCCAGGGCGCGGTGGCGAGCCCATCTCGGGGCGTCCGACCGCGCGTGAGGGCCCGCAAACTCCTTTACGGCCACCGGGACCACCCCCGGTGGCCGTGCCTTTTCGCCGGCGCCTTCGCCGCCAACCCTCTGACGGCGAGTCTGGAACGGCGTGTCCGGTGCCGAGCCCCCGGCGCGCATAGACACCATGAAGGCAGGCGTAGCGGGAACCGATCCACGCTGCCAGAAGTTGTGTCTAGAAGGACGAGCCCTGAGTAGAAAGATACGAGAATGCACCATACAGTCGGACAGTGTTGCGCGGCGGAGGTGGGACCCGGGATGCCCAGGTGGCTGTATTCGGTGATCCCGGCGTGCCGGCAGCCGCTCGTGGACTTCCTGGCCCTGGTCGTGATCGTGGCATTGGCCCTGGCGGGAATCGCCGCCTGAAGGAAGTAGGGATCGCGTCCCGACGGGGTGCGACCCCTACTGCCTTCAGAGCACTACCCCCGGACGCTCCTTCCCCTTCGCCTCACTCCCCCCATCCCCGAGCCCTGAGCCCGATCGGCCTCGAACCGCTCGGGCGCGTCCGCATCGCTTCGGCGCTCCCCCTATGCGCGCAGGCTCTGGCGAGATGCGACGCCCAAGCGCCTGGGCGGGCGAATGGAATCGTAGTCCCTACGAAGTGACAGCCGGCGCTTCCACGGGGGCCTGCGCAGGTCGTGACCCACCCTTCACGTTGAAACGATACCCGGCCCAGATCAGCAGCAGGCCCACGAGCTCGCCCACGTAGAGCACCTCGGTGTGCCCCATACGGGTGGCCGCGCCACCGATGCCGGGAAGGATCGCGCCCACGGCGATGAGCACGTTGCCCACCACGCGGTGCCTCAAGTTGGGGTCGCCCCGGAAGCGATACGCCGAGTAGAAGGCCCCACCGACCAGGAAGAACACGGCATAGAGGTTGATGAACGGGCTGAAGCGGCGTACCCACTGCCACTCCATGACCTGGCCCGTCAGGCGGTGGGTCTCCACCAGGGAGTGATCCAGCGGGGTGAGCAGCACACAGGTGGCAGCCACCAGAATGAACGGTACCAGCAGCGCGGTCAGTCGGTTGGCCGTCGTCCGCTCCAGCAGCAGGTACACCGTCCCCTGGGCCAGGGGCGCTCCGCCCATCAGCGCGCCGGAGATGTACCAGGCACGGAAGACGCCCTCCGACCATCCGAAGAGGGTGACCCACGATTCGGTGAACGTGCCCACCCCGAACATGAATACGCCGAACGCCCACCACGGCAGGTGGGGGCCGCTCCGCCGGTCTCGGTAGCGCCTCCACAGAACGATGGTGAAGGCAACCGAGATGAGAGTGGTGAAGATGGGGAGGAAATGAACGGGTTGACGCATGGCTTCGGTCCGGTCTACGGAGTCTGGCTCGGTGGCTCGGGACCCAACCCCGTAGGGCCCGGCGGTGTTTCATGATCGACCCACAGTGGTGTCGAATCGGGCCATGGGAAAGGGGCGACTCCCGGGAGCCCGGCCTGGTACGGGCGAGGGTCCTCCCGGCCGGGCTGGCACGGTCGTCGGAGGGTCGGGCTCCTCGGACCATGGGATCGCCCACCGCCGACCACGAGATTTGTGGCGCCGTCGGATGCCGCGGCCCGACGTCCGGGCCGCACGACCCTACACACCCATTCGCTGCGCGGTTGTCAGGGACGGGTCGCGGGACCGACGGTCGCCTCCCGGGGCGGGCGCCTCGGGAGGCGCGACCGGGCGTCACGAGGGGATCCTCCGGGTCGTTTGAGTCAGGAATCCAACCAGACTCGCCGGAGACACGATCATGACGGCCTCACCCTCACGCAGACCACGGATGCCCGTCGTCGGCACAACCGCCCGCCATGCCCTCGGTGCCCTCGTCGTCGGGCTGAGCACCCTGGTGGCGGGGTGCGGGATCGTGGACGGCGACGGAGATACCTGGAAGGAGGAGCTGGCCCTCGCCCGGCAACTGTGGCGAGATGCCGGTCTCACCGACTACAGCTACCGCGTCAGACAACTCTGCTTCTGCGGCTATGGTGGCGCGATCATCGCGGTAGAAGTGCGTGGGGGTGTGGTGGTGGCGGCGACCGAGGTGGACACCGGCGAGGCGATCCCCGTGTCCCAGTTCCCCTGGGCCGCCCCGTCGGTGGAGGACCTGTTTCAGCGCATCCAGGAGATCATCGAGGGCGGCCCCGCGGAGTTCGCGGCCACCTACGATCCTCTCTTGGGGTACCCCAGGTCCGTCACGGCGGACCCCATCGCCAACGCCATCGACGAGGAATGGGGGGTCGAGGCCAGCGACATGGAGGCTGCGCCGCCCGCTTCATGAGCCGCGCGAAAGCTCTCTGCACTGGGGCCGGGGTGCGGTGAGGTAGAGGTCCGGTAGCTACCGAGAGGGCCGATGCGCCCGATCCAGCCACACTAGAACTCGTACGTCAGCGTTTCCGTCCGAGCGTCGCCGGGAAGCTGGAGGTGGATGATGAGCGTCCGCTGCCCCGGGGGCTCGCCCGGATACGACTCGGCGTACGCGGCCTCCACGGGCCGCAAATCGAAGCGCAGCGTGCGGACGACGATGGCGTCGCAGGGGTCGTCGTTGTCTTCGTGGCTGACGGCCATGCGGACCTGGACGGGAAACGACTCCATCCATCCGCCGAAGAGTGTGGCGTCGAGCTGATGGACCTCGCAGCCGCCCGAGTAGGCCACGTGCAGCTCCAGCAGCGAGCCTTCGACCGACAGTGAATCCAAGCCGAGCGGATCGCCGGGAAGGAGGGCGGGGTCGGCCTCCCAGTCGATGAGCACCGGCAGGATCCCGTCCGCGAGACCGGAGAGCTCGCCCACGACTGCCTGGATCTCCCGGGGCATGAGGTCGGACGTGCCTCTGATCGTGGACTCGGCGAGCCCGTCCGAGTAGGTGAGGGACACATAGAACCGGTCGCAGCACTCGTTGCCGTAATCCGTGCCGGCCAGCTCCAGGATTCCCGCGGACAGCAGGTCGACGGCCCAGCCGTCCACCCGCTCCCGGCTCACCTCCATGATGGTCTGCCCCGACGGGAAGGAGCAGCCGTTCACGCACGACTCTCCGAGCACGCTCAGGGTTGCCCCATCCACGACGATGGCGTAGTCGACGCCGACCAAGCCACCGGTCACGTGCAACCGGATCTGGACGTCGTCCGACGGGCTGGGCACCGTGGGGTCTGACGAGCAGGCACCCAGTGTGAGCGTCGCCGCCACCAACAGGCCGCCTCCAGTCAACCTCCTCTCGAGCAACGCCATTCCGCTCCCCCCTTCGTCTCGTGTCCCACCGACCGGCCGCCCCACCGTGGCCGGCGGCACCTCGCGGTGATGCACCACCACCCCAGGTACGATCGAGAGCCCTCCCTCGTGACGTTCGACACCGCCCGCCTGCAGGGGATCCCCGGAAACCCGCGCGCGAGACTCCTCGTAGGTCCCGTCGGGCAGGGAGCCCCCGGCGGGAAGGACGAACGACCGGTCCGGCCGGCCCGCCCGCCGGCATCGGCGACGGACGGACGTGACGCCCCGTCCTCCGACCAACCAGCGAGGCACCGCCATGGAACGGCTGAGACAGGACCTTCGATTCGCCATCCGGCGACTCATGCGCAAGCCCCTCTTCACGGCGGTGGCCGTGGTGTCCCTGGCCATCGGCATCGGGGCGAACACGGCCATCTTCAGCCTGGTGAACGCGGTCATCCTGCGGGACCTCCCGGTCGAGCGACCCGAGGAGCTGGTGGATATCTACCGCAGCGTAGCAGGCTTCTCGCACGCCACCTTCTCGTATCCCGACTACCTGGACGTGGGGCGCGACGGCGAGGAGCTGTTCAGCGATGTGGCGCTGAGTCGGCTGGCCTTCGTACAGACCGACACCGACGACGGCGTGGAGCTCCTGCCGGGCGAGCTCGTGAGCGGCAACTTCTTCCCCATGCTGGGGGTGCCGGCGGTGGTGGGGCGGACGCTGCTGCCGGAGGATGACGTGTCTCCCGGCGGTCACCCGGTGGTCATGCTCGGGCACGCCTACTGGCAGCGGCGCTACGGCGGCGATCCGGGCGTGGTCGGCGACGAGATCCGGCTGAACGGCCGGAGCTATGCCATCGTCGGCGTGGCACCCGAGGCGTACACAGGCAGCCTGCGGGGCATCATGCCCGACGTCTATGCCCCCTACATGATGGTGGGCCAGCTGAACCCGAGCGACTACGACGAGATCGAGTCCCGAGGCTCGCAGAGCCTCTTCCTGAAGGGACGGCTGCGCCCGGGCATCGGCCTGCTCCAGGCCCAGGGGTGGGCCGATCGGTTGGCGGCCAACTTCCGCGAGCAGTATCCGGGCAATTGGATGGCCGACAACGAGATCACGCTGGTAGCCACGGCGGACGTCATCATGAACCCCATGGTGGACCGCTACATCTTGCCCGCGGCGGGCCTCATGATGGTGGTGGTGGGCCTGGTCCTGCTCATCGCGTGCGCGAACCTGGCCAGCTTCCTCCTGGCGCAGGCGGCCGACCGCAAGAAGGAGATCGCCGTGCGCCTGGCCCTCGGCGCCAAGCGTCGACGCCTCATCGGCCAGCTCCTCACGGAGTCGACCCTCCTGGCAGGCGTGGGCGGCCTGGCCGGCGTAGGGGTGGCCGCGCTCATGCTCCAGGCGCTGGTGAAGGCGGATCTGCCGCTGCCCTTCCCCATCGCGCTGGACCTTTCCATGGACGTCCTGGTCCTGGGCTTCGGTCTGTCGGTGACGCTCGGAGCGGGCCTCCTGTTCGGCCTCGTGCCGGCGCTCCAGGCCACCAACGCCGACGTGGCCCCCACGCTCAAGGACGAGGGCGCCGGGGGCGGCCGGCCCAAGCGGGTGACGCTCAGGAGTGCGCTGGTCGTCACGCAGGTGGCCGTGAGCCTCGTCCTGCTGGTGGGTGCCGGACTCTTCCTCCGAAGCCTCCAGGCGCGGGTCGCCGTGGACCCCGGCTTCGGCTACGAGCCCGCGGCGGTCGTCAGCTTCCAGACCCCTCCGGACCTCTACGAGGAGGAGGAGACGCGGGTCTTCATGCGCTCCCTCCAGGACCAGGTACTCGAGCTCCCGGGCATCCGAGCGGTGGGCCTGACCTCGGATCTGCACCTGAGCTCCATGAACAACCAGAGCATGGGCATCGTCGCGGACGGCGTGGAGCCGCCCCCCGGTCAGGACTTCCACCTGGTCGAGTGGGCCGGGGTGACCCCGGGCTTCTTCGAGGCTGCGGGGATACCGGTCGTGCAGGGCCGAAACTTCGATCGCTCGGACGTCCCAGACGCAGCGCAGGTGGCCATCGTAAGCGAAGCCATGGCCGCCCGCTTCTGGCCCGGGCAGGACCCCGTGGGCCGGACCTTCCGCCGGGGCGACGGGGACTACACGGTCGTGGGTGTGGCCGGTGACGCCAAGGTGCGATCGCTGGGAGAGTCGCCGAGGCCGTTCATCTACCGGCCCTACGATCAGGCCTTCAGCTCGGGCATGACCATGGTGGCCACGACCCGCGGTGACGCGCAGAAGGCGATGCTCGACGTTCTGGCCCTGGCGAGGCGCCTGGAGCCTGAGCTGATGGTCTTCGAGACCAAGACCATGGAGAGGCACCTCGGCGTCATGCTCCTGCCTCACAGACTGTCAGCGCTGATCGTATCGTCGTTCGGGATCCTCGCCCTCCTGCTGGCCAGCATCGGGCTCTACGGGGTGGTGAGCTACGCCGTATCGACGCGGAGCCGGGAGGTGGGCATCCGCATGGCACTGGGCGCGGACCCCGGACGAGTCGTGAGCATGCTCACCCGTGGCGGGCTCAAGCTGGTGCTCGCCGGTGCCGTATTGGGACTGGGGCTGGCCTTCGTCTCGGCCCGGCTATTGGGCTCGCTGCTCTACGGGGTGGAGGCGAACGATCCCGTCGCGTTCGTGGCGGTGCCTCTGCTGCTTGGCGGGGTGGCCTTCCTCGCAGCGTGGATCCCGGCGCGGAGGGCCAGTGTCATCAACCCGGTCCGGGCGTTGAAGGCCGACTGACTGACTGACCGCGTGTGCGGAGCGGTGCAGAGTCGGGTAGCCATGGAGACCGTGCCGGGGCAGCCGGTCGGCGGCGGGACGGCTGCCCGCCAGCGCTACTACGACGTCGCCCGTGCGGGCGAGCTGGAGGTGGAGGCCGCGGCCGAGCGCCTGCGTGTCCTGCCCCTGCCCACCGTTTCGGGGAACCCGCGCCCGGCCGAGAGCTGACTACGGATCAGGACCGCCGCACCGGCACCCACGCGAGCACCACGCGCCGCACGTCGACGTCCCGCTGCTTCGGCTGGATCTTCACCGAGTCGAGCTCCTCGGCGGCGGGATCGTAGCGGGATTCGAGGCCGTCGATCTCCTCGGCCAGGTCCCGCTCCAGCGCCTCGAGGCGTTCGATCCGAGCGCCGAGCGTGTCCTCGGCGCGGGCTACGTCCTGGGCTTCCTTCTGACTGCGGCTCACGCCCCTGGCTGCCCGCCCCGCCCTTCGCACGCCGCTCGATCTGCGGCCGAGGAATGCGGTGAGCAGCCCCTCTCCCACGAACAGTGCCGTGTCGAGCTTCGCCCGACGGGCCTGGTCGCGCTCTCGATCGACCGCCGCCTCGGCGGTCCGGATCGACTCTTCGGCCCTCCTGATGCGCGCCTTGAACTTGGCCCGCAACGCATCGACCGCCTCGTCCCGACGCTCTCGCAGCTTCTCGGCCACGCGCACCCGGAACTCCCGTTCCGCCTCGCCCGGCTGGGAGGTCTCCCCCGCCGCTCGACTCGTCAGGAGCACGAGGGGCCGGGACCGGTACAGGTGGTCCCGGAGATCCCGCTCCCAGGCGGCGTAGCGATCCCCGTCTGCCAAGATGGGTGGCACGGCCTCGAAGCCCGCCTCGGGCAAGGGCTCCGCGTCGAGCCGGTCCGGATCGACACCGAACGGTCGGGCTTCGTCCCAGTGAACGTCCAGATCCCCCGGCTCCACCTTCCGCAGGAGCACTACGTCTTCCCGGTGGTCGATGCCCTTCCGGGTGTCCCGGTAGAGCATGCGGGCCATCCCCAGGACCGCCGGCACGTATCGGAGGCTCTCGCCGTCCACGTCCGAGCGGGGGCGCACGAACGCCTGGGGCACGTCCGGGGGTAGCAACGGCCGGGCATCGGGCTGCGCGTCGGCCACCGCGGGGGCGGGGCTGACGGGAGCTCCGGCGGGCTCCCGCGCCGGAGGGGCGCTCACGGTGGCCGGTTCCGCCGGTCCCTCCGCTTCCGCGCCGTGGGCGAGCCCCCGGATCTGATCCCGCGTCAGCGGCCCGCGCAAGTACGACATGGCCCACCGGGTGTGGAACAGCTCCGGCGCGCCTTCGTGGACGTTGTGGAGGAGAAACACCCGCTTGCCGAGCCCGGAGAGGATCTCGTCCATCTCCGACCGGTCGAGAGATCCGCCCGCGACCCGGGCCGCACCTTCCAGCCCTTCGAGAACACGCAGCTTGTCCCGCTCGGTCTGCAGGCGGCCCAGGAACCACGTGCCAGCGTTCGAAATCCCCTTGTAGTCGAGATCGACCGGGTTCTGCGTCGCCAGCACGACCCCCACGCCGAAGGCGCGGGCCTGCTTCATCAGGGTCAGCAGCGGCTTCTTCGAGGGCGGCTCGGCCACCGGCGGCATGAACCCGAAGATCTCGTCGATGTACACGAGAGCCCGCAGGCTCGTGGTGCCGGATTGGCTTCTCACCCACCCCAGCGTCTCGTTCAGGAGCAGCGACACGAAGAACATGCGCTCCGCATCGGAGAGATGGGCGATGGAGAAGATGGAGAGCCTGGGCTTGCCCGACGGCGAATGGAGCATCCGGCCGATGTCCAGCGGCGCCCCCTGGAGCCACACGTCGAAACCCGGGGCCGCCAGGAGGCTGTTGAGCGCCATGGCCAGCTGGAACCGGTCCTTCGCGGGGAAGAACGACTCCAGATCCATCACGCCGACGCGCTGCACGGTGGGCTTCTGGATCCTGTGGATCAGTCCCTCCAGGTCCAGATCCAACCCCCGGCTCCACGCCTCGCGCAGGATGGTGGAGATCAGGATGTGCTCCCGGCTCTGGAGCGGATCGGCGTCCATGTCCATGAGGGCCAGCAGGCTGGTCACGGTCGACTCGATGCGGTCGCCCAGCAGCTCCCGGTCCTCGCGGATCGCCGGCGGCGGTGCGGCGAACGACGACAGAATCGACACGGGCAGGCCAGCTGTGCTCCCCGGAGTATAGACGGTGAACTCGGCCGCGTCCTTGAGCCTGGCGATGCGAGCGCCGTCCTGACCCCAATCGGCCAGGCCGTTCCTCCACAGCTCCGCCTGCTGCCCGGCGAACTCCGCCGGCTCCAGTCCCCGACGGCGCGCCTGGTCCGGGTCGATCCACGGCTCGAAGTCGCCGGGCGCCAGGTCGGGGAAGGTGAGCAGGAGGTTCGCCAGGTCGCCTTTGGGATCGACGATCAGCGCCGGCACCCCGTCCAGGGCCGCTTCCTCGAGCAGCGTGATGCAGAGACCGGTCTTTCCGCTTCCGGTCATTCCCACGCACACCGCATGGGTGGTGAGATCTCTCGAGTCGTACAGGGTGATACCCGGCGCCAACTCACCGGCGTCGAGGTCGTACGGTCGACCCAGGTAGAACTGCCCCAGCTTCTCGTAGATTGACGGATCCACTCGGTCTTTCTCCTATTCCCAAGGGGATGGCCCCGCTAACTGGCCGTTCGGTACGCCCTGGGTCAAGAGAGCACGGCCCGCTGCTCCCGTCCCGGCTCGCGTGGCCCGCTGCGTGAAGGCACCACGGCCGCGACGCGTATAGTCCGTCGACCGGGGTCGCCGTGCGCGATGCGTGGCGGTGAGCCCACCCCCAGGGTCCAACACGGAGCACACAGTGACGGAATCGTCGACCAACGGCCGAGCCCGGGCACTCCGGGACCGGCTTCCCGGACTGGTGATCGAGGGCGTCTCCGTCGCATTCGCGGTTCTGCTGGCTCTCGCGGTGGACGAATGGCGGGAAGACCGGTCGAACCGACAGCTCGGTGCCCGGGCCGAGGCCAGCGTCCTGGCCGAGGTCCGGACCAACATGGAGCGCCTGGATGAGAACGCCGCCGCGCGAGACAGCCTTTTGACCTACCTGGCCGGCGTCCGCGCGGCGCTGGAGCGCGACAAAGAGCTGGGCTCGATCTCGGTCGACTTCACCCCGGCGTTTCTCGCCACCACGGCCTGGGAGACCGCCCGCGTGACCCGCGCCGTCCACTTCATGGACTACGACCGGGTGGCCCGCATGGGACGCCTGTACGACTTCCAGAACCTGTACGAGCGGTCCGAGGAGAGCTTCGTCGAGCGCGTCTCGGGCATCGGTGGCGAGGACTGGAGCGATCCGGCGGAGACCGTGCAGTCCCTCGAGCGGGACCTGGCCCGGGTGGACGCCTTCGGCGACGAGCTCCAGGAGGTCTACGGCCGGATCCTGGAGCTCGGCTTCGACGCCTCCGTAGACGAGGAGGAAACCCGTCGGGTAGAACTCGGGAGATGACCAGAGGGTCGCCGGCCCGATGGCCCCTCCTCACGGACCGCCGATGAGCTCGCCGAGAAGCCAGATCACCTTCATGATCGTCGCGGCCGCCCTGATCCTCGTGGCGAGCCGGGTCTACCGAGCCACGCGCCCGCCATCGCCTTCCGAGCAGCTGGCGCCGCTGCGTGAGGAGCTGGCCCTCTTTCGGGCCGCTGCCGACTCGTGCAACGACGCGTATGCCGTGACGGAGGCGGACTTTCGCCTGTACGAGGCCAGGGTCGATTCGCTCCGGCAGGCCGTCCGGCACTACGAGGCTCTGGACCCCAACGGGGTCCCGGGCGAGGAGTACCCCGAGTACCTCGAGACCTTCGATGCCTACAACGAGGCCGTACCGGAATGGGAGGCTCGCACCGACGCCCTCGAGGCGCAGCGTGATCGGTGTCGCTCGCTGACCGAGCAGCACAACGCCCTGGCCGACTCGGCCCGCGGTCGCCTCATCGATCTGGGACGCTGGCCCGATGATACGCTGGGCTTCCCCTCGGCCCCGTCCGAGGGCGACCCGGACCGCCGCTAGTGTCGTGACCGACGCCGACGCCCCGACGCTGGACGCCCGCGTCGACCGTCTGTACCGGCGGCCGCTGGGAGACTTCACGCGGGCTCGGAACGAGCTCTCGAAGGAGCTCTCGCGAGAGGGCGCCCGGGACGACGCGGCCCGGGTCAAGGCCCTGAAGAAGCCCTCGGTGACGGCGTGGGGTGCCAACCAGGTGGTCCATCACTACCCGGAGGCGTGGGCCGAGCTCCTGGAAGCGACGGACCAGGTCCGGGCCGCTCACGCCGGCGGGGTGGCCGACCTGGCACCGGCCCTCGAACGCCGGAAGCGGGCCCTGGCCGCTGCCGTCGAAGCGGCGGCCGGAGTCCTGAGCCGTGCCGGCCACCCTCCGGGCCCGCCACAGCTACGCAAGGTGGGCAACACGTTGGACGCCCTGGCCTCGGGCGTCGCCGTGGAGACTCCCGGGCGTGTCGTGCAGGACCTGGAAGCTCCGGGCTTCGGCGCGCTGGCCGGGCTCGCCTTCGCCTCCCCGCCGGCCGGTAGGGCGAGCACCGGCTCTGCGGCACCCCCAGGCTCGCGACCTCGCGGTGCGTCCCGGAGGGTCCCGGCCGCGAAGGCGAAGCGCGGGGACAAGGAGGGTAGGACGGTCGGCGCCCGCCAGAAGGCCCGGGCCGACGAGGAGCGAGCACGCAAGCGGGCGGCCGACGAACGACGGGCCAATGCACAGGCGGCGGCAGCCCGGGCACGCGACGCCGTGCAGCGGCTCGAGGGCGAGCTGGAGGTGGCGGCCCAGGGGCGGAGGACGGCGGAGCGGCAGCACGGCGACTCCGGGGCCGCCCTCGCCGCGGCCCGGAGCGCCGTCGAGGAGGCCCGCAGGAAGCTCGGTGAAGCTCAGGCTTCGGAGGCGAGCCTCCGCCGAAGGGCCGAGAAGCTCCGCGGGGCCGAAAGCCGGGCCGACGCCGCGCTGGCGGAGGCGCGGGCGACGTTGGCGAAGGCCCTCGCTACCCTCGAGAAGACGAGCTCCTGAAAGCGGGCTAGCCGCCCGGCCGCCGAGGCACGTCCATGGGCGTCGAAGTCTCGGGCTCGAGGCCCTCGTCCTCCAGGCGTCGCCTGAGCTCCGGTACCCGGTCCGCGACCAGCGCGTTCACGCGCTCGATGATGCTCGGGGCGCGCTCCCACGCCCGGTCGATCTCCCAGAGCTGATCGTCGGTCGGCCGCGTCGTCGATCCCTCGAGGGCCGAGCGCATCCGACCTGGAGAGAAGTCGTCCAGGTCCTCTTCCAGGGCGTCCAGCTCGGCCTCGATGCTGTCGGCCTCCTCCGTGATCCGGTCAGGCGTCGCGTCACCGAACTCCTCGAGGATTCCCCGCAGGCGATCCAGCTCCTCGCGGGCCGCCGTGACCCGCTCCTCGGCCTCGTGGAACGGCCCGGCCAGCGCATGCACAGCCATGACCGCGTCGTGGCGCGCCTGGCGATCCTCGGGGGAGATCCCGATGCGAGGATCCGCCTCCACCGACAGGCGCGTCGTCCACTCGCTCTCCGTGGCCGCCAGGGTCGCCGTGTACTGCCCGGGCATCACCAGGGGGCCACGGGCGCCTCCACCGAAGAAGCCCTCGTCCGCGTCGTCCGCCTCGTAGGGCGGATCCATGCGCAGGTCCCAGACCACCTGGTGGAGTCCCGCCGAGCCGGGCCCCTCCAGCGTGCGTACCACGGTCCCGGAGGCGTCGGCAATCCGGATGGAGACGCCGCTGTCCTCGGTCCCATCCGCCACGGCCTGCGGCTCGGCGTCGCCTTCGACGGCCCCGCCGTCGTACGCCGCCTCGGGCCGCTCTGCGTCCTCGGCCGCGTCCGTCACCTGGCTGTCCCCACTCAGCGGGGCGCCCAGGCTGTAGCGGAGGACTACGCCGTCCGGCGGATTCTCGCCCTGGAACTCGTCGCCCCAGAACGGCCAGCCACCGGAACGGTTGGCTTGTCGGGCCGCCCTGGGCGCGAAGAGGTGGGTGTCAGCCGCCAGCACCGCCTCGTCCGTGAGGGCCTCCAGCACGCCCAGATCGTCCAGGATCCAGATGCTCCGGCCGTGGGTGCCCACGACCAGGTCGTTGGCGCGGGGGTGGATCTCGATGTCGTCGACCGGGACGGTCGGTAGTCCCCCCAGCCTGTCCCACGCGCCGCCGGCGTCGAGGGACACGTACACGCCCACCTCGTTCGCCACGAAGAGCAGATCCGTGGAGCGGGGGTGTTCCTTGACCCGGTTCACCGACCAGTCCGGAAGACCTGCGGAGATCCGCCGCCAGGAGTCGCCGCCGTCCTCGCTGACGTAGACGTAGGGCCCGTAGTCGTCGTTTCGGTGCCCGTCGAACGAGGCGTACACGCGCCCCTCCACCACCGACGGCTCGATGCCGCTCACGTAGGTCCGCTCCGGCAGCCCGGGAAAGCGGCCCGTCAGATCCGTCCACGTGGCCCCGGCGTCGCCGGTGCGTTGAACGTTGCCGTCGTCTGTGCCGACGAAGAGCACGTCGGCCGTATGCCGGGACTCGCCGATGGCCGTGATGGTGCCGTAGTGGCGGATCCCGTCGTTGCCGGACAGCGTCTCGTCGGTGACTTCGGCGCCCATGATCAGCAGCGTGTCCCGATCGATGTTCCGGGTGAGATCGGGGCTCGCCTGCTCCCAGCTCCGGCCCCGGTTCCGGGAGCGGAGCAGGTGGTTGGCGCCGATGTACACGGTGGCCGGGTCGTGGGCCGAGACGACGACGGGGGCGTTCCAGTTGAAGCGGTACGCCCGCTCCTCGTCGGCGTCGGTGGGCCGAGCCACGGGACGGATGCGGGCCGATTCCCCGGTCCGCGCGTCGTACCGGGAGAGGTTGCCGCCCTGGGACTCGGTGTAGATGACGTCCGGGTCTGAAGGATCGACCACGTTGTAGAAGCCGTCACCGCCCGACACGTCCACCCAGTCGCCATTCCGGATCCCGTAGTCGGACATGGTGTTGTGGGGCGCGCACCAGGAGGAGTTGTCCTGGAGCCCGCCGCACACCCGGTACGGGTCGCTCATGTCCACTCCGACCTCGTAGAACTGCCCAAGGGCCAGGTTGTCGATCTGGCGCCACGTCTCGGCCCGGTCCCACGAGGTCGCCAACCCACCGTCGTTGCCGAGAATCAAATGGTTCGAATTGGCCGGGTCGATCCACAGCGCGTGGTGGTCGACATGGATGCCACGGGCCCCGTCCTCCCGCCCGAAGGTCTTCCCACCGTCGTCGGAGACGCCGAAACGGACCCCGCCGATGTAGATCCGATTGGGATCGTTGGGGTCGATGCGGATCATGGAGAAGTACATGGGGCGGGGGTTGGTCTCCCCCACCTTCTCCCACGTGTCGCCGCGGTCACGACTCCGGTAGATACCCCTGCCGGCATCCTCTCGGGCCTCCACGATGGCGTACACCAGGTTGCCGTCCCGCCGGTGGATGTCCAGCCCGATGCGCCCCTTGTATCCCTCCGGCAGGCCCTCGGTGAGCTCGACCCACGAGTCCCCGCCGTCGAGGGTGCGCCAGATTCCGCTGCCCGAACCGTCGGCGCTGAAGCCCCACCCGGTCCGCCGGCGCTGATACATGGCCGCGATCAGGGTCTCGGGATCGCCCGGGTCCATGACCAGGTCGATGGCCCCGGTGTTCTCGTCGAGGTAGAGTACCCGCTCCCACGTCCGGCCCCCGTCGGTCGTCCGGTAGACCCCCCGCTCCGGATTGGGGCCCCACAGGTGCCCCACGGCCGCGACGTAGACCACGTCCGGATCGCGGGGGTGGATGACCACCGCCCCCACGTGCCGGGTTTCGCGTAGGCCCATGTGGGACCAGGTCCGTCCCCCGTCCATGGACTTGAACACCCCGTCGCCCCACGGCGAGCTCTGGCGGTTCTGGGGCTCTCCCGTGCCCACCCACAGGATGTTGGGGTTGGACGGGGCCAGGGCCAGCGCACCCACCGAGGCGGTGGATTGGTCGTCGAAGACCGGTGCCCAGCTCTGACCGTGGTTCGTGGTCTTCCACACCCCACCGGTAGCGGCGCCGACAAAGAAATGGGCCGGGTTGGCTTCGTTCACGGCCAGATCGCTGATGCGGCCACCCATGACGGCGGGCCCGATCTCCCTGAGTGAAAGATCCGCCAAGAGCCGTTCGGCTTCTTGAGCCGCCAACGGACCGCCTGGAGCCTGGCTCGCCACAGCGGCCAGTGCTGTCCATGCGACCCACTCCCGGGCCCACGACCTGCCACGGCGTGGCCCGCGCCTGCCCGCTGCCTCGACGCGCCGTGCGTCTTGCGTCCGACTCATGAGCGCCTCTCCCGGCTCTCGAAAGAGCGCGTTGGAGTCCCTGCGGGACCTGACCGCGCCGGCCCGGCGCTCCGTCACCCCTCCGGAACGCATCGTAGCCACGGATTGTAGGCACGGGGGCGGATTCCGGTCAAAAGGGGCCGAAGCGGGTCCGACGCCTTGCTCCCCGACCGGGCCGTCCGGCATCTTCGAACGGACGGGCGGTGTCCTCGTTCCACGATCCCCGGTGCACATGACCCACCTCCCCAGACGACTCAGCGCCTTCTTCGGCGAGCTGAAGCGGAGGCACGTCATCCAGGTGGGCATCGGCTACGCCGCCGTCGCCTTCGTGCTCATCGAAGCGGCGAACAACATCCTCCCCGTCCTGGGCGTGTCCGAGGCTTGGGTCCGCTTCGTCGTGGTGTTGGGGCTGCTGGGGTTCCCCGTGGCCCTGACGCTGGCGTGGATCTTCGACGTCAAGCCCGGGGGCGTGGTGAAGACCGAGCCTCTCCTGGGCGCGGGCACGAGCGATTCTTCGCGGCGTATCAGTCACGAGACCCGGTTCGAGGCAAAGGCCCTGGACCCCAAGACCGTGGCCGTTCTGCCCTTCGCCAACATCGGAGGCAACGAAGAGGACGACTACTTCAGCGACGGGATCACCGAGGAGCTCATCGCCAACCTGTCCAGAATCCGGGACCTCAAGGTCGTCTCCAGGACGTCGGTCATGGTGTACAAGCACGAACAGGCCAACGTTCGGAGGATCGGTCTGGACCTGGGCGCGGGATCCGTGGTCGAGGGCTCGGTGCGGCGGTCCGACGGCCGGGTCCGCATCGTGGCACAGCTCATCGACGCCCGCACGGACGAGCACCTCTGGGCGGACAAGTACGACCGGTCGCTGGAGGACATCTTCGCGATCCAGTCCGACGTGGCCGAGAGCATCGCCACGGCCCTGAAGGCCGAGCTCTCGCCGTCTGTGGCGGCCCGTATCGAGCGACGCGCCACGGTGGACATGGAGGCCTACGACCTGTATCTGAAGGGCCGTTTCCTCACCAACCTGCGTACCGAAGACGGGTTGCGGAGCGGTGTCGAGTTCCTCGAGGAAGCCATCGGTCGCGACCCCTTGTACTCGCTGGCCTACGCGGGGCTCGCGGACTCCTTTCTCCTTCAGGGGCTCTACAACGCGGAGCGTCCGGAGCTGGTCATGCCCCGGGCCAAGACCGCCGCCCAGAAGGCTCTGAGCCTCGATCCTGGTCTCGGCGAGGCCCTGACCTCGCTGGCGTGCATCCACTCCATCTACGATTGGGACTGGGCGACGGCGGAGGTCGAGTTCAGGCGGGCCATCCTGGCGAACCCTCGCTACCCGACCGCCCACCAGTGGTTCGCCATGAACCACCTGGCCCCCAGGGGCCGGTTCGAGGAAGCCCACCGGGAGCTGCGCCTGGGCCAAGACCTCGATCCCCTCTCCCCGGTCCTCGAAGCCAGCCGCGCCTTCATGCTGTTCCTGGAGGATCGCCAGGACGAGGCCGAGCATGTCCTGCGCAAGCTTCTTTCGGCCGACCCCGGCTTCGTCCTCGCCCATCAGTTCCTCGGGAACGTCCTGGACCGACAGGGGCGCCACGACGAGGCCATAGACGCCTACCGGTCCGTGGAGGCCGTGCGCGGGCGAGCCACGGACGTCGTCACTGCCCTGGGGGAGGCCTACGCGCGGGCGGGTCGGCTGGATGAGGCCCGGGCAGCGCGGGACGAGCTCATCGCCGCCGGCGAGGAGCGTTACGTGTCGCCAGGGCGGATCGGCCAGGTGTGCCTCGCCCTGGGAGAGCACGACCAGGCCTTCGAATGGTGGCACCGGGCCGTGGACGTCAGGGCCGTGGACCTGATCTGGCTCGAGGTCATGCCCCACCACCAGGACCTCCGCGGGGATGCCCGGTTCCAGGAGCTCCTGGCACACGTCGGGCTGGCCGACTGATGCCCCGACGCCGACGATGCTCGGGCGGTCGGGAGCAGTAGACGCCGTTGGACACGCCTACCCCGCAGGGCGGCCCTCCCCCGGGGCCGGACCGATCCAGCAGGGTCTACCTCACGACCCTCCGCCACGACCTGCGCGCGCCCATCAGCGCCATCATCGGGTACGCGGAGCTGCTCGCGGAGGATCTGGACGGACCCGAGAACCGGGAGCTCCTCGCCGACCTGGACAAGATCCGCTCGGCGGGGCGTGCCCTGCTGGCGCTGGTCGACGACCTGTTCGAACCCGGCAAGATCGCCCGGGGCGAGCTCGATCTCGACCGAGTGGGTAGCAGGCTTCGCCACGACCTGCGAACGCCGCTGAATCACGTGATCGGGTACTCCGAGATGTTGGCCGAAGAGGCCGAGGAGGAGGGCCAGGGCGACCTGGCCACCGACCTGTTTCGCATCCGCGATTCAGGACAGCACGTCCTCCGCATGATCGAGGCCGTGTTGACCGCCGCCCCGGCAGGAGTGGCTGGGCCGGCTGAAGGGGGCGCCGGCGACGACGGCCTCTCCGAGCTGGCCGTCGAGGTCCTGACGGACCTGGAGGCGTTCGGTGAAGCGCGGACGCCCGCCGAGGGCGGCGAGATCCGGGGACGGGTCCTGGTCGTGGACGACAACGAGTTGAATCGCGACATGCTGGCCCGGCGCGTCCGGTCCCTCGGGCACGAGGTGGCGGTGGCGACGGATGGTGCCCAGGCGCTGGAGATCCTCGCCGATGAGGACTTCGACGCCGTGCTCCTGGATATCATCATGCCGGGCATGAACGGGTACGAGGTCCTCAGTCGCCTGAAGGCGGACCCCGCCCTCCGGTCCATCCCCGTGATCATGATCACGGCCCTCGACGAGGTGGAGAGCGCGGTGCGCTGCATCGAGATGGGAGCCGACGACTACCTGCCGAAGCCGTTCGACCCCACGATCCTCGGGGCTCGCCTGGGCGCGTTGTTGGAGAAGAAGCGGCTGCGTGACCGCGAGGTCCTCTATCTCCACCGGATCGAGGAGGAGCAGAGGAAGTCGGACGAGCTGCTCCACGTGATCTTCCCTGCCGAGATCGTGCGGGAGCTGCGGGCCACCAGCACGGTGTTGCCTCGCCGGTACGACAGGGTGGCCGTCATGTTCACCGATATCGTGGGCTTCACCAGATACTCGGAGGATCGGGAGCCGGAGGAGGTGATCTTCAGCCTGCAGCAGCTGGTCCAGGCTCAGGAGCAACTGACCGAGCGCTTCGGTATGGAGAAGATCAAGACCATCGGCGATTCGTTCATGGCTGCCGCCGGCCTGCTCCGTCCCTGCGAGAACCCGGTTCTCTCGTGCGTGCGGTGCGGGCTCGAGATGATCCGGGCCGCCCGTGATCTCCCGCCGCGGTGGGAGCTGCGGGTGGGCGTCCACGCGGGTCCCCTGGTGGGCGGCGTGCTGGGCCGAAGTCAATATCTGTTCGACGTGGTCGGCGACACCGTGAACACTGCGGCTCGGGTCGAGACCCACGGGGTGCCGGGATCCGTGACCCTGACCGAAGGCGCCTGGAGTCAGATCGCCGACCTGTCCCACGGAGAGTCCCTCGGCTGGGTCGAGGCGAAGGGCAAGGGACGTCTGGAGCTGATCCGCTTCGCTTCCTTTCGTTGAGGCCCTGAACGGGGGGCGCAGGCGCAGTCCCCGATTGCCCGCCCTGGGTTCTTTCAGCGGTCAGCGACGCGGTGAGGGCGGTGGCGCCGGGCTCTTGCGCCGAATGCCCGGCGGGGATTACGTGAGAGCATCATGTCGTCGCGCCCATCTGGAGCAGTCCTTCGATGAAGATCCGTCCGGTCCTTCCGCTTTTGCCGCTCCTCCTCCTACCGGTCATGGCGGCGTGTGGCTCGTCCCCTGAAGGGGATGCCGAGCCTCCAGCCCCCGCGGAGTCCGCCGACCCCGGGCCGGAGCTCCTCCCGGAGCCCGAGCCCGAGCCCGAACCCGAGCCGGAACCGGAGCGCGAGCTCACGTTCATGGAGCTGGGAGACCAGGCTGCGGCGAACGGGGATTGGGCGGAGGCACGGAGGCTCTACGGCGAGGCCGCCACTGAGGAGGATGTCCCGCCCGAGCAGTTCGCCGAGGCCGAGGTCAAGATCGCCATGCTCTACCTGCTGCTCACGGAGGAGCCGGACCTGGACGCCGCCCAGCTTCGACTGGACGAAGCGCGCAACTCGTCCCCCACGACAGCGCGTCTCGAGGCCGCGGCGGTGCAGAAGCTCGTGGACGAGATCCGGGAGCGGGACGAGACGGTGCGGCGATTGACCGAGCTCATCGGCAACGAGCGTCTCCAGTTGGAGCGACCCTAGTCCAACGGCCCTCTTCTCGCTTACCCGACGGCCGCGCCCGATCCCGAATCCAGCTTGGACCCATGAGGATTCATGCGGTTGTGCAGCTCGACTCTCTGCCGGGCGTGGCCGCCGTGCGGCCGCGTCGTCGTTGGGCTGTCGCGATGGGGTTCCTCGCCCTGGCACTCCTGTCGCAGCCGGTGGCGGGCCAACAGGGCACATCACGGACCCAGGAGGTGACGGAGAGCGGCCAGGAGGCTCCCGTCGAGGACGGCAACACCTTGGTGCCCCTCCCGGTCCTGTTCTACGAGCCCGAGACGGGACTCGGCTTCGGCCTGGCGGCCAACTACTACACCCGCCTCACCCAGAGTCCACCGGACGTGGTGGTGCCCCCCTCCGTCTTTCAGCTCATCGCCGTCTATACCGTCAAGAGCCAGATCATCACCCTGCTTCGGGGAGAGCTCTTCCTGGGTGGCACCCGGTACCGTCTGCTCGGTGACATCGGCTACACGAAGTTCCCCACCAAGTTCTGGGGCATCGGCAACGACACGCCCGACGATGCCGAGGAGGACTACACGCGGGAGCGGATCAACGTCCTCACCACGGACGCGCAGCGGGAGTTGACCCGGGGATGGTACGCGGGAATCAGTGCCCGTGCGGTGCAGCGAAGCATCACGGAGGTTCAGGAGGGAGGGCTGCTGGAGACCGGTGAGGTCCCGGGCTCGCAGGACGGCTGGAGCCTGGGGTTGGGGCTGGTGGCCACGCGTGACACGCGGTCCAGCACCACCTTCCCGACGCGGGGCAGCTTCCACCAGCTGCGCGCCACCTTCCACTCCGAGGCGTGGGGAAGCGATTTCGGGTACGGCGCCTACCTGCTGGACCTCCGGCGCTACCTACCGTTGGGTGAACGAAGAGTCCTGGCCCTCCGGGGCCTGGGATGGGCCACCAGCGGCACCCCGCCCTTCGACCAGCTCCCTCAGGTCGGTGGTGACCAGCTGTTGAGGGGATACTTCCAGGGACGGTTCACCGACAGACAGATGCTGGCCCTGCAGGGTGAGTACCGGGGACCGGCTTTCTGGAAGCTGGGATGGGTGGCGTTCGGGGGCATCGGCCAAGTGGCGGACCGATGGGGCGACCTTCAGCTCGACGGGTTCAAGGCGTCGGTGGGCGGTGGCGTCCGGTTCCTGATCAGCCCCCGGGAGACGCTCTTCATCCGGGCCGACCTCGGCTACGGCATCGACACCGGGTCGACGGGCTTCTACCTGAACATCGGCGAGGCCTTCTGACCCTGCCACGTCCGGTCCCGAGCGCGGGGATCAACAAAGAAGCGCTTCCATCTTCCCCAGCAGCCGCTTCAAGTCCACGGGCTTCGTGTCGTAGTCGTCACAGCCCGCGTCGAGGGCGCTCTGGCGATCCTCCGACAGCGCGTGGGCCGTCAGGGCGATGATGGGGATGGGCCGCGTCTTCCCGTCCGCCTTGAGGGTCCGCGACGCCTCCCAGCCGTCCATGACCGGAAGGCTCATGTCCATGAGGATCAGGTCCGGCGTCTCGCTCCGGGCCATGTCGACGCCCTCTCGGCCGTCCACGGCCACGATCACCTCGTAGCCCTTCCTGGCCAGCCGCCGGGAAAGCATGTCGCGGTTCATCTCGTTGTCCTCGACAAGCAGTATCTTGTTCATGCCTTCCCACGCTCTCGTGATCATGATCCGCGTCGGCGCGCCGGGCGTCCGCCCTCTGGGTCCGTCGGACGCCTCGTCACCCGTGGTCGGAGACCTCCCGCACCTGCCGGGTCAGCTCGGCGAGGAAGTCCTCCTCAGGCACCTCGTCCTTCTTGAAGACGGTCGTGATGTAGCCGCCTAGACGGGCGCGGTCGTCGGCCGTCAGGTCCTTGGCCGTCACGACGAGCACCGGAATACGGTATCCACCCTCGCGAGACCGCAGCTCGTCCAGGAATTCGAATCCGTCCATCTCGGGCATGATGAGGTCCAGCACCACCAGGTCTGGGGGGGCCTCATCGAGAGCCTCCAGCGCCACCTTTCCGTTCTCCGCCTCGGTGACGTCCCACCCCGCGTCCTCGAGGGCCCGCTGCATGAGCCGACGCGTCGCGTCGTCGTCCTCCACCACCAGCACGCTACCGGGCACACCGTCCTGCAGCTCGTGAATCAGCCCGACCAGACGCGTCGCGTCCACGGGCTTGGTCATGTACTCGTAGGCGCCCAGGGCGATGCCCGCGCTGCGCTCCTCGTCCAGGGTCGTCACCATGATCACGGGAATGTCCACCGTCTTGGGCGAGTGCTTGAGAGCGGCGAGGACCGACCAGCCATCCATGCCGGGCATGATGACGTCGAGGGTCACGGCCGTGGGCCGCAGGGCCCTCGCCAGCTCGAGGCCGTGCCGCCCCTCGGAGGCCGTCAGCACCCGAAAGCCCTCCTTGACCAGGTAGCGCATGATCAGCTCGCGTGCTTCCGGGTCGTCGTCGATGACGAGCACCAGCGGCGCCTCTTCGTCGACGTCCGCCGCTCCTGCCAGCGCCGCTGCCGTCTCGGCGGCTTCGGCCGCCGACACGAGCGGTGTCGGTGGCGCCTGCAGCTCCGCCGCGGGCGCCTCCACGTCAGCGGGCAGACGCACCGTGAAGGTGGTGCCCGCCCCGACGGTGCTGTCCACGGTGATGTCGCCCCCCAAGAGCCGGCACATCTTCTGGCTGATGGGCAGGCCCAAACCGGTGCCCCCGTACTCCTTCGTCGTCGACGAGTCGGCCTGCGTAAACTCGTCGAACACCTCCTCGCACTGCTCCTCCGTCATGCCGATCCCGGTGTCCTCGACACTGAAGATGATCCAGTCGGAGTCCTCGGCCGTCTCCCGCCGGGCTTTCACGGCCACGGTCCCCTGGTTGGTGAATTTGCAGGCATTGGACAGGAGGTTCAGAAGCGTCTGCCGGACCTTGGTCTCGTCGGCGTGCATCTCGCCCAGCGCCGGATCCGCCTCGACGATCAGCTCGTTGTCGTTCGCGGAGGCCATCGGCCGGATGGTCATGGCCACCTCGTCGAGGAGCTCGCTCGGCGAGAAGTCGGTCAGGTGAAGCGTCACCTTGCCGGCCTCGATCTTCGACAGGTCGAGGACGTCGTTGATGAGAGAGAGCAGGTGCTTGCCGGCGCTCCGAATGCGGCTGAGGTCCTGGGTGAAGCTGTCCAGCCCCTCGTCTTCGGCATCCTCCATGAGCATTTCGCTATACCCGATGATCGCGTTCATGGGCGTCCGCAGCTCATGGCTCATGTTGGCCAGGAACGTGCTCTTGGCCCGGTTGGCGTCCTCCGCCGCGGTTCGCAGCGCCTCGACCTTCGTGAGCGCCATCATGAGGTTGTCGGCCATGCCGTTGAAGGCGTTGGCGAGCTGGCTCAGCTCGTCGCGGCCACGCACGTCGATACGGTAGTCGAGGTGGCCCGCGCCCAGCTCGGTGGCGCCCGCCCTCAGCTGCGTCATCCGGGTCGTCAGGTACCAGAAGAACCAGATAGCCATCGCCAGAGCCAGCACGCTGGATGCCAGGAAGATGGCCAGGGAGACCTGATCGGTGGCGCGGGCCACTGCCCTCACCTCGTCGGTGATGAACTGGATCCGGTCCCTACCCGCGGCCTCGAGAACCGCGAGGTGGCCCGAGGCCTCCTCGGTCGCGACCCGGTAGGTCGTGGCCGGCGGGACAACGGGCTCGAGCGGCGCCGCCGCGGAATCCGTGGCGAAAGCGTCCACGGGTGGCTGGTCACCAGGGGATCCGGCCTCGGCCTCCGGCTCGGATCCGGTCTGCGCCTCGGCAGCGGCCGCGACCGCTGCCGCGCCGGGCTGGCCCGGAGGCTCCACCGCCAGGGTGTCCGGGGGCCGGAGGAAGACCTCGAGCTCGCCAAGGGCCACCCTCATGCGGCCCAATGTCTCGACCAGGGGGTCGAGGCTGGACAACGCCACGGAATCCGTGGCGGAGGCGAGGCGCTGGATCTCCTGCTCCAAGGCGTCCAGGTCCTGATCCAGCTCGGGCAGCTGGTCCCGGGCCAGGCCGCTCATGCCCGTTTCCACGAAGACTTCCACGGCGCGGGCCTGCTGGCTTCGGTCCTCCGCCGAGGCCTGCATCTCCACGATCAGGAATTGCCGCTGAAGCGCCCGCTCCAGGATGGCGAGCCCATTGTCGCGCACCGCGTTGCTGCGGAAGCCCAGGAGGATGTTGAGCGCGGCCAGGGCCAGGAGACCGACCAGAAAGATGATCACCCGAAGGCGGAGCGTCATGGGCCTCGCACCTGCTGGCGTCTGGGGGAATGAGGGGCCGGGCCGGGCAGCCGCCCCGCCTCGGACCTCAAGAAGCGCCGCGCCCGGCTTCGCTGTCAAGCGATGGCGCGAGCGGGCCGAGATCGAGGCTCGGTTCGCGCCGGCCAAGCGCCTCGGGAGGTAGCTGGGAACTCCCGGTCCCGCCGGACGCTATAGCACGAGTCTCGTGGCCACGGAGGCGCCGGTGGCGCGCCTGGGTCCCGAGAGGTAGATACCGGACACGCGTCCGACCCTTTTGCCCGAACCGGAAGCCCAGCACCATGAACGAGCACCGTTCCTCCCCGGCTGTCTCCCTCCCGGGGCCGTTGCCCCGACGGTCCCCCCGAGACCGCGGTGCTTGGCTGCTGGCCGTCCTGACGCTCGCCGTCGTGTCGAGCGCGTGTGAGGACGTCGGCACGAATCCGGGGACGCCCGTCGAGCCTCCGGCGGTGGGCGGTACATGGAACGGCTCGTACTTGGTGGGGGAGGATGCGTTCGCTGCCTCGTTCACCTTTTCGCAAAACGACGTCGTGGTCACGGGCAACGCCTCCATCGACGTGCTTCTCCCCCCCTCGCCCGTGGAGGCCGCCATCGATCAGGCGGGCCGCCTCGTCATGCTGATCGAGAACGACTGCGAGGACTGGCTCGGCACCATGGAGGTCAGCACCGACGGCAGGACGATGTCAGGGTTGTTGCAGGTGGACCGGCTCCAATGTCCCACGGGCCTCAATGACATTGGGACCCTCACGCTGTCACGATAGACCGGACCCGCGGGGTGACCGGTCCGGCGGTCCTCGGATCGGGTGAGCGCGGCGCTCCAACTCCCGCGCCCCGGTCCTAGCCCACCACCGCCGCGATCACGCGCGCCGGCCCGTGGACGCCGGTGACGACGATCCGACCGATGTCTGCCGACTTGCTCGGGCCCGAGTGGAGGGCCAATGCCGACACGTCCGCCGGCGCCTCCGTTCCCAGAGCCTCGGCCAGGGTGTCCCGGACTCGATCCACGGGCACCCACACCAGGTGGGTCGGCGGCAGGAGCTGCAGGAGTCGGCCCTCGGCGCTGCTCAACAGCAGGGAACCGGTCTCCGCCACCGCGTGCAGGGCCAGGGATACGCCCAGCTCCGCCTGCTCGGGCGGCGCGTCGGGCACCTCCACACGCAGCGCGGGCGGCAGGAGTGGGCTCTGAGCCACGCCGGTGAGCTCCGCCGCGAAGGTGGCGACCCACTGACGGGCTCGCTGCACGTCGGGGAGGCGCACGACCTCGCCGCCGGCGGCCTGGAAGCTCGCGGCGAACCGGTCGACCACGTCTCCGGGCTCCGGGGTCACCCTGGCGGTGGACGGAGACGCGCCGGGATGAGGGAAACGCTCCCGGCCGGCGAGGGCGGCACGTACCCGCGCCAGGACGTCGTCTCTCACGGAGCCGGCTCCACCTCCGACCCGGGCGCCCCCGTCTGGTCCGAGTCGGATGGCTGCGCGGCGCCCCCATGGCGCGGCCCACGCCGGACCGTGCCCCCTGACGGGTCGAGAGGGGCCCGAACACTCTCCCACGACCCGAGCACCGGGAGGTAGCGCGCCATGCGGCCCCCCGTAGCCGCCACCAGCCGGCCGGCGGCGCGGTAGAGGCCCGGCCGGGTCGCCACGGCGGAGAACGCCCGGAAGGCGGCGCGCTCGGCTCGTGGGGTCAATCCTTCGTCCACGGCCCTGCGTCGCCACGCCAGCAGAAGCTCCGGGATGGGAATCCGGACGGGACACGCCTCGGCGCACGCCCCGCAGAGGCTCGACGCGAACGGCAGGGGCAGCGTCTCGCTCAGTCCCAGCAGGCCGGGCGCCAGGACGGCGCCGATCGGACCGGAGTAGACGTAGCCGTAGGCGTGACCGCCGGTCTGGCGATAGACCGGGCACACGTTGAGGCATGCCCCGCAACGAAGGCACCGCAGCGCCTCCCAGGCGTCCGGATCCGCCAGGACGCGGCTGCGCCCGTTGTCGACGAAGACCACATGGACCTCGTCCGGCCCGTCGGGCTCGTCGTCCCGGGCCGGGCCGTGGAGCAGCGAGACGAACGTGCCCACCGGCTGGCCCGTGGCGGCCCGGGCCGTGAGCTGTAGGAACACGGCCAGGTCCGACCAGCGCGGGAGGAGCTTCTCGATTCCCACGAACGCCACGTGGACCCGCGGTGCAGACGTGGAGATACGGATGTTGCCCTCGTTCTCGATGAGCGCCAGCGTCCCGGTCTCGGCCACGACGAAGTTGCCCCCCGTGATGCCCATGTCCGCCGAAAGGAAGACCTCCCGGAGGGTCGATCGCGCGGCGGCGCAGAGCTCCTCGGGCGTCGCCTCCGGTGCGGTGCCGTGAACCTCGTGGAAGATCCGGCGGATGTCGTCCAACGTCCGGTGGATCGCGGGCCCGAGGATGTGGCTCGGCGGCTCGTCCAGGAGCTGAATGATGTACTCGCCCAGGTCGCTCTCCACCGCCTCCACGTCCTGGGACGCCAGGTGATCGTTGAGCCCGAGCTCCTCGCTCACCATGCTCTTACCCTTCACCACCCGGGAGACGCCGTACCGGCTCACGAGCTCGTCGAGGACCCTTCGGGCAGCTGCTGCGTCGTCGGCCCAGTGGACGTGCGCCCCGTGCTCGACGAGGCGAGCTTCCGCCTGTTCGAGGTAGGTGTCCAGGTGAGTGAGCACGTGGCTCTTGACCTGCTCGGCCCACCGACGCCACGCGTCGACGTCCACCTCGCCGTAGGCTCTCAGACGGTGGGCGTCGAAAGCGAGGGCTGCCTGGGTGACGGCGTCTCGCACGCCGGGGGTCTGCTCCAGCGTCTCCCGGGCCAGGCGGGGATAGTGGGCGCTACGCGGATCCATCCATCCCCTCCCGAAGGACGGAGGCCAGGTGTCGCACGGTCAAGCCCATCCGACGGTGGCGGGCCCGTCCGTCCAGCTGCAGGAGGCAGCCCGGGTCGGCCGAGGTGAGGAGGTCCGCGTCGGGCAGCGTATCGAGCTTGCGATCGGCCATACCGGCCGACACCGGTGGCAGCTTCACCGAGAACGTCCCCCCGAAGCCGCAGCACTCCCGATCCGCAGGCCAGTCCACGACGGTGGCGCCGGCGCCTTCGAGCAATGTCAGGGGCTCGTGCAGGAGGCCCAGCTCCCGGAGCGCGTGGCAGCCATGGTGATAGGCGATCCGCCGGCCACGGAGACCCTGGCCCACGCGCTCCCGACCCAGGTGGCGCACGATGTACTCGGACAGCTCCCACGTGCGGGCAGCGAGGTCGGTGGCGGCTCCGGCCGCGCTGTCACTTGCCAGGAGCCGGGGAAAGACCGTGCGGATCATGGCGGCGCAGCTGCCCGACGGCG
Organism: Gemmatimonadota bacterium; assembly: GCA_039589315.1. GTDB lineage: Bacteria > Gemmatimonadota > Gemmatimonadetes > Longimicrobiales > Gaopeijiaceae > JBDHHQ01. The sequence continues at coordinate 28,030 of JBDHHQ010000013.1, forward strand.
TGACCACGGGCCCCGCGTCGGACAGGACCCTCACGGTGTGCCGGGCCACCCGAACGGCCTCGGTCATGTACCCGGCGTTGTACGCCGGCTGTCCGCAGCAGGTCTGCCCAGCGGGGACGTCCACCTGGACACCCAGACCCTCGAGCACGTGGATGGCATCGTGCACGGCGTCGGCGAAGAAGTGATCTCCCAGGCAGGTGACGAACAGAGATACGCGCACGCGTGATCGCGCCGGGGCTGAAGGGCGTCGTCCAGGTGGTGCCTCCGCGGACCGCCTCTCCTTCGGCGACTGCGGTCGGCCGGCAACTTATGGAGACTGGTCGCTAGAACGCGAATCGGATGCCGGCCGAGAGCTGGCCCTGCCAGAGGAGGGGGCTGCTCACAGACACGAAGCAGCCGGAGCCGGAGGTGCAGAAGAGCTCGTCGGGACCGCCCACCGCGGTCACCCAGAGGCGCCCTTCCAGGCGCACGGCCACGGGACGGGCCGGCGGGAACGTCACCCCGGCCCCCGTGCTTCCCGAGAGGCCCCAGGCCTGGGCGCGGGACGCCTCCCGGGGATCGAGGTGGGTCACGCCGACGGTGAAGACGAGGTAGGGCCTCGTGCCCGGCGCCCGGCTCCGGTACTGGGCGCCGGCGTGGAGGTACCGGACCGTGATGTCGGAGATCCGGGTCACGAACGATCCGGGGCGGCGCAGCTGAAGCTCGGTCGCCTGCTGCGCGTAGAGGATCTCCACTGTGGCCCCGTCCCAAGCCCGATAGCTCACGACGCCGCCGAGGGCCAGCGAAGAGGGGAGCTGGAGGCGTCCCTCCTCCACCGGGATCGAGCCCCAGAAACGGTAGGCCGCGAAGGGCCATACCTCGACGTCCTGTGCGGCTCCATCGCCAGCAGCCAGCAGCAGGAGGAAGATGGAAACGAGCGTCCTCAGCGGCATCCTCCGGACGTTGAGGCTTCGGGCAACCCTCCGTGGACGCCCGCCGATGCGGCAACGTCTGGCCGCGCTGGGCGCGATGCAAGCGGCTCAGGGGCGCCACGCGTACGACGCCTTGACGAAGAACGTCCGATCGGTCTGCACCAGAGGGGACACGAGGAAGTCCCGATCGGTGCTGCCCTCCCGGGCATCTCCGTAACCCACGAAGAGGACGCTCTGTGGGTTCAGCTTGTACGAGAACAGGAACTGCGTGAGGACCGAGCGCCGGAAACGCCCCACGTCGTCCCGGTACAGATCCGGATCTCTCTCCGTGCTCCGATGCTGGACGATGGCCCGGAAGAAGGTCCGAGGCGTGAAGTTGTATACCCCCCGCAGCTGAGACACGTTTGCGTCCACGACGCTCCGACCCTCGAAGCTCAGCCGGCGGAAGGAGTGGCGGAGCTGCAGGTCGATGCGGGGCCCGATGCGGATCCCGACCTGTGGGTTGAGCTGAAGCTGGTCGGCCAGACGACCGTTGGCATAGTCGACCGACTGGCCCACGTTCCCGAAAAACTCGAAGCTCACTGCCCCGCTCGGCTCGACGCCGCCACCGAACCACACCTGGGGAAACGTGTGGGTCACGCCCTCGAACTGCTCCTGCCGCAGGTTGGGGTTGACCCACACGTTGCTCTGGGCCGGTCCCTGGAGCGTGGACGAGAGCCACACCCCCTCGTCCAGCAGGAGCCCCGCGGTAGTCTCGTTGTGCCAGAAGCCACCGGAGAGGTTGATGCGGGTGAACCAGGTCTCGTCCCCCCAGAAGGTCCGGCGGAGCCAGAGGTTCGCCCGCTGCACGTCCACCTGGTTCACGAAGCCGGCGTCGGCCCGGAATCCGTCCGACAGGCGTTCCACGAAGGTGCGAGCGAACCAGCTCCGGGTCTCGTACGTCACCTCCAGTCGTCCGGCGTCGCCGCCGAACGCACCCTCCGGCTGATCGTTCTCCAGCGCGATCGGCGGCGCGTAGCTGGTCTCGGAGTGGAGGACCTGCACCCGGGCCGTCACAGCGCCGAGAGGGCGGATGACCGCGTCGGCGCCCAACACACGGTTGAAGTATCGGCTTCCCTCCCGGGTAACCAGGAGCGCCCCGACGTTGTTGGAGGATCCCACGTCCCGGCGGAGGCGGGCGACTCCCGTGACCACCTTGTCGTCCAGGGCAATGGCGCTCGACCCCTCCGCTCCCGGAAAGGTCAGCGTCGGCAGCTCGTCCCGGGCCAGCATGACCCCCAGCGCGCTCGCGCCGGCCTTCCCGGTGAGCTTTCCCCCGAAGTCGGGGCTCACGATGGTGCGCGTGAAGAGCGCCTGGATGGGCGTGGCAAAGAAGTCTCCGCCCTCCTGAAAGAACGACCGCTTCTCCGGGAAGAAGAGCCCGAACCGATTGTTCACGTCGAGTTGGGGTGCATCCGCTTCCACCTGGGAGAAGTCGGGGTTGAGCGTGACGTTGACGGTGAGGTTCGAGGTGACCCCCCAGAGCGCGTCCAGGCTCAGCTCCGACGTGGCGCTCCCGTTCTCGAGGGCCTGATCGGGGGCCGATCTGGAATCCGTGCGGCCGGCCACGACCGCCGGTGTGAACTGCAGGTTTCTTCCGGGCGCGATGTCCTGGAATCCCGTCAGCACGTTGGCCTGGCAGAGCTCGCAGGCGTTGCTCCGGTCCCAGTGCATCGAGCGGGTCTCCACGGCCTCGCTCCGGGGCCAGTACCGTGAGACGAAGAAGCCCCAGCTCTGAACGCCGGCGTCGCTGGGGAACCGCAGGGACTTGAAGGGTATGGCCGCCTCGACCACGAACCCGTCGCCCGTCACGCGGCCGGCCGAGCTCCAGATGGCGTCCCACGAAGCGTCTCGGTTTCCACCGCCGCCTCCCCCGTCCCCCGAGCCCTGCTGGTTGAACACCGCGTCGGACTGGACGCCCAGGGCCGAGACGCCGAACTCGAAGGCTCTACGTCCGTCGTTGAAGGGGTCGAGGGTGAACACGACCCGGTCGTGACTGTCGATGTCGTCACGATCCGTGATGAACGCCCGGATCCGAGCCGGATCCGGGTCGATGGCCCGACACCCCAGGTACAGGTTCGCCGCGTCGAACGTCACCAGGCAGCGCGTTTCCACCCGTGCCGGCGTGTTGTCACCAGGGTTCGACTCGTACGGCAGCGGGATGACCTGACCGCTGGTCCAGGCGGCTTCGTCCATGCGCCCGTCCACCCGGACGTCGGCCCTCGCGCGCTCGACCACGAATTCGGTTCGCACGGCGTTACGATCGTCCCCGTCAGTGCGCGACGATCCCCCGGCTTCCGCTCCGTCTCCCTGCACGGCTCCCACGCTCAGCCCGCTGGCCACGGCGACTGCCAGCGCCTTCCCCAGCCCCACGCTGCCCAACATCCCCAGATCCCACATCGTCCCCACCTCCCCGACCCCGATCCATGGGCACGGTGTCCGCCCCCGGACACCCGTGACGAAAGTTTTTTTTCATATTTGGACAAGGAAAACACCCGGGCGTCTCCTTCCCCCACCGCGTGACCACCCCACCCGAGTCCGCGCGACCGTCGAAACGGCGCACGGGGCGACCGTGATCGCACCGCCCGGATGTCTTCCGAGTGCCACGCCAGCGCCGGTCCTACTTCCAGATCGCCACCCGTCCGTCGTCGCACTCCAACGCCGCGCTCGCTGCTTGCCGCACCTCCGCGTCCGGATCCTCGTCCGCCAGCCGGGCCATGGCCCTCTTGACCGGCCAGGTATCGAACGCGGCCAAGGCGTTGACCGCCGCCAGCCGCACCACTGCATTCGCGTCCTGCGTCGCTTCCAGGAGCGCCGGAATCGCGGCGTCGCATCCGAGCTCCACCAGCACCGCCGCGGCCAAGGAGCGAGCCTCCGGGTCCGGATCCTCGGAGAGGATGCGAACCACCGGCTCCCAGACCGACGGATCGGGCGAAGCCACCGCTCCCACCACCGGCGTCAGAGCCCGGGTCCCCGGGCCATGGTGGGACAGCTGGGCCGCCAACGCCTCCGAGGCGGCACGCTCATCGATCGCCCTCAGCGCCTCGGTGGCGATCCGCTTCTGGTGGAGGTCCCCGTGGCTGCCCGTGACCACGCCCACCAGCGCGGGCACTGCGCGGGCGTCCCCGACCCGACCCAGCGCTCGGGCCGCCGTACGGCGCACGATCGGGTCTTCGTCGGTCAGCGCCCGCGACAGCGCGGCCACCCCGTCGCCGGAGCCGTGGGCCTCCAGCACGCTCACCGCGGCCAGCCGCACCTCGGGCTCGGGCCGATCCATGATCGCCACCCAGTCGGCGGGCGTCCGCGGCGGACTGGCCCACACCCGCACCGTGCCCACGGGCACGCTCACGGCCACCAGGAAGGCCACCGAGAGGAACACATGGGCGGGGGCGGCAGGACGGCGGTCCAACCCCGGGTCCAGGACGCCGTCGATCCGCGTACTCAGGATGGACGAGCGGGCCAGTGCCATGGCGCCGCGAGCCACCCGGGCGCCAGCGAGAACCCGGGCGAGCTGTAGCAGCAGCCTCGCGTAGTCCGCCGACGTCGCGCCCAGGCGGAGCGCCGTATCGTCGCAGGCCCGCTCACGCTCCATGCGTGCCCGGGAAATGGCCAGCCACGCCAGCGGGTTCGGCCAATACAAGGCCCGGGCCAGCTCGGACAACAGGTGCTTCGGGTAGTCCCAACGCTGGACGTGGGCCAACTCGTGCAGGAGCACGGCGTCGAGCTGGCTCCGGCTCCAGTCTCGGGCGTCCCTCGGCAATAAGACCACTGGGCGCCAGATCCCCCACGTGACCGGTATGCGCATCTCGTCGCTGACCACGACGCGGACCTGGCGCGTCACGCCCTGACGGCGGGCCATGACCGTGGCGCGTCTCGTCAGCTCCCGGCAGGTAACTCCCGCCGTGGCGCGGGCCGTGATTCGGAGGATCCGTCCCCAGTCCAGAGACAATCGTGCCACGAGCAGCAAAGCGCCCAGGGCCCAGACGGCGAGCAGGACCTGAGCGGGCCCGGCCAGCCCCCGCACGGCTTCGCCACCGGAGGGACTCGCCACGACGCTGGTCGTCGGAGCAATCGCCGGGGCCGTCGTCGCCAGGGCCCGAGGCACTCCCAGGGCGACGAGCGAGCTGTCCACCCACCCCAGGTTCGTGCCCGGTGCCACCAGCGGGATCACGGGCAACGCCAGGAGAGCCGCCAGACCTGCGGTCCACACCGCGCAGCGGGTCGCGGCCGTCCCCCCGCGGCAGACGCGGGCGAGCATCCACGCCGCGGCCAACAGCAGGGAGCCCTTCACGAGAAGGATGACGCCGATCTCGGCTGCCCAACCGGGCAGCAACGCAGGCTGGAGAATCTCCATGATGAGCGCCGAGGCCTACGCCTTCTCCCGGGTGGCGTCCTCGATCCTCGAGGCGATCTCCTCCAACTCCTCGGGAGACAGCCTCTCGGAGGACATGTCCAGAAGGGCCAGAATGGCGCTGGAAGGAGAGCCCTGGAAGAACGTCCGCATGACGTGGGACAGGGCGAAGCGGGTCGCCCGGTCCCTGGAGACGGTGGGCTGGTAGACGTGGCGCTTTCCTTCGCGGCGGTGCCGCAGGAAGCCCTTCTTCTCGAGGATGCCGAGGATCACGCGGATGGAGTCGTATCCGTCCTGGTCGTCGAGATGGCGGGCCACGTCGGCCGCGCCGGCCTCTCCGAGACGGTATACCGCGTCCATGATCTCACGCTCGCGTCGACTGAAGCTACCGTAGAACTGGTGGAGGGACTCTTCCATGTGGCGTCAGTGGGACAGGTGTGAAAAAAACTTTTCTATACGTACCCATGTATACGCCGCGCGCACCAGCCACGTCAAGTGTACGGTCCCGGCCGCCGGTTCTTTCGGTCGGGTGCCCGCATCCTCCGGCACCACTCCGTCTGACCCGGCCCGTCGCGAGCGCCTCGTCGAAGCGATCCCTCTCAGAATCTCTAGCGCAGGGCGACGGCCACCGTCGTGCGTGGTCCAACGCGTATCCGGACAGTCGGGTTCCATTGCCAGCCGCGCCGCAGCGTGTCGCCCCCGGCCTGTACGACCGTGTTCCTCCCCGCAAGGTGCGTCACCGCGTCGACCCGGGGCCCGGGTCGAGCCCGGCTGACGGCGGCGGAAGCTCTCCGCCAGCGGCGTCCGGCCGGAGCTTCTTCAGCTGACGTCGCCGGGAAGCTCCTGAGCGAGGAAGGCGAGCATGACACGGACGCCCTCGACGAAGCTCCCCACCCGCAGGTTCTCGTTCGGGCTGTGCTGGTTGTTGTCGCCGTTCACGGTGGGGACGCCCACGGCGGGAATGCCCAGCGTCTGCACGAAGGGCGCGATCGGCACCGAGCCACCGGAAGTCCGGATCAGAATGGGCTCGCGTCCGTAGAGGTGCCGCATGCTGGCCCTCAGCCACCGACCGGGCTCGGCGTCGAAGTCCGTCCGGTAGGCCAGGTACGATACGCCCCACGTGAACGTCGCGATCCTCGGATGGGTCCGACGCTCGTCCTCCGTGGGCACTCGATCGATTACGTAGTAGCCGAGCTCCTCGATGTGACCCTTGATCAAACCCATGAGACGCTCGGGGTCGCTTTCCACGACCAGGCGCACGTCGACCTCGGCCACGGCCGTGGCCGGCACGATCGTGCGGGCCTCCTCACCCACCCAACCCGACCGAAGGCCGCGGACGTTGAGCGACGGGTATTGAACGGCCTCCTGCAGGCTGCCGGCCACCTGATCGGGCCGAGCGATCCCCAGCCGGTCGTGGATCTCGTCCTCGTCGTCCGGCACCGCGTCCAGGATCTGGCGGGTCTCGGCGTCGAGCTCGACGCCATCGTAGAAGCCCGGGATCGTCACCCGTCCGTCTTCGTCCTTCATGGACGCCAGTATCGCGGCGAGGCGGATCGCCGGGTTCGGTGCGTAGTTGCCGTAGTGGCCGCTGTGCTGCGGCACCCGGGGACCGTAGGTGGTGAGCGTGAAGCGGGAGATGCCCCGGTTGCCGAACTTGAGCGTGGGCCGGTTGGACACGTGCGGAGGGCCGTCGAGGATGATCAGCATGTCGGCGGCAAGACGGTGCCGGTACCGGGTGACGGCGTCCGGGAGGTTCGGTGAGCCCATCTCCTCTTCGGTGTCGACGATGACCTTCAGGTTGACGTCGGGCACGACGCCCCCGGCGTCCATGGCGTCCAACGCCGTGAGGAACTGGACGATCGGTCCCTTGGAGTCCGAGGCGGACCGGGCGAAGACCCTCCAGTCCGGATCCCAGTCGCCATGAAGTCGCTCCCAGGGAATCATGCGCCAGTCACCGTCGGGGCCGCGCTCCTTGAGGACGGGCTCGTACGGACTGTCCTGAAACCACTCCGCAGGGTCCACCGGCTGACCGTCGGACTGCAGATACACGAGCACCGTCCGCTCGGCGCCGGGGAAGTGACGCTCCGCGAGGAGCAGCGGGCTGCCCGGGGTCGGCAGACGCTCTGTCTCGAAGCCCCGGTCGTCGAAGGCCCCCTCCAGCCAGCCCACGATCCGAAGCATGTCCTCCGTCACGTGGGCGTCGTTGGCAAGGCTGAGCAGCTCGTGGTAGTTGGCGAACGCCCTCTGGGTCTGGGCCGCGACCAGCTCGTCGATCTCCGGGACGGTCAGCTGCTGTGCGGCGAGTGGTGCCGCGAGCGATGCCGCGAGAGCGGCCCCGCCGATGGTGGCCGCCCGCGTCGCCACCCAACGAGTCCTTCGAACGTCCATCAGAGCACGAAGGACAGGCCTGCGGAGATCTCGCCCTGTGTGGAGGTCTCACCGATCCACGTGGAGACGCCGGCGCCACCCGTGCCCAGGTAGAACCCCGTCCCGCCGGAGAGCGCGCTGACCCACGCACGGGCCTGGGCCCGAAAAGCCACGCGCTCCGAGAAGTACGCCTTCAGGCCGCCCCCGAACGAGAAGGAGAAGAACCAGTCGCTTCCTATGCCGTCGGCCCTGGGATTCGCTTGCGTGGCTCCCAGCGTGATCACGGCAAACGGCTTCACGTTACCGGCGTTGATGGCCTCGTAGAGGCCACCGATGTGGTAGTACCAATTGGTGTGAGGGATCTCGCGGGTCTCCGTGCTCCCCACCTCGTTGAAGCGGAGGGTGGTGGGCTGGGCGTACACCACCGCCTCCACCCAGGCGCCCCTCCGGACCTCGAAATCGGCGAGGATCCCATAGGCGGCAGAGCCGGCGAACTTGATGTCACCCCGCGTCTCGCCGCGGCGCACCTGCCCACCCCCGCCCCACTGGTACCCGACGATGGGACTGAGCTCGATGGCCCCCCGCCCGCCGCGCCGTTGTGCCTCGCCATCCTGCGGTAGCATGAGCCCCAACGCCGCCACGACCAACCACATGCGAACCCCCACGGGCCCCTCCTCTCGTTTCGACCATCTATGCGTGCGCGCTTGCCTGCAAAAGACTGCCACTCCCACGCCGGAGCCGACTGCTGCAGCCGATGACGGCACGCTGCAACAGAGGCCTCCGGCGCTCGGAGCGGCGCCTAAGGATACCCAGGACGGCGGCGCCCGGCTACGGCCTTTCACCCGATGGCGTTCGGCCCTATCTATAGGCCAGCCGGCAAGGCGCGACCTGGAACCCCCCGTGGCCGAGAGCGAGCATGGACGAGGTCGGAGCTCCCCCCAAGGAACCCACCACGAGTCCACCGTCCGACCTGACCCCGGAAGTCGTCCGGCAGCGAGCCGCGTCCCTGCAGCGCGTCGTCCGGGGCTACGACCCAGAGGTCGTCCAATCCCTTCTGGACTCCGCCGCGAATCACCTGGAGCAGGTCCAGGCTCAGAACACCTCCCTCGAGAGCCGCGTCAACGAGCTGGCCAAGAAGGTCTTCTTCCATGAAGGCCGGGCGTGGGCCGTCCAGGAGGCGCTGGTCGCGGCCCAGGCGCTCCGGGCGGAGACGCAGAGCGAGGCCGCGGAGGAAGCCGCACGGCTCCGGGTGCAGGCCTCCCGCGAGGCGGAGGCGCTACTGCGCGCAGCCCGCGAGGAAGTGGCCCGCCTCGACGAAGATGCCCGTCAGATGCGGCAGGGGCTCAACGGCATCAGGAAGAAGCTGGCCAAGGAGATCGATGATCGGCGCGTCCGCCTCACGGCCGAGACCGAGGCGACGCTGACCGAGGCGCGACAAGCGGCCAGCGCCCTCCGCGCAACGGCCGAGCTGGAGGCCCAGAAGGCCCGGCAGGAGGCCGAGGCGTTCGCGCGAAAGAACCGCAACTCGGCCGCCGAAGAGGCCGCCCGCGTGAAGGATCAGGCCACGGCCGAGGCCGAGGACATCCTCTCACGAACCGAGGCGTGGGCCAGGGAGGAGCGTCGGAGCACGGCTTCCTCCGTCGAAGCGCTCCTGGAAGAGGCGCTTCAGGAGTCGCGGCGTACGCGCGACGAGGCCGTCAAGGTCTCGAAGGCGCTCAGAGAGCGGGCCAAGCGCGACGCTCGAAAAACGCGCGAGAGAGCTCGCGAAGAGCTCGAGCGGGCCGAGACGGAAGCCCGCCAGCTTCGCGACGAGGCACGCGCAACCGCCGAGAGGTCGGAGACCGAAGCGCGTTCGGCTCACGACGAGGCCCAGGCAGCCATCGAGCAGGCGCGCAAGGACGCCCGCCTGATTCGCGACGAGGTCAAGCAGGAGGTGGAGACCCTGCGGGAGCGATCCACCACCGAGGCCGACTCCCTGCGGGCCCTGGCAGAAGCGGACGCTGCCCGGATCCGGCAGACCGCCGAGGAGGAGGCCCGGGCGCACGCAGAGGCGGCGCGCATCGAGCTGGAGCGCATGAGCAGCAAGCTCCGCATCCAGATCGACGAGCGCCACAGGATCCTGGAGCGCCTCGACGAGAGGCGGAGCCGGATTCTCAACAATCTCCACACCGTCCTGCTCCGGGAGCTGGAGCATATCGAGGAGGAGAGGGCGCGCGTCGTCGCGGCGGAAGGCCCAGCGGACCCGGATTCCAATCCGGAATCTCCGGATCCGGTGGTGATCGGGACTGCCCTGGCCGAGGTGGGCACGCCCGCTGCGCCCGAGGCCGACCTGCCTCCCCGCCCGGCCGCCCGCGTGAGGATGGGTTGGTCGACGGTGATCAACCCGGAGACCGGAGAGGTGGTCACCGACGCGGACGCCTTGCCTCTCGTCGGGGGGCACACCGAAGCCTCGGGAGCCCTCACCGACGCGCCCGGCCCTCTGGACGGAGCCGCCGAGCTCGCCGCGCAAGGGGACGACGCAGGCGCCGCGGCGGAGGAGCCCGCGCCGCCTGCAGGGCCCGAGGCCGAGGTGGACGCTACCGCTGCGGACGGATCCGGGAGCGGGCAGCGCCCCGAGGACGCGATCCAGTAGCGGCGCCGCCGCCGGCGAGCGCCTTTCCCGGCTTCGTTACGGCCAGATGCCCCTGTCCAACGCCACCCGGGCTACGCGCACCACGGCCAGGACGTACGCAGCCGTGCGCAGATCCACGGATTGCAGGGGGGGGCCACCGTCCCTGCCGTACTGCCGTCGCCTGGACTCGATTTCGCCGAGGCCCCCATTGATCTCCAGCTGCTTGTCCAACACGCCATCGGTGGCCCGAACCATCTTCCTGTGGAGCTTGGCGTTGACCTCGTCCTCGTCCCACTGCTCGTTCTCGTTGTTCTGCACCCACTCGAAGTAGCTGACCGTCACGCCACCAGCGTTCGCCAGGATGTCCGGGAGCACCGGGACGCCACGTTCAAGGAGGATGCGGTCCGCCTCGGGCGTCGTGGGCCCGTTGGCGAGCTCGAGCACGAGTCGAGCCTGGACGTCAGGCGCGTTGTCGCCCCGGATCTGGTTCTCCAGCGCCGCCGGGACGAGGATGTCACACGGGAGCGCCAGCAGCTCCTCGTTGGTCACGGTCTCGCAACCCTCGAGGCCCACGACCGAGCCGGTCTCGGCTTTGTGGGCGATGGCGGCCGCCGGGTCCAGTCCGTCGGGGCAGTGGATCCCGCCACGGGAATCGCTGACGGCGATGATCTTGGCTCCTTCCGCGTGGAAGAGCTCGGCGCCGATCGACACCCGGCAGGATGCCCCGCTCGATGGCCCGCTGGGTCACGAACAGGCCGCCTCGAGACGTGGCCTCGCGCCGTCCCAGGGACCCTCCGATGTGCACGGGCTTCCCGGTGACCACACCCAGGTTGTTCTTCCCCCTGTGCATCATCTCGTACGTGTCGTAGATGAGCGCCATGGTGGACGCGTTCGTGTTCACGTCCGGCGCCGGGATGTCCGTGTAGGGGCCGATCTCATCGCCGAGCTCCGCGATGTATCGCCGCGTCAGCTTCTTGATGTCCTTCTTGCTGAGTCTTTTGGGGTTGCACACCACGCCACCCTTCGCGCCGCCGAACGGCACGTCCACGACTGCCGTCTTCCACGTCATCCAGCACGCCAGCGCCCGCACCTCGTCCGCCGTGACGTCCGGGTGGTACCGAATCCCACCCTTGCCGGGACCGCGGATCCTGTTGTGCACCGCCCGGTAGCCGACGAAGTTGCGGACCTCGCCGGAGCTGGTCTCGATGGGGAACTCCACGATGACCACCCGGTCCGCTGCTGTGCGATCAGGAAGGGGTTGAGCTCTTCCGTTTGGGTCTGCGTCTCTAGAGTCATCAGCGCTCTTCAGTTGAGCCCGGTCATCGCGGGTTCAGCCACATGATTCTCGGATCGGCGAGCTCCTCCGGCGGAGGCAGCTCACCGTCCACGAAGCGATTCCACTGGCTATTGGCGACGTAGTAGAAGCGGTCGCCCACCATGAGCCCCAGTGTCGGCTCGTCCCAATCGGGAAGGTTGGCGGCCAGGACCCGAACCTCGGTGATCTCACGCCCGTCTCCGGACAGCTCCAGCCTCAGAATGCGGTGGGGCATGGTGCCGTTCTGGACCGCGATCAGCGCGTCGCCGTCGCGCACCAGGCCGTCGATCCCGAGGAGGGTCTGGTTTTCGGGGTGTGACAGTCTCACGGCCTCCCGCGTCGCTCGGCGGACGTAGTAGACGCCTTTGGAATAGTCCGCAACGTAGAGACCCCGCTGATCGGAAGAAAGTGCCAGTCCCTGGGGCGATTGGAAGACGCCGGGCTGGACGAATGTCTCCAGGAAGTCGCCGCCGGCACGGATGCGGTGGACCCCCGACCCCCGAGCGTCGGATACGTAGACCTCTCCGTCCGACGCCACGGCCAGATCCCCGACCACCCTGCGCTGCTCGCTGTTGGAGAAGTGGTAGTGGAGAAGGAGTTGGCCCGACTCCAGGTCGAACTTGAACACCGCGGAGCGGCCCAGATTATCCTCACGGAGCCCACCTGTCTCGGCCACACCGGCCGTGCACACCCACAGCACACCCTCGTCCGGATCCACCTGCATGCCCATGACGCTCATGAGCCCCGCGAAGGCCGCGGGCGCGAACTCCGACACCACGCCGTCCGCCGACACCCGTACGATCCGGCGCTCGTGGACGCTGCCCACGTAGAACGACCCGTCCCGTGGATCGTACGCAATTCCCTCGGGGACGAACGTGGGCGCACTGGCGATGGTGAATGCCGTCGTAGAGGTCCCCCTCGCCCTGCGGTTCTCGCGGAGCTTCTCGAGTACGGCCAGGAAGGCCGGGTCTTCGGTCAGCACGTCGAAGTCGGGATCCGCGTCTGCCCGAAGCCCGAGACCCATGTTCGCCACGCGCTCCAGTGACTCGACAGCGCCCCTGGTGTCCCCGGTAAGAGTCTGACCGACGGCGATGTAGTAGATGAGCTCGGGGTGGCCCGGACGCAGCTTCTCGGCCTCACGCAACTGGTCCAGGAAAGTGGTCGGATCGCCGTCTTCGCGAGCCTGGAAGGCCTCCTGGACGTGTTCGCCGGCCCGCGCCATCTGTTCGCGGGACTGGGCCTCGGCCGATGAGCACAGGGCGGCCGTGACCGTCAGAATCGGGATCGGCCATCCGGTGAGCTGGAGTCTTCGGGTGATCGGCCCGCCCGTGTTGCGGTGGTCTCGATCCAGCGTGAAGAACGACTTCATGATCCCCCCCTCCTCCCCCGTCGACGACCGTGAGCGGTCCAAGATGGAGTCACCGCGGTCCGGGCATCAAGGGGCCGGCCGCCGGTAAGCGCCCCACGCCCGGGCGCGTACGTTGAGCTGCAGTCCCCCCACGGCGTGAGCTCCTGGGGAAGCGGAGGAGGCGAGGATGATCAGGGAGCAGGGGGTTTCGATCGCAGCAGCTTGGGCCCTCGCGGTCACGGTGGGCCTCTCGGCGTGTGCAACCGCACCCCGCGACGCCACTAGCCGGGACCGCGTCATCACACGCTCCGAGCTGAGTGCCGCGGGTGAGAGCACGCTCTACGACGTCATCGGCCGGGTGCGGCCCACCTGGTTCGGACCGGGAGGGACCGACGACGGTGGTGACGACTCTTCGATGCCCACGGTCTACATGAACCGACTGCCCCTCGGGGGAGCGGGAACGCTCGCCTCCGTGCGGGCCCGGGACGTGGTCGAGGTGCGGCTCATTCCCCCCGCCTTGGCCAGGGATCGGTACGGCACCGACAACCCGGCAGGCGTCATCGAGCTCGTGACCACCGACGTGGGCGCCTACTAGTGTGGTGACTGCAAAGGCCTGGTAGCCACCGTCTCGGCGGGCCGCCGATCCCACAGAGGGCCCACCCTACCGCAAGACCTCGCCGAAGGCGACGTCCTCCGCCGCCAGGACGAACGCGGTGGTGGGAAGTCCGTGGGTGCGCTCCTGCAGACTGGCGATGTAGGCGGGAAAGCCGTCCCCCGGCTGCGCCAACCCCATGAACACCAGGTCCGCGTCGGCGGAGGACGCGCGCAGGATCTGGTCGAAGGGACGGCCGGCCGCCACGAGCACCTCGGGGTGGGCGCCGATGCGCAGCCCCCTGACCAGCTCGCGCAGGTTCTTGCGCGCGGAGTCGGCGGCGATCTCGTCGGGCACGACCAGCTTCAACCGCACCTCGGCTCCCCGCCACCCTACGTGGGTGCGCAGCAGATAGGCCAGCAGCATCATGAGCCCGCCGTTCCGTTCGAGCCCGCCCCACCAGACATCGATCCGGAGCCGGTCGCCGAAGCCACGGTCGTCGGACTCCCGGAGGATGATCACGTTGCGGCGCAGCTGATGGAACGTGTCGATCATCTGACAGTAGCGCTCCAGATGCTCCGGCCGCTCACTGTCGCCCAGGATCACCGTGTTGGGGACCAGGGCACCCAGTCCATACGTCTGGACGAGCTGCTCCGCGCCTTCGAAGGGGTTGGGGGCCGCCACCAGACGCACCATCGCCTCCACGCCCCGGCGAGCGAGGTACTCCCGCACCGTTCCTTCGAGGGCGGTCATGCGCCCCGCTTCGCGAGACCCCTGCGGGAGCACGCTGGCCACGGTGATGAGACCGCGGCTGTGTGACACGGCCTCGGCCAACTCGATCAGGTTCCACCGCTGCGTCGGCGCGCCCGAGAGCACGAGGCTGTGGGGCCGCCAGTTCTTGGGCTCCGAGTCGAGGCCCACGCGGAGGACACCCCCGCGGACCATGGCCATCCAGATGCCGTGCCGCACGTCCCCCCAGGTGGCCTCCAGCCCTCTGCGCTCGAGCCACAGGTACACCCCCAGGACCACCACGCCCGAGACCACCGTCGCCACGGCGTTCACCAGGAACATGGCGACCAGACAACCGGTCGCGCCGAGGAAGGACAGGAGCCAATGCACGCGGAAGGACGGACGGAACGACGGGCTCGCCAGCAGGCGCTCCGTGCCCGCCGCGACGTTCAGCACCAGGTAGGTGGTCAGGAAGAACATGGTCAGCACGGGCGCGATCACGTCGAGGTCGCCCAGGGCGACGGCCGCGAGGGCCACGCCGATCGTGAACGCGGTTCCCAGGCGAGGCTCGTCGCTCGGGCCGCTCCCCTTGGACAGCCAGCGCAGGGCGCCGGGCAGCACCCCGTCATGGGCCAGCGCCTGGAGGACGCGGGGGGCGGCCAGCACGCTTCCCACCGCCGACGACAGGGTCGCGCCCCAAACCCCCAACAGGATCGCGTCGCCCCAGAGCGCCATCCGCCGCATGATGAGCGGGTCACCCATGAGGCTGGCCGCATCCGCGCGGAAGGCCAGCAGCACGGGCAACGACATGTAGATCACGTAGCCCACGCCGATGGCCGAGAGCGTCCCCAACGGGATGGAGCGGGCCGGGTTTCTCAGATCCCCCGACATGTTCACCCCGGCCATGATTCCGGTGACGGCTGGGAAGAACACCGCGAACACCGTCCAGAAACCCACGAGCTCCGGCGCGGGCCCGGAAGCCGGCGGCAGGGGCCCTGCCGGCATGCCAGCCACCAGGGAGACCAGAGACAAAGCGATGGCCCCCATGATGAAGTACTGTGCCCGTATGGCGATCCGTGCCGAGCGCAGTGCCAGCACGCCTACCAGCACCGTGGTGATCAGGCCGACGGCCTTCTCGTTCACTCCCGGAAACGAGCGCGCCACCGACTCGGCGAACCCCACGGTGTAGAGCGCGATGGACAGGGCCTGGGCCAGGTACAGCGGGATCCCCACCGCACCCCCGGTCTCGATGCCGAGGGCACGGCTGATCATGTAGTAGGCCCCTCCCACCCGCACCCGCCGATCGGTGGCGATCTCCGAGATGGACAGCGCGGTCAGGAAGGTGATGAGGGTGGAGATGGTGACGATGACCAGTGTGCCCCAAAGGCCCACGTTTCCCACCACCCAACCGAACCGCAAATACATGATCACGCCGAGAATCGTCAGGATCGACGGTGTGAAGACCCCCCCGAAGGTGCCTAGGCCGGCCCCCGCGGCTGCCTCGGCAGAGCCACGGACAGGTCCCTCTTGCGTGCGTGTGGGCATGGCCCGAACAAGAGTCACAATGGGCGTTGCGGGTCAAGGTCCGCGTGCCACCGCCCGATATCCCTCCCCCCGGCGGGGCCCCGTAGCCATCTTGGTCGATACGGGCGGAGCTCGTGTTTGGATACCGTCACGGTCCCGGGCGGCACCTGGCGGACCCCAGGCAGCTCAGCGGTCGCCGGCAGCGCACGTCCGCCCCGTCCGCCTCGCGGCTGACGAGCTTCGGCAGCGGGGCGGTCGGCAGCCCTGGCGACGGCGCGGGAGGAGTGACGTGGATCCCATCGAGTGGGTGGACATCGCAGAGATTCGGGCGGCGGCCGGACGCCTCCAGCCGCAGGTCATGCGCTCGCCTCTCGTCCCGTTGAGCCTCCCTGACCGGTCGGCAGAGATCTATCTGAAGCTCGAGAACCTCCAGCCCATCGGGTCTTTCAAGCTGCGCGGTGCCGGGAACGCCATGGCAATGGCCGACCCCGCGGCGCTGGCCAACGGCGTGGTCACGGCCAGCGCGGGAAACATGGCTCAAGGGGTGGCGTGGAACGCCAGGCGGCTGGGGATCCCGTGCCACGTCGTGGTTCCCGATCACGCGCCACGAACCAAGATCCGGGCGATCGAACGACTCGGTGGCAAGGTGGTCGCCACCTCCTTCGAACGGTGGTGGCAGGCTCTGGAGGAGCGTGCCTATCCGGGGCTGGACGGCCACTTCATCCACCCGGTGAGCGATCCGGCCGTGATCGCGGGCAACGGGACCATCGGGCTCGAGATCGTCGAGGACCTACCCGACGTGGCCGCCGTGGTGGTACCCTTCGGCGGCGGCGGCCTCTCGTGTGGGATCGCCTGCGCCATTTCCGCTACCCACCCGCAAGTACCCGTGTACGCCGCAGAGGTCGAGACCGCGGCGCCCCTCGCCGCCTCCCTCACGGCCGGGAAGCCCACCCGGGTCCCCTACGCCGCCAGCTTCGTGGACGGCATCGGCTCGGCGCAGCTGCTGCCGGAGATGTGGCCGCTGGCCAGAGCGGCGCTCGCCGGATCGCTGGTGTCCACGCTGAGTCAGATCCGCGAGGCGATGCGCGTCCTGGTGGCTCGGGGCCGAGTGGTGGCCGAGGGCGCCGGGGCCGCCAGCGTGGCGGCGGCCCTGAGCGGAGGGGCGGGCAGTGGCAGGATCGTCTGCGTCGTCTCGGGCGGCAACATCGATCTCGACGTGCTCGCGACCATCCTCGACGAGGGCGCGCACGGGGACGCCCCGTCGCCCTCGGCCCGCTGACGAAGGATCTTCTTGCGCCGTCGGAGAGGGGGAGGCGGCCGTGTGCTGACGCCCGCCAAGTGCTCTCTCCAGTGGGATTCTCGTATGACAAAACCCTTGCGTGCTCCAATGCGTGAAACAAATGTTCCTGGAAACATTCGTTTCCGAACGTGGAGGCCCGATGTCCTTTTGGCGGTGGGGAATCGCCCTGTTCCTGGGCTGGATGCTGGCGGGGCCGCTCTTTGCAGCGGCCTTCAGGCTCCTTGGCTTGCAGTACAGGGTCCGGCCGAGCTTGCCCGTCGATCCGCGTCTGAGGGAGCACCGGCAGGCGCCGATTGCCGCGCCGGAGCGGAGACGACCTGGACGGGCCCGTGAAGCTCTTCCCAAGCCGGAGCTCGCCAGGGTCCGCATTCGACGGCCAAAGCCCGCGGCGATGGATGTCACGGTTGAGTGGTGGATGAGCATGGTAGGAGACGCCCGGGACTCCTCGGAGGCCATGGGCGACTGATCCTGTCGGCCGCTTCCACGAGGCGGCTCGGAAACGGGGTAGCCCCCCCGGCGCCCGGCCCTGGAACGGGTCGGGCGCAACTCATTCCGGGAGGCGGAAATGCCGGGCGATGGTGTCAGCGAGGTCATTGAGACATCGCAGGCCGATCGCTCGGCTCATTCCCCGCGCGTCACCCAGGATTCCCGTCGGCGTCGCTTGTCGAAAGCCAGCGCCGATGAGCCGTTCGAACTCCTCCCTGCTTCCGTCCGGCCGATATCCTGCGGTCGCCTCCTCCTCCTTCACCAGCTCGGGGTGCATGACCAGCATGAGCGAGCTCTCGGCGATGTCGGCGTGTCCCCCCACGTGCTCGACTGGACCTCCAGCGGCCGCTACAGCCCTCTTCCAGACGGCGAAGAGACCCATGAAGTCCGTGTAGGCGCGAACCACGCACTCCCCCACTGCGGCCTCGTTCAGCTCTGCCAGCGCCCCGTCCAGCGGCTGAAAGTTGCCACCGTGGGTGGGAAGCATGCAGATCTTCGTGAAGCCGTGCCTCGAGAGGCTTCGGCAGTAGTCTCTGCAGACAGCCACGAAGGTCTGCGGCTCGAGGCTCAGGGAGCCGGGGAATGCCATGTGGTGCTCCGAAACCCCCACACGAATCGTGGGCGCCAGCAGGGCGTTGCCGAGGCGGCGCACCACCTCCTCCCCCAGCCACGTTCCGTGCTCAGCGTCCATGAAGAGGGGCAAGTGAGGTCCATGCTGCTCCACGGCGCCACACGGTACGATCACGGTGGTGAAACCGCTTGCCAGGGCCCGCTCGACATCGGGCCAGGTCAAGCGCTCCAGGTGAAGACTGGGAAGCTGAAGACCGGGATCAGGCTGCATGGCTCGCTCATCGGTGGTTGGTCGGCGGAGCTCCGCCCTATCGTTCAGCGCGCCGACACCCTTGCGCAACGGGCACCGGAGGCGCAGCGCGTTTGGCAATCGCGCTTGCGCCAGCTGCCACGCAGAGGAGGGCGGCGAAGGCACCGAGCTCGAGCCCGAGTTGCTGACCGACCACGGCAACGCCTTCGACATCTGGGACTACGTGGTGATCTCGATGCCGGAGGATGACCCCGGGGATGAATCACCAGACTAGCTCCCCGCCTCGTCGTCGCCCTCCGCCCGGATCGAGTCGGCTGCCGGCACCACGCGGTCGACCCGGAAGCTGGACAGCCGGAAGACCGTAGAGCCGCCGGGCGTTCGGGCCAGAAACGTCCCATCACCGCTTCCTGCTACATCCACCACCGCCAGGGTGTCCGTGCCGGCGCCCAGGGCCACGACGCGACGCCGGTCCTCGCCCTCGAAGGTGATCGTGTCGGGCGCGAACCCGGTGGCCTCCAGGCTGGCGAGCTCTCGCAGGAGATCCCCCACCCGCTCGGCCCTCGCAGGCGCGCCGTCCACCGTCCACCCGGCGTCGACTCGCGCCAGGATGTGCTCGTCCCCTCCCCGCTCGAAGATCACGGACTCGACTGCGGCCGTGTCCACGACCACGATGGTCCGGTCACGCCAGTCCTCCAGGCGGCGCGTGGCGGCGCCCCGGAGTCCCCCCTCGAGCAGGTAGACGGCGTCTTCGTCCGGGAGGCGCGCGAAGCTGCTCGAGAAGCTCGGCCCCGGCTTGCCGAGCAACACCTCGACCGTGGGATCCTCGTCGGAACGGAACGCCAGGCGCCAGGTGCTGTCGGCCGATACGCCCAGCCGCCCGTGATTGGACGGGTTGGACGCCACCAGGTCCCTCACCTCGGCGTCCGACACGGCGTCCCAGAACCGTGCCACCGCTGCCGAGTCGGATGGATGGCCGTTGACGCGCCACGCCCCGGCGGCGCGCTCCAGGGCCACGGTGTCCGTGGGGCCTTCGATCCACACGCTCTGGACCGACGCCTCGCTCAGGCCTGTCAGGGCGCGAGCCAGCTGCGAGGCGTCCCCGGCCCCTCCCGCCCCGCCCCGACCGAACGCCAGCACCACCAGGTAGACGATGACCAGACCCAGTAGGGTTCCCAATGCCGCCTTCAGTGCCTTTTCGCTCACGACACCACCTCCTGCCAACGTCGCTCCGCTCGACGGCGTCGCCCGAGCACCCTGACGGCGCCGAAGACCACGAAGAGGAGTGGGATCCCGAGCAGGTTGCCCCACTTGAGGCCAGCTCGACTCAGCTCCGACCCGAACACCAACGGTGGCGGGCGCCGGTCCTTGGAACGGATCCCGATGAGCACCTCGTCCTGGGCCAACCAGTCGATGGCGTTGGCGGCGAAGGCCAGGTTCTGGGGATTGGCCCGTGCGAAGTCGTCCTCCAGGAAGTTCGCGTCCCCGACGACCAGCAGCCGGCCGACGCCAGTGATCTCTGCCTCGTCATCTGAAGCCCCTGCAGCAGTGGCATCTATGGCCACCGCGACCGTCTGCACCCCCAGCGACGCCGGATCTTCGGGCAGCGGCATGTCCGGCGTGATCGGGGCCCCGGCCGGCTGCACGCCTCCCGCCTCCGTGGTCTGCCACAACGGCACGGCAACGGTCGTGTCCGTCACCGTCAGGGGGCTCGCCCACCCCACCGTCAGATTGCCCAGGTCCCGGGTCGTCGCGTGATCCGCGCCGCGGAAGGTGATCGGCCAGAGGGGATACGACTGGACCAGCTGGAAGACGCCCTGCCTGCCCATGGAGATGCGCTCCGCCGACTGCAGGTCGTAGACGATCCCCTCGCCCACCTCCACACCCCGTTCCTCCAGGAGGATCTCGAGGCCGGTGACCAGGGGTCGCGACGTGGGCATCTGTGGATTGATCTCCGTGCGCTCCACCAGGAACAAGGCTGCGCCCCCGTCATCCAGGTAGCTCTCGATCTGGGCCACCGCGCCTGCGTCCATCTCCTGCGTCGGAGCGGCCACGACTGCCACCAGGAAGCTGTCCACCGAGAGATCCGCGGTGGAATCGTTCTGAAGATCGACCGTGCGGATGTCATACTGCTCCGAGATCGCCTGGTGGAAGGCCTGGAACTGAAATGGGGAGCGGGCGCCGAAACCTCCGACGAACCCGAGCCTGGCCTTGTCCGTGTCCGCCATACCATGGATCGCCGAGGCGAGTCGGAATTCCAGGTCGTCGGTCCGGTCGATGACGGGAATCACCTCGCGGCTATCCGCATAGAGGATGGCCAGTCCGAAGTAGCCGCGCCGCACCTGGAACTCGTCGTCCCGGAGCACGTTGAACTCGATGGGCGAGATGCCCAGGCTGGAGGCCTCTGCCTGGGCGTCCTCGTCGTCGTCCGGGTTCAGCGCCTCGACCCTGAGTCCTCCGTCGCTGACGCCGCGGAAGTCGGCAAGGAGGTCGCGCACGTCCCGGACGATGAGCTGAATCTCGGGGGGCAGCTGCCGGGAAACGAAGAGCTTGATGGTAACGAGATCGTCGATGTCCCGGACGATCTGCCGGGTCCCCTCCGACAGCGTGTAGAGGCGGGCCGAGGTCAAGTCGAGGCGGCCCCGCACGTATCCCCCGAGGAGGTTGAGGACCACGACCGCCCCCGCGATCACCAGGGTCCCGATGCGCAGCCGTCCGTACGCCTCCCGCGATACGCTGAGACGCTCCCGGCTCACCATGGCGTAGGTGAGGAACAGGAAGAGGCCCGTGCCGGACGCGAAGTAGAGGACGTCTCGCAGGTCCACGACCCCGCGGGCGACGCTCTCGAAGTGAGCCATGACCGACAGGCGCGCCAACGCACCGCCCAGGACCGGAGGCAGGCCGATGGACACCACCGGTAGTCCGATGAGGATCAGGGTGAGCGCGGCCGAGGCCGAAAGGATGAACGCGGTGATCTGGTTTCGGGTGACCGAAGATGCCCACAGGCCGAGGGAGACCAGGAGCGCGCTCAGGAGGGCGGCGCCGGCGTACTGCGCGACGAGTATGCCGGGATCCGCTTCGGAGACCAGCAGCACCCCGAGCCCCGTGGGCACGGTGGCAGCGAGGGTCACCAGCACGAAGAGCCAGTTGCCCAGGAACTTGCCGGCCACGACCTCGCCCTCACCGACCGGGTGGGCGAGTAGCCACTCCAGGGTGCCGGAGCGCTTCTCCTCCGACAAGCTCCGCATCGTGATGGCGGGAATGAAGACGGTGAAGAGCCACGGGAGCAAGGCGAAGAAGGGGCGGAGGGTCCCGATGCCGGCCGCGTACAGGGAGCGGAACGCCAGGAACAGCCCCAACGCCAGGAAGGCGACGATCAGGACGTACGCCGTGGGGTGATCGAAGAAGCCCCGCAGCTCCTGGCGGGCGACATGCCACACGCCACGCCGACTCATCGATCACCTCCCTCGTCGACGGGTGACGCCGCGTCCGGCGCATGCGCGGCATGAGCGTCACCGCCTGGGGCGTCCGTCTCTCCGTCCTCGTCGGAGACGGTCAGCTGGCGGAACAGGTCCTCGAGGCTCGCCCGCTCGCGGTGGAGCTCCCACAGCGTCCACCCTCGGTCCCTGGCCAGGTTGAACACCTGGGGGCCGAGCTGTTCGGTGCCGGAGGCGGACAGCCGGACCCGCACGCGCCCGCTCAGTGGCTCGACCTCGTGGCTGTCCACGCCCGGGAGCGACGCGAGTCCCTGCGCCACGCCCTCCCCCTCGGCCTCCACGGTGTAGATCGACGCTCCGGCCTGGTCGGACAGGAGGTCTGTCACGTCGCCGTCGGCGACCAGGGCGCCGCGATTCACGATCAGCAGTCGTTTGCAGGTGGCTTCCACCTCCTGCATCACGTGCGTGCTCAGGAGGACGGTTCGCTCCTGGCCCAGGCTGCCCACCAGACGGCGGATCTCGACCCTCTGATTCGGATCGAGCCCTTCCGTAGGCTCGTCCAGGATCAGGATCTCGGGCCGGTGCAGGATGGCCGCGGCCAAGCCGACCCGCTGCCGATAGCCCTTCGACAGCTCCGAGATGGGGCGATAGAAGACCGTGCTCAGAGCCGTCTCGTCCACGGCGTCCGCCACCGCCAGGCGGAGCGTGGCCCCCTCGATCTCCCTCAGGCGTCCCGCGAAATCGAGGTACTCGCAAACGAGCATCTCCTCGTACAGCGGATTCGACTCGGGAAGATAGCCCACACGTCTCTGGGCGTCGGCCAGGCCATCGGAAATCGGCACACCATCGAAGAGCACCCGCCCTTCGTCGGGCTCCAGCGTACCGGTGAGCATCCGCATGGTCGTCGTCTTCCCGGCACCGTTGGGACCCAGGAAGCCCACGACCTCGCCTCGGTCGATGTCGAAGCTCAGGCGGTCCACGGCCGTCAGTGGCCCAAACCGCTTGGTCACGCCTTCGACAGAGATCATCGCTCCTCCACTTCATGGCACGAAAAAAGCGCGCCGCCCTCGTTGTGAAGCGACGCGACGAGTGGCCCAATCTGACGGGGACGGCTGCTCCGTCGCGTCGAGTCAGTACGTGCGATGCGCAGCGGATCCAACCCCCTCGCACCGTCGTGATTTGGTCCGAAACGCCCGGATTCTATTCGCGGCCTACAGGTCTGTCCAGTGGGGTGCGCCCGAAGCCGGACCACCCCTTCGATTCGGCGCACGCCTCTTCCGTTGCCTGGCCGCGGGCGCCTCAAGCGACCGGGACCGCGAAGGTCAACCCGTACGTGCACAGCCCCTGTGGCGGACCGAAGTTGTTGCGCCGAGCGCCGGCGATGCGCCGGCTCGGGCGGGGCTGCAAGGGGGCGTCGTCAGGGATGGGGGCGCTTGAACACCTCACCGCCCCGCATGACGAACGTGACGCGCTGGGTCGCCGTGATGTCGTCCAGCGGGTTCCCGTCGAGGGCCACCAGGTCCGCGAGGCGCCCCGCCTCGATCACGCCCCGGTCACGGACGCCCAACAGGTCGGCGGCGTACAGGGTCGCCGAGCGAAGCGCCTCGAGCTCGTCCATCCCTCGCTTCTGCACGAGCGTCACGAACTCTCCCGCATTCTGGCCGTGAGGGTAGACGCCGGCATCGGTGCCGAACGCGATCTTCACGCCGGCCTCCACCGCCCGGGTCACGCTCGCCACCGCCAGAGGCAGCACCTCCGCCGCCTTGGCCCGAATGGGCGCCGGCAGGGCATCCATGTCGATCTCCTCGACCAGGTAGGTGGTGGGGACCAGGTAGGTGCCATGCTCCTTCATGAGCTGCATCGCCTCGTCGTCCAGAACCGAGCCGTGCTCGATGGAGGCGACACCCGCCCGGACGGCGGCCTTGATGCCGTCCCCGCCGTGGGCGTGGGCGGCCACCCTGACACCGTGGCGCGCCGCCTCGTCCACCATGGCCCGGAGCTCCTCGTACGTGTACTGCTGGGCCCCGACGGGACCCTCGAAGGACAGCACGCCCGCTGTGGCGCACGTCTTGATCACCTTGGCGCCGTGCTTGATCTGGTAGCGGACCGCCTTCAGGACCTCGTCCACGCCGTCGGCCACGCCGTCCGTCCAGTCGTTCTCGAGGACGCCCGGCTTCCATCCCGTCGCGTCGCAGTGGCCGCCGGTGATGCCCAGCGCGTTCCGGGACGGGAAAACCCAGGGGGCGTCCGCCTCACCCCGTTCAACGGCGCGCTGCAGGGCCACAGTCACGTCACCGCCGAAATCGCGGACGGTCGTGAAGCCCGCCAGCAGGGTCTTCTCGCCGTAGAACGCGGCCTTGAAGGCAGACTCGGACTCGAGCATGCGCACCGGCGCGGTGAACATCTCCGGGCTGACCTGTCCGGCGAGGTGCGTATGCAGGTCCATGAAGCCCGGCACGAGCGTCGCCGCGCCGAGGTCGACCTCCTCGGCGGCGGAGGGGAGGCTTCCCGGATTCACCGATTCGATGGTTCGGCCCCGCACGACGACCACGGGGTCGCTGATCATCTCGCCCGAGACCACGTCGAGCATCCGGGCGGCGCGGAGCACGATCGGCGTGGCATCCTGACCCCACGACGGTGCGGGAAGAGCCAGGACCAGGAGGAGGAGCGCCAGCGTCAGGCGAGGGTGTGTCATGCGGACCTTCCGTGCGGATCAGACAGTGGGTGAGATGACGAACGAGCGAGGCAAAGCCTTGGGGGGTAGCCCGGGACCCGAGTCCCTGAGGCCGGCTTCACCTCGCTCGCCGTCAATAGGCAAGGTAGGTTTCGCGGACGATCTCGTCTAGTCGGCCTTGCCCGACCAAGCCATTCGCCTGCGAGTCGAGAACGCTCCGTCAGACGTCCAGGTTCTTGACGTACCGGGCGTTCTTCTCGATGAAGCGCCGCCTGGGCTCGACGTCTCCCCCCATGAGCTCGTCGAAGAGACGCGACGCGATGGCCGCGTCCTCGACCCGGACCTGGAGGATGGTGCGCGTCTCGGGATCCATCGTCGTCTTCCAGAGCTGATCCGGGTTCATCTCGCCCAGCCCCTTGTAGCGCTGGATGTTGACACCGGAGCTGCTCTCCTTGCCGTTGCCGAGCCGATCGAGGTACTCGGCCCGTTCTGTCTCGTTGTATGCGTAGTGGACCTTCTTGCCCTTCTGCAGGCGATAGAGGGGCGGCTGCGCGATGTACACGTAGCCGGCTTCGATCAGATCCCGCATCTGCCGGAAGAAGAAGGTGAGCAGCAACGTCCGGATGTGGGCGCCGTCCACGTCCGCGTCCGTCATGACGATGATCTTGTGGTACCGCGTCTTGTCGAGCTCGAAATCGTCCCGGATGCCCGCGCCGATGGCCGTGATTATGGCGCGGATCTCGTCGTTCGAGAGCACCTTGTCGATGCGGGCCTTCTCGACGTTCAGGATCTTCCCCTTGAGAGGTAGGATGGCCTGGAACGACCGATCCCGCCCCTGCTTGGCCGAGCCACCCGCCGAATCGCCCTCGACGAGGTAGAGCTCGGTCAGGGAGGGATCGTTGATCGAGCAGTCGGCGAGCTTCCCGGGTAGCACGCCACTTTCCAGTGCGCTCTTCTTCCGCGCGAGATCGCGTGCCTTCCGGGCCGCCTCCCGAGCCCGGGCCGCCTGTAGGGACTTTTCGATGATCGTCTTGGCCGTCTTGGGATTCTCCTCCAGGAAGATGCCGAGGTGCTCGTTGACCGCTGCCTCGACGGCACCCTTCACTTCGGAGTTCCCCAGCTTGGTCTTGGTCTGCCCCTCGAACTGGGGCTCCATGACCTTGATGCTGAGGACACACGTGAGGCCTTCACGCACGTCGTCGCCCGACAGGCTCTCGCCGTCCTTCTTGAACAGACCGTTCCTGCGAGCGTAGTCGTTGATCGTCCGGGTCAACGCCGCCTTGAGGCCGGTCAGGTGCGAGCCACCCTCGTGCGTGTTGATGTTGTTCACGAAGGTGTGGGTGTTCTCGCTGAAGCCGTCGTCGTACTGCAGCGCCAGCTCGATCTCCGCCTCCGGACGGCTGGCCTCGAAGTACACGACCTTGTCGTGTAGCGCGTGGCGGCTCCCCCGGAGGAAAGCCACGTATTCGGCCAGCCCACCTTCGTAGCGATACTCCTCCTCGAGGGGCCCGTTATCGCTCCGCTCGTCCTTGAGCACGACGCGGATCCCCTTGTTGAGAAACGCCAGCTCCCGGAGACGGTTCGACAGCGTGTCGAAGTGGTACCGCGTCTCCGTGAAGATCTCGAGGTCCGGCTTGAAGGTGACCCGGGTACCGGTCTCCTTGCCCGTCGACCCCAGCGTCTCCAGCTCGGACTGCTTCGTGCCACGGGCGAAGCTCTGGCGGTACCGCTTGCCCTCCCGCTTGATCTCGACCTCGAGCGACTCTGACAGGGCGTTCACGACGCTCACGCCGACGCCGTGCAGCCCTCCGGAGACCTTGTACGTGCTTTTGTCGAACTTCCCGCCCGCATGGAGCTTGGTCAGGGCGACCTCGACGGCGGGCACCTTCTCGGTCGGATGGATGTCCACCGGAATCCCCCGCCCGTCGTCCTCGACGGTCACGGAGTCGTCCGGGTGGATCGTGACCAGGACCTCGGTGCAGTAGCCCGCCATGGCCTCGTCGATGGAGTTGTCCACCACCTCGTACACGAGGTGGTGCAGCCCTCTCCCGGACGTGGAGCCGATGTACATCCCGGGCCGCTTCCTCACGGCCTCGAGACCCTTCAGAACCTGGATCTGCCCCGCGGTGTACTCGGCGGACTTGTCCTTCTCGGTCATTCCATTCCCCTGATTCGTCGTTGCGCTTCGGCCCTGACCCGCGTCACGGGTTCTCGGCGAGCACGAGGCGGATGCCCTCGATCCGGCCCTCGTGGCGATCCTCGTTCAACCGCCGTAGGATCTCGTCCTTCATCATGTCCAACTCGGTCAGCCAGGCGCTCGACCGCACCTCCACCACCAGCACGGTCCCGCTCACGATACGAGGCCGCGCAACCCTCGCGATGGCTTCTCCGACCCGGTCGACCCACTCGTCTGCCACGCCCACGCGCTGCAGTTGCTCGTGAACGCCGGAGTCCTTGAGCACCTGCTCGAGGACGTCCCCCACCCGGCTCGGCCCTGCGCCCGACCCCACGCTCACCCCGCCGTCCTCGGCCCGCTCACGCGAACACTGCGCCGGCCGCGATGCGCCAACGGGGCAGCGTGTCCCTGCGCACCCTCACGTCGCCCTCCTTGGGCGCGGTGAGGATCACCTGCCCGGTTTCCTCGCGCTCGATGAGCTCCAGAATCCGCGCACTCCGACCCGCATCGAGCTCCGCGAATACGTCATCCATGAGCACCACCGGCTCCTGTCCCCGAGCCGTCCGGATGGTCTCGGCCTCGGTCAAGCGTAGCGCCAGCGCGGCCGTGCGTCGCTGCCCCCCGGAGCCGTAATCCCGAAGATCTATCTCGCCGCCCTCCGTGAAGAGCGTGAGACGGAGGTCGTCCCGGTGCGGACCCACGACCGTGTTGCCCATTCTCCGCTCTCGATCCGCGGCGGCGCAAAGCGCCTCGCGGAAGCGCGCCTGGACCTCCTCCTGATCGGGCGGCTCCACGGCTCCCGGCTCTGTCGCATCGCCCAACGGTACACCGGAGTGATGCGTCATCCGACATCGTTGTCCCCCGGATATGCTCTCGTAATACCGGCCGAACGTTTCAGCCCACCGGGCCACCCAGGCCCAACGGGCCCGTGACACCGTCGTGCCTGAACGGATCAATGGCTCGTCCCAGACTTGTACCAACGCCGCCGGCTGCTCCCTCTTCAACGTCGCGTTCCTCTGTGCCAGGACATGACGATACCGCTGAAGGGCCTCGAGGTAGCCCTGTCGGTTCAGCGAAAGGACGATGTCCAGGAAGCGGCGCCGGGCCCCCGGCCCGCCGTTCACCAGCGCCACGTCGGCCGGGGAGAAGATGACCGCCGCCAGCCTGCCCAGTGCATCGCCGATGCGCTCCGTCTCCACCCCATCCACTGTGACCTTCTTCCGCCTTCCCCTCCGTTGGAACGCGGCCGTGACCTCCACAGGCCGATCCGCGGCGACCTGCGGCTGAAGCGAGGCGGCTACGTGGAACGCCTCGGCGCCGAAGCCCACGAGCTGCTCGTCCCTTCCGCCGCGAAAGGACCGAAAGGTCTCCAGATAGTAGATCGACTCCAGGAGGTTCGACTTCCCCTGAGCGTTTTCTCCGACGATCGCCGCTCCCTCCGGCGGAAAGAACAGCTCCTGTCTTCCCAGATTGCGGAAGTCGCGGAGCGAGAGCCGGCTCAAGTGCACCGGAAGCGGGTCGGAGAATGCCGGAAAAGCATGAGGGAATTTAGTCACTTCGAGGCGATCGCGCTACCCCGACGGGGCGCGGAAAGCTCAACAATGACAACGATTTTGGGCGTTTTGCGGATCGGACTAGCGGATCAGCGTGCTTACCGAGTCGACGGAGATCCTGCTGCCCTGGAGATCGTGGATTTCGAGAAGGAGAGTCACGCCCGTCGCCTCCCGAAACTGATCAGGCTGCCCGCGGACGAAGACGGCCGTCGGCGGGCTCTCGTCGATCGTGAACTCGGTGACGTGGAACGGCTGCGACCCGGCGTATTCCTCGTAGTCGAGGAAGGCCAGGAGCCGCAGCTCGAGGCCGGTCGGGAAGTTCCCCGCATAGGTGACCTGGACGCCAGACCCGGAGATCCACACGTCGGTGAAGAAGACCTGATCCCGCTGGGGGTGGGTGATGAACACCAGCGGTGGGCCATTGGGGTCGCGCTGTTCTTCCTCGACCCCGGTGAGGGGCCGGGTCCTACCTTCGACGCAGGCGCCCGCCGCGAGTGCCAAGGTGACGACCGTACCCGTGAGAATCCAGTTGCAGCGCATCCTGCAGTACTTCCCATCTGTGCCGCCGCGAGGGGCGACTCAGCGACCTTGGAACTCCGGCTTCCGCTTCTCCGAAAAGGCGCCCATGCCTTCCTTCATGTCCTCGGTCGACGCGAGGACGCCGAACAGGGTCGACTCGAAGTTGAGCGCGTCGGCCATCGAAGTGTCCAGCGCGTGATACACCGATTCGAGCGCCATGCGCACCGCGATCGGGCCATTCCTGGTGACGCGGCGCATGCGCTTCGTCGCCTGCTCGAGCAGCGACTCCCTAGACACTACGGCTGTCACCAACCCCAGCCCCAGTGCCTCTTCCGCGTCGATCATGCCGCCCGTCAGCGTGAGCTCCACCGCCCGACCCAGGCCGACCACTCGGGCCAAACGGATGGTACCCCCGTACCCGGGGATGATCCCCAGGCCAACCTCAGGCAGGCCCAGCTTGGCGTTGTCCGAGGCGATGCGGAGGTGGCACGCCAGCGCCAACTCCAGCCCTCCACCCAGGGCGAAGCCTCCGATGGCGGCCATGACGGGCACGGAAAACCGCTCGATCATGAGGAAGATCTGCTGACCCTCACGGCTGATCCTCACGGCCCCCAGGCTGTCCATCTGAGAGAGGACGCCGATGTCGGCGCCCGCCACGAAGGACTTCTCTCCGGCCCCGGTGATGATCACCCCCCGGAGGTCGGCGTCCCTGGCCAGGTCGTCGAAGGCCCGTCCGAGCTGGCTGAAGACGTCTGAGTTGAGGGCGTTCAGCTTGTCCTGCCGATCGATCACGACGATGGCCAGCTCTTCGTCCCGCTCGACCCGGACGTAGGTGGTGTCGCTCAAGGTTTGGAGCTCCGTGGCAAGGGGTTTTCGGAAGGCGCCCTGACGGGGCACGACGGGAAACGTAGTCACGCTGAAGCCTCGGCGCGACGGGCCCCGGCCGCCATGGCGTGCGACTTGAGCCCGCGGTACGTTCTGCCGGGTTCGGAAAGAGAAACCGGCCGATCGAGGTCCAACGCGGAGCAGGAAGAACCATGAGCCGTTCCCTCAACAAAGTGATGCTGATCGGAAACGTCGGCAGCGAACCCGAAGTCCGGGCCACCGCCTCGGGTGCGCGCGTCGCCAAGGTGTCCCTGGCCACCAACCGGAGCTTTCAGGATCGGTCGGGGCAGACCCAGGAGCGGACCGAGTGGCATCGCCTGACGTTCTTCGGTCGTCTGGCCGACATCGTCGAGCAGTACGTGCGGAAGGGAGACCGACTCTACGCCGAGGGACGTATCGAGTACTCTCAGACGCAGGACGACAAGGGCGGCACCCGGTATTGGACGGACATCGTGGTCAACGAGATGGTGATGCTGGGCTCCTCCGGGACGGAGGGTGGCGGTGGCTACGCCAGCCGTCCAGTCGCAGAGCCCCAGAGCGCATCGACTCCCCTGAGCCAGCCCGACGACGACCTGCCCTTCTAGTTACCACGCTAGCGCCTGGGGAGCTCCGGTGCGGGCTTCATCCGCCAGCGTAGCGCCTCGACCCCCTACGTTCCACCTTCGGGGGCCGCGCTCCGTACGGGAGGCAAGGAGCGCAGGTACGCCCAGACTGCCGCGAGCTCCACAGCCGTCATCTCGGCCGTGTTCCTCCACGGCATGACCGGGTCGATGGCGCTGCCGTCCGGCCGCGTGCCCTCTCGAAGCGCCCGGACGAAGTCGTCCTGACTCCAGGGACCGAGGCCCGTCTCGGGGTCTGGAGTGAGGTTCGGCGCGGCGGGCCAGTCCAGGGGTGCGCCGCCAATGATCCCGCCACCCAGGTCCGGCCCGTGGCACCGCTTACATCCGCTGGCCAGGTACGCACCGTACTCGACGGTGGGCCCCGGGGCCGGAGCCCTGGGCCTGGGCGCCTCGTGGTCGATGAGCTCTGCGGGGACCAGATCCAGACGGCCGGTCGCGAAGAGGAACCGTCCCAGACCGCGGATCAGGAGCGACGGCTGCGAGGCGTCCACCGGCGGTACGGACTGCACGTAGCCCAGCAGGGCGGACAGGTCTTCGTCCGACAACACCCAGTAGTCGTGTGAGGGCATGTACACCAGGGGCAGCAGGTCAGGACCGACGCCATGGCGAATCGCCCGGACCCAGTCCTGGGGACCGTAGCGGGCGGCAATCCCACCGCTACCCGCCGTCAGATTGGGGGCCACGAGGCGCATGGGCGGCGCGTCTGCGACCACGGTCCCCGCGAGATCCTCCCCGTGGCAGTCGAAGCAGCCCCAGATCCGGGCCACGTGAGCGCCACGCTCTCGCCGATCGGGATCGACCGTCACGTTCAACTGCCGTGCCGGCACGTCGTAGGCCCGGGAGAAACGGCGCTCGGTGGTGAGATACACCCACGAGACCATGGCGAGCACGGCGACAACGGCCAACAACACCGCCGAGATCAGCCCGCTGACTAGTCGCCCCAATCCGGCCTCCCGACACGGAACCAGTGCTCACGGCCGCCCCCGGGTCGGAGCGGCTCAGTGGTGGAATTGACGGGGTCCCCCGCCTCAGGCACAAGGGTGCGCACGACGAGGCGGTTTTCGGTCAGCGGAGCGAAGCCTGGGCGTCGTGGGGTGAGCCCACCAGCCCGTTCACCGGAACAGGGGGCGCTCCCAGGCACGGCTCACCGGAGCCGCAACCGTAGAGGCTCGTGTAGATGAGGGCATTCTTCTGCACGACCTTCACGTACTCCCGCGTTTCCCGGAACGGAATCCGTTCCATGAAGAAGTCCCGATCGCTGTACTCGGGCATGTTGCGCCACCGACGGATCCGGGTGGGTCCGGCGTTGTAGGCGACCAGGACATCCACCAGCTCACCGTCGTACCTCTGCAGCATGTTCTCCAGGAAGGTCATGCCCAGCCTCACGTTCACCTCGGCCTCGGTGAGCCGCCGCGCGCTGAACGGTGTGATGCCCAGCCGTGAGGCCAGCTCTCGGCCAGTGGCGGGCATCACCTGCATCATCCCGATCGCGCCGGCCCGGCTCTCGATGTCCTCGTCGAACATGGACTCCTGCCGGATCAGGCCCGCGGCGAGGAACGGATTCACTTCCAGCCGGGCCGCCTCTCGCACGATGAGCTCACGGTGGGGAAAGGGATAGACGATCCGCATCAGCCGGACGTCCCATCCTTGCTGGTCGCGCTGCAGCTCTCTGCCCAGGAGGATCCCCTGGATGGGAAGGCCACCGTCGATCAGGGCCTCGGCCAGGGCGTATCCGCCCCCCGCTCCATCTTTGAAGTACGCCGTCAGTCTGCCCAACTCGTAGGCGAAGGAGCCGGGCGTGGGCACCTTCATATGCACCCGTAGGCGCGCCACGGCGTTCGCGAGCTCGGCGTCCAGGGCCCGCCCGTTCCCGATCGGACCGGCGGCGAGCTCCTCGGCGAGGAGGGGAGCGCCCAACCGCCGTGCCGCCTCGCTGCCGTAGTAGGAAAGCGGATCGGCCTGGTAGACCTCCTCGAACCGGGCGCGGGCGCTGTCGGGCTCGTTCAACGCCTCGTAGACGAGACCGCTCCAGTAGGCCGCCTGCTGTCTCGATCCGAGACGCCCTGCCTCCCGCCGGCGCCGATCGTAGATCTGGGCGGCCTCCGCGAGATGAGCATCGGCGTAGGCCATGCCGCCAAGCCGCATTCCTGCCACATCCGCGGTGGTCGTGCGTGGAGCCACGTCCAGGATCCTTCGGTAGTAGGCCTGCGCGCTGGCGACACGGCCGGCGTCGTCA
The DNA here is from genome assembly GCA_039589315.1 of Gemmatimonadota bacterium. GTDB lineage: Bacteria > Gemmatimonadota > Gemmatimonadetes > Longimicrobiales > Gaopeijiaceae > JBDHHQ01. Next base: position 60,520 of record JBDHHQ010000013.1, read on the forward strand.
TCCAGCTCCGCCAGGAGATACAAGGCGTCTCGGGCAGCCCTGGCGTCGGGAAAGCGGTCTGCCACGCTTTCGAGCGTCGCGCGGCCGGCTTCCCGTTGGCCCTGCCGGTAGCGGGCGCGGCCCTCGAAGTACAGCGCCCGGGCCTGGATGGGGGCGCCTGCCGTGCTGTCGCCCAGGAGCTCGACCGCGCCCCGTTCCGCGTCGCCGTAACGGCGCGTGGAGAAGTACGCTCGCACGAGGTCCAACCGGGCCTGGGCCCGCTCCTCGGGGTCCAAGGAGTCCAGTGTCACGCCGGCTTCCAGGCCGTCCACGGATCCACGCCACTCACCCTGGGTGACCTTGGTGCGGGCGATGGTGTATCTCGCCTTCGCGTCCAGATGGGGCAGTCGCGCCAAGACGTCCACGGCGTCAGTAGCCCAGCGGCCGCCGCGGTCCGAGGTGGCTGCCTCCGTCAGGGCCTCCCGGGCACGGCTGGAATCCCCCGCGGCCAACGCCAGCTCGCCCAGGCGGAGGAGCGCCAGGGAACGGGTCCGGTCGTCAGGGGCGGCAGCCACCGCGGCCTCCGCGATCGGCACCGCATCCCCCGGTGATTCCGCCACCTCCAGCGCCCGGGCGCGAGGGAGCCACGCCCACCGCTCGCGAGCGGCGGACCCGGCCGGCAGACGCTCCAGACGCTGCCGCACCCCCATCGTGTCTCCCAGCTCTGCGAGCTCCTCCGCGACGAAGAGGGGGGTCCAGTCGGCCAGGGTCGGCAGGTAGTCGGAGAGCTGCCCCATGAGCTCGGCAGCCTCCCGGTGATCGCCGTCCCGGGAGTGAGCCACAGCCTCTTCCAGGGCCTGGAGGCCCGCCCGCAAATCCGCCGAGTCGGGTGCCGGAGCGGAGAGGTAGAGAGTCAGCGGATCCGGGGCCGGTGAGGGCCCCGTGGAGCCGGGAGGGCCCGGTGCCTGAGCCAGAACGGATCGGGAACCGCCAGCGGCGGTCCCGAGAACCATGAGTACGGAGACCAGACGAGAGAGCATGGGCGCTTCGGACGAGAGGCCGCGTTCTTCTCCGTTCTACAACCCTCAGAAGCGGCCGACGGATTCCGCTACCGACAGGGTAATAGCGGGCTACCGGGTCAAGCTACGTAGCGCGGTGGGCAGAAGCAAACAAATGTTTAAGAGGCAGCGCCGAGCCCGGCCCTCCCTCAGTTGTCGACCCCTGGCCCCCGCAGCGTCGAGTGTGCGCCCCGGTCCTCCTTCTCGGATCTGACGTCCCGGAGCAGATCCTGGACCCTACTCGAGAGAACCTCGGCCGGAAACGGCTTGTCGAGTATGGGATCCCGCTCGTGTGGAGCACCGGAGCCGGACCCCGTTTCGCCTGAATCGCCCGTGTAACCCGACACGAAGAGTACCGGCAGGTCTGGCCGGGTCGCCCGGAGCCGGTCCACGAGAGCACGCCCACTCATCCAGGGCATGACGACGTCGGTCACGACGAGGTCCACCTCCTCATGTCGTTGGTCCCACAGCCGCAGCGCCTCGATGCCGTTTTCGGCCACGAGCACTTCGTACCCGTCGGCCGTCAGGACACGCCGAGCGAAGTCCCGGATCGCACCATCGTCTTCGACGATGAGGACGGTGCTCGAGGGCCTCCGGGTGTCCTCGGTCGCGGAGCCGTCGCTCGCGCCCTGCTCCGGGCTCGTCAACGGAAGGAGGACGCGGACCGTCGTTCCCTCCCCGGGAGCCGACGAGAGCCACACGTACCCACCGCTCTGTTTCACGACACCATACACCGTGGAGAGTCCCAACCCTGAGGCGGGACGGTCCTCCTTGGTCGTGAAGAAGGGCTCGAAGGCATGCTCTCGAGTTGCCGGATCCATGCCGACTCCGTCGTCCGTCACCACCAGAGAGACGTAGGGCCCCACCTCCACCGGATACCTGAATTCCCGCGCCTCCGCCTCCGTCATTTCAACGGTGTCGGTGCGGATCGAGATGTGACCCTCGGGAAACACGGCCTCCTGCGCGTTCCTCACGAGTTGAACCAACGCTTGCTCAATCTGCGCGGGGTCGACGCTGATCAGGTCCGGGGCCGCGTTCAGCTCGAGGCTCAGCTCCGGCCCTTCGCCCATCGTCGAGCGGAGCGTGGGCTCCATGGCCCAGATGATCTCGTTGAGCCCGGTCACTCGCGGACGGAGCACCTGGCGTCGCGTGTAGGCGAGGAGCTGCTGGACCAGCTTCGCCGCTCGGTCGGCGGCCTCCTCGATGGCGGTAAGGTCCTCGGCAAGAGGATCGTCACCCTCCAACTCCCGTCGCATCAGCTCCGTGTAGCCGGAAATCGTGGTCAGGCAGTTGTTGAACTCGTGGGCGACGCCGCCCGCCACGCGACCGACGGCCTGGGCGCGCTCGGCCTGGAGCGTTCGCTCCCCCGACTGCCGGGGACCCCCGAGCTTCGTGGAGATGCTCACGATTCCGGTCGGCTCGCCATCCGCGTCGAAGAGGGGGGCTCCCGACAGAGACACCGGCACGGTGGTGCCGTCTCTCCTGCGGACGCGGATCTCCCCCGACCAGCCGTCGCCGGACATCATACGCTGCATGGCTTCGGTCGCCTGCTCCGGGGACGTCACGGCGTGCGCCGTCTCGGCCAGGTCCCGGCCCAGGGCCTCCTCCCTCGACCATCCATACAGCCGTTCGGCGGCTCGATTCCAATAGACGATCGTCCCATCCAGGTCCACCGCGACCACCGCCTCGCCCACCGCGTCCAGGAGCCGGGCCTCCAGGCCCTGCTGGCCCGCGATGCGCGCCCGGTCCAGTGCCTCGCTCAGGGCTGTCTCGGCCGCGGTCCTGGCCGCTTCGGCCTCGACGACCGCGCTGATGGCCCGCTCCTGCGCCTCGTCGCTCGCGACCCGCCTTCGTCGCGCCTGGTCGAGCGCCTGCCTCAAGGAATCGACCTCGTCTTCCAGGCTCTGACGGACCGTCGTCAACTCCTCCTCGAGGGATCCACGCGCCGCTGCGACCTCGGCCGCCAGCGCTTCCCGCATGGTTTCCAGCTCAGCTTCATGCCCCTCCTGGACCGCTGCGACCTCGGCCTCCAGGGCCTCGCGAACGACTGCGATCTCGGCCTCCAGGGCCTGAGCCCGCGCGCGCTCCTGGGCCCGGAGGGACTCCCCGGCGAGGAGCAGGCCCAGCTCTCCCGCCACCGCCTCTCCGAAGGGTACGTCTCGGGCATCGTAGGGCCTCTCGGTCTCGAAGCGCGCCAGAGTCAGCACGCCCAGTAAGGTGCCCTCGTGTCCCACGGGCAACGCCAGATAGCTGCGTGGCCCCAGGAGCGCGGCCGGAAGTCGGCCGCCCCCGGCACCGTGGGCCCCCGGGGCCGGCCCCACCTCCGAGACGATGGGCACACCGCCCTCGAAAGCCCTGGCGATCACGCTCCCCGGGGCTGTCATCCGCTCCCGGCCGTCGCTGAGAAACCGCTCGAGAACCGACTCCAAGCCCTCGTCCTGGTGGCGAAACGCGCCTACGGAGAATCCGTCGTCTACCGACGCCACGTGGAGGAAGGCGTAGTCGGCCGCCCGAGGCACGAGGAGACCCAGCGCGAGACGGATCGCGCTGGCGGCACCGACGGACAGGACGCCCTCCTCGCCCACCGGCTGTCGCCCGCCGGAGCGGGCGAGCGGCTGTTCTGGGCTGGTGGAGTCTCTATCTGCGGTCATGCCGGCTCTGAAGATCGTTCGCGTGGACCCGCGAGGGAACCGACGAGCTCCCTCGATCACAGAAGTCCCCCCAAATACAGTGGACTCCTATACAGTCATGCAAGAGCCGCGCCGGCACCGCGCGTGGGGAACGATGACGCCAGGGCAAACTACGACTGAGATTCGCTGGTGACGTCGGATTCCCACAGGCCCATCAGATACCTCTCATAGCGGTGGGGGTCGGCTCGGTAGTCCTCGAGCCAACTCTCGTAGGAGGGAAGGGCCAGCTTGCGAGACACGGTTTCCGTGGCGAGTTGGACGGCGCGACCATAGGACAGCTTCTGCTCCTCCCCCGATTCCCGAGCGGCGGTCTGCGCCAGCACGAAGATCTCGTCGGGGGTGAGAAGCAGAAGCGTGTCCGCAACCTGGGCCGAACAGTAGTCGTGGTACTTCGCCCGGAGCTGGGCCTCGGGCTCACCTCGCCTACCGTCGTCGCTTTTCCTCGTCCGCTCACTCACGCTCAGCCCCCCAAGGACCGCTGCGTGGTTCGGCTAGCCCGCCCCCTGACGAGCCCCGACACCAGGAGGGTTGATCGCCTACGGTTAACCCTGAACGGAGGAAAGCGTCAAGGATTCTATGTGCTCAGGGCACCGATGGGTGGGAGCCCATGTCCGCCCCGGAAACACTCTGCTGCTCCCTGAGATGACGGTAGATCGATCGGCGGGTCAGTCCGTACAGCACGACCCGGCTGAGGAACTCAGGATCGGTCCGCTGGACCTCTTCGGCCTGAGCCGCAACATCCCGGGGAAGGCGGACATTCAGCTGTACAGAACACGTTTCCCACATGGACGTTCCTCGCCTGATCGACGGTCAAAAGTCAAGGAAAATGTAAAGTCGACGCGCAGTCGACAGCCGCCCGTCCGAGCCGGACGATGTGGGGATCCCTGTTGCTGCGGCGGGATCATAATAAGAAGGGTTTTGGACCGGCGCAACCCTCTTCTCTATCTCCGCCCCAGAAAAGGGTTTATCCGTAACTTCATATATCACAATGCGTTAGAGAATCTGCCATTTTCCCATATCCAGGTGTTCCGAAGCGGATTGCCGAGTCGATTTTTCGGGATTTTTTTCCTGAAAACTCAAGCGGGATTTGAACTTTCGGGATGTGCAGGGCAGAAATTCGCCTTCGAGTCGTTGCACGTTTTTTACGAAAAATGCCCTTCGCAGAAGCGGGCCGGGCAAGGCCGATGGGCCCGGGGAGCCGAGGAGGATTCCGTGACCGACTAGGACGGAAGAGAGGACCGCAGAAAGGCCCGCAGCGTCTCTGGCTCGAAGCCCAGGAACCGCTCCTGGATGATCCCGGCCGAATCCTCGCAGAAGATGTCGGCGGTACTGAACTTGGTGCCGGCGCCGTTCCAGAAGAGCATGTATCCGCGCCAGACGTCGCCATCGTCGAACACGCGCAGCTCTACGTCCCAGGTGGAGTCGCGGTAGGCCACCGAGCGGCCCTCGATCGTGACGGGTTCGCCTCGGGTGCTCCCGCCCGGCGGTTCGAGATCGTCATCCAGATAGGCGCCGCGGTTTCTTCGGAAGTCCGCCGCCCACACGTGGAACGGCGGAAGCGGCAGGATCTCGCCGCAGTAGCGCCGCAGGCTGGCCATGGGATCCTTGCTCTCATGCTCGCCCCGCGCGGCCGCCCACTCCCGGGCCTGGCCATACAGACTCCGTACGGCATCCCGTGGCAGCACCGAGAGCAGCATCGACAACTGACGCTCCCGGTACCATTGATAGCGCTGCCGGAGCATGGGCGGGGGATACAGCGGCTGCCCCGGCCCGCGGCGCCAGCCGTGCCGCAGGTCTTCCTTACCGCCGCGCTCGAGCTCGGACATGGTCGGGCCTCCTCAGTGCACCCGGTGCCGGGAGGCCGGTCCCGGCCGCCGGACGGGTATGCTCCGGGTGCGCGACTCACGCAGGTGGAGTCGGGCCAGCGTCTCCCTCGGACCGAAGGTACGAAGCTGGTGATCGAGTGAGTTGAACCGATCGACTTCGAACCGTGCGAGGAGCTGAGAGAGGCCGTCCCGCATCCGCCGAAGGACGCCCTTGGCCTCGGAGAGGGTGAGGGGCAGGGGGAACCGGACCTGGTATTCGACCGACACTGCACCCGCCTCCGAGAGGACGCGTCGCACGTCCTCGGCCGCGAACGCCTGACCCAGGGCATCCTCGAGGAGTGGGTCCGGGCCGTGTGAAGCCGTGCGGAAGAGGAGTGCGGCACCATCGTAGTCGAGGTGCGCCCTGGCGAGGCTGCCGGGCCCCATCAGGATTCGCACCGACGTGCCTTCGTGCAGGTCGAGGTCGCGGCAGATGTCCCGAAACCCGATGCGTAGGATGGAAGCCCGCGTGAGCGGACCAAATCCCACGCGGCCCAGCACCGATACGGCGAGACCGAAGCAGTATCTGCCGAGCGCCCGCGCCGAGGCATCGGCCTCCGATGCGGCGGCTCGGCGCAGCAGGTCATGGACGTGTTCCAGCGTCGGCTCGTAGACCCAATCCAGGACGACCAGCTCGGCGCTCAGGTCCAACCGTTTTACCGCGGCGCTCCCCAGGTCGATGACCTCGGCGGAGGAGGCGTACCGTCCCTCCAGCACCAGGCCCAATCCGATGTCCTCGATGCGCCCCCCCGGCACGTGTACCTCGTGCACGTCTCGATACTGCACGACAGCTCGGGTAAGCGGGAGCTCGCAGACTCCGGGGACGTCCGCCATAGCCTCCGGGCGGCGCTCGGGCTGGAGACCGGTATGAGCACTCTGTTCCGACACCATAGGATCACGCCCCGTCCCAACGAGCTCGACCGGGCACGGGGGCATCACAGGACACAAGAGTACCTTGACACTCGATCCTGGGCACCCTAAGCTTTCGTCAGCCATGAAGAAAGCAGCGGGCCGCCAACCCGTGCCTCGAGCGAGAGTCTCCGGAGCCACCCGGACGCTCTCGCTTTTGTTTGTCCATGTCCGGCTCCGCTACCTCCACGGAGCCCACGGCGGCTTCGAGGGCGCCGGCCTTCATGAACCATCCTGGCGACGGCACGCCCGAGAGCAGAGTCGATCGCCCCGGAGGCGTCGACCTCCAGGGCGAGGGCTTCAGCATAACAATGTATTTCCGTCAACCGCAAGGAAGTCCTCATTGGCTTCGCAACGTACACGCCGTCCTTCCCCGGCAGCGAGAATGCCATGACACCGGACCAAGCTCACCGGCGCTCCGTCGGCTACCTGGAGCAGGATGACGAGACGTGGGCCTGCTTTCTCGTCACCTTCATCGGGCAAGACCAACGTTGGCGTGGCTATTTCTCTTTTCGGCCCACGGACGGCGGAATTCAAGAGGCCGAAATACGCACCGCGGACATCTTTCTCGAGGCGACCGAGTCCGCCATCGACCACAAGGCCCGGAGCCTGGGGAGCCCGCTCCTTTCTGGCCTCCTCTCTTCGGCGCTTCACACCCGCAAACGCTACCGCGACTCCTCCAGCCAACTGCGAAGGCGCTTCCGATCGCTGCTTTCGGAGAGCTCCCGCGAGGCGGCGGGCACCTGGATGGAGTCCGGCGACCAGGCACCGACCGAGCTGGACCTGGCGCGGCTCCAGTCACTGTACGCGTCCTACCGGCTGGATCAGGTGGCCCACTTCATCGCCCTGGTGGAGCCGCGGCACTTCGATCAGGCTGTCGACCGGATTCTCTCGGGCGCCAGCGTCGACTTTGGAGCGAAGGACCGCATCCAGTTCGCGATGATGGTCGTGGAGCGCATCGAGAAGCTGCTGCTGCTGCCCCCCTTCGATGTCTGGGCCGAGGACTATCTCGCGAACCGGGAGGAGTACGCTCTTTACGCGCACACGCTCCACCGAGAGGGGCGGCTTCCCTGAGTCGACCGCCACGCACCGATCGTTGAGCCACGGTCTCGGGCGCCGCCCCCGCTCCCGTTTCACCTTGCTCCCCTCGCTTGGCTCGCTTAGCTTTCAAAGCTTGCGATTTGCGGTGTCGAACCTGAGGAGCGTGATACCCTTGGAAGTACTGGTACAGGACAACGAAAGCCTCGAGCGCGCCTTGCGCCGCTTCAAGCGGAAGGTCCAGCGGTCCGGGCTCTATTCGGAGCTCCGGAAGCGGCGTTTCTACGAGAAGCCCAGCGCGCAGCGGAAGCGGAAAAGGGAAGCCGCCATCCGCCGCGAGCGTAGACGCCAACGCCGAAACCGCTCGTAACCTCTCGCCTGCCCGCCGCTGGCGAGTAGGCGGGTCCCGCGAGAAAGCCGAACGGCTCCCGTCCGGAAGGGGCGGGAGCCGTTCGTCGTAGGTCCACAGCACCGATCTTATGCCGCCGTCGGCCTCCGTAGGAAGATGGGCGACAGCTCCAGCCAGCCCCTCCGAGCATCCCGACTCAGAAACTGCTGCGCGAAGCTGACGGTCAGAGCCTCACGCCGGCCGGGTTGGCGCAACTCTCCGGGCGTGCTCCCCGTCACTGCCTGAACGGCGCGACAGAGGTTGCCGCCAGAGGTGAATCCCAGCCGGAAGGCCGTCTCCCCGACGGTGGTGGCCCCCTCCCCGAGCACATGAGCGGCGGCGAGTGCCCGAAGCCACCTCAGGTGCGACGAGGGGGACCGGAGGCCGCGGCGCCGAAACCGAGCCTTCAGCGCGCCCCTGCTCAGACCGGTGAGGCGGGCGACGGCGTGAAGATCCGCGTACTGCGCCGGGTACTCCATGACGCGCCGGGCCAGGCCCCGGAACGCGTGGGGCAGCGTGTGACCGGAGACCGAGACGAGGTCGTGAAAGAGCCGATCGACCCACGACCCATCGCCCGCGGTCCGATGGATCAGCCTTCTCAGGTCCCGCACGTCGTCCACGCCGGTCACTACGAGGGATCCTGCGTCGCGGGCGCCGAACAGGCCCTGCGGAGAGACCAGACGCAACACCGGAACCTCCGGTCCTGCGGCGCGGAACGACACGCTTCGGGAAGCCGAATCGGGCTCGTCGAGGACCAGCAAGCGCGGAAAGCCCCGGCGAAGGGCGTCCCGAGCTCGATCCCCCTCGAAGAAGACGTCCTCCTCGGGCATGGCCGCCGCGCGCACGCCCGAGTGCAGCTCCGGGCGTCGCAGGAACGCTACGATCATCCACTCGCCCCCGAAGGATGGTGGCCTGGAAGCCAAACCTCCAGGCTCCGATCGAGGACCCGGCGGGGGGTCACCCCATCAGACCGGCAGCGCCCTCGGTCGCTCGCCGGACCAATCATAGAATCCCTTCCCGGTCTTCCGACCATAGCGACCCATTGCAACGACTCGCTTGAGGAGGGGAGGAGGAGCGTAGCGCTCCTCACGGTATTCGTCAAACATGATCTCCGAGATCTTGTACAACGTATCGATGCCCACGAAGTCGCAAAGCGTGAAAGGTCCCATGGGGTATCCGCACCCCAGGACCATCCCCGTATCGATATCCTCGATGCTCGCCACGCCCCGCTCCAACTGGCGAATCGCGTCGAGCATGTAGGGCACGAGAAGCAGGTTCACGACGAAGCCCGAGTTGTCCTTCGCGGCGATGGGTGTCTTGCCCAGCGCCTGGGCGAACTCGAAGGCCCGGTCGAAGGTCTCGTCGCTCGTGGCGATGGTTCTGACTACCTCCACCAGCTTCATCACGGGCACCGGGTTGAAGAAGTGGAGACCCACGAACCGATCAGCGCGGGTGGTGGCAGCCGCCATGTCGGTGACGGTCAGCGAGCTCGTGTTGGACGCGAAGATGGTCCCCTCCCCGCACATCCCGTCCAGCGCGCCGAACAGCTCGCCCTTGGCCGCGAGGTCCTCCACGATGGCCTCGATGACAATGTCCCGATCCGACAGATCGGACACGTCGGTCGTGAATCGAATCCGCTGCCACGTCTCGTCACGGTCTTGGGCTTCGAGCTTGCCCTTCGATACGGCCCTGTCCAGGGACTTGCCGATCCGGGCCTTGCCGGCTTCGAGGGCCGCGTCGTCGACCTCCCGGACCACGACAGGGAACCCGCTCTTCGCCGCCACTTCGGCGATGCCGCTCCCCATCAGGCCACACCCTGCCACACCGACCTTGTCGATCTTCAAGGGTCACCTCCGTTGGATCTGCCCTCAATCATCGAAGCCCCGTAGATCCCGAGCCACTCCATGGAAGTGGCGCCGCACCCAGCGTCGCCAGGAGGGCGGGGGCGGTTCGAGGCTGTCTCCGGCCTCGAGCCGATCCAGGACTCCTTCTACTTCGTCCTGCACGTCCGCCAGGCGACCTCTGTGGGCGCGGCCCGTCGCCCAGGCGATGACGGCCGCGAGAAGGCCCCCGCCCACGATCCCGGCCGCGATGCCGAGGCCAAGCGGGCCCACGGCGGCCACCGCCAGAGCCACCGCGGTACCAGCGGCCACCCCGGCAGCCCCACCCCCCAACAGGCCGCCTGCGAGGTGGTCGTTCCGGGTCCCCGGATCCACGTCGAACTGCACCAGCGTCGTCTCGTCGGTGACGACGTCGAGACGGATCTCCACATCCTTCGCGGACGCCACATAATGGCGCTTCGACGTGGCGCTCGCCGCCCTGGCGATCTGCGACGCCCAGTCCACGGCGGGCCGGTAGAGAAGGACCTCCGGACCTCGTCGCACAGGCTGGAGGAGCTGGCCCGCCACGAGGAACTCGTCCAGCTTCCGGGCGAGCTCCTCCGGCCGGCCCGGCACGACGCGACCGGCCCGCACCGTTGCGGGACCGTAGAGTCGACCCACCAGGCCGGACACGGGCACCTGCGTCCGCAGCTCGACCAGGGCCTGGCGCACGTGCCGCTCGTGTAGCCCGACCTCACCGGCGATCCTCAAGACCTCCGACTCCGAGAGCGGCCTCTCGTCCACGTCCGACAGTCGCGCCAACTCGGTCGCCCGGCGGATGACCTCCTCGAATTCGCGCCGTGTCAGGCTCTTGCCGGGGTCCATGGGGCAGCTCGAACGAACCTCGGCGGCCCTAGAAGGCCTCCACGACCACGGCACCACCCTGACCGCCGCCGATGCAGGCGGAGCCCAGGCCGTATCGTCCTCCGCGACGGCGGAGCTCGTGGAGCAGGTGAATCGTGATCCGCGCCCCGGAGGCGGCCAGCGGGTGGGTGATGGCAATGGCGCCGCCATTCACGTTGGTCCTCTCCGGATCCAATCCGAGCTCCTTCTCCACGGCCTTGTACTGAGGAGCGAACGCCTCGTTGATCTCGACCAGATCCATGTCGTCCAGCGAAAGGGCCGCCCTGGCCAGCGCGGCCCGCGAGGCCGGGGCCGGTCCGATGCCCATCACAGTCGGATCGACGCCCACGAACGACCAGGAGACGAGCCGCCCCAACGGCGTCAGGCCCCGGTCCTCTGCCCACCCGGCGCTGGCCAGCACGGCGCTGGCGGCACCGTCGCCGATGCCACTCGCGTTGCCGGCGGTCACCAGCCCGTCCTTCCGGAAGTAGGGCTGCAGAGACGCCAGGGCCTCCGGCGTGGTGTCGGGACGCATGTGCTCGTCGGCCGCGAACTCGACATCGCCCTTACGTGTGCGGATTGTGATCGGCACGACCTCCTCGTCGAACAAGCCCCCGTCCCAGGCAGCCTTCGCACGACGCTGACTGTCGAGCGCCACCCGGTCGGCTTCTTCCCGAGTGACCTCGTATCGGTCGGCCAGCCCCTCGGCGGTCTGGGCCATGGTCAGATTGCAGCCGGTATCGAGCAGCGACTGCCAGAGAAGATCCTCGAAGTACTCGTTGGGTGCGCCCAGGCGCAGCTTGCCCCAGCGAGCGCCCCGAAGAACGTGGGGCGCCTGACTCATGGACTCGGTGCCTCCGGCCAGGACGACGTCCGCCTGACCCAGGAGGATCTCTTGTGCACCAGAGACGATAGCCTGAAAGCCGGATCCGCAGAGGCGGTTCAGGGTCAGGGCCGGGACCTCCTGAGGGACGCCGGCCCGAAGACCCACGTGACGAGCGAGGTAGATGGCGTCCGACGACGTCTGGAGCGCGTTGCCGTAGACGACGTGCTGGACGTCATCCGGGCGCACGCCTGCCGCCTCCATGGCCGCCTTTCCTGATACGACTGCGAGATCCGTGGCGCTGAAGTCCTTGAGGCTTCCACCAAAGCTACCGAAGCCGGTGCGCTTGCCGGACAGGATGACCACGTCCGTGCTCTGGCCCTGCGGTCCCATTGCGGCTCTCTTCCCCGAGTGTTGGCGCGGAGTCGGCGGACTGTTCTGGGGGATCCGTGGTGGGGCACCACGAACCGCGGCGCAGCGGTGGCGCCGGCCCATTCCAGACCCGCCACGCTGGACCCTCGATGGTCGGCATCATGGCTACACCTGGCAGACCGTTCGGTTCACCACTTCGGGTCCGCGAATGCAACGACGACGGCCCCACGCTCCGGAGTCGGAGGTGGGGCCGTCCCATCGTCCGTGGGTTCGCCGCGGAGGCCGCGCGCGTCGCCACCTCCGGAGACAGTGCCGCAGAGAGTACGTCTACACGAACTCCTCCGGCAGCGCATCCTGAAGGTACTGTTTGAACGTCTGCTTGTTGTTGGACCGCATGTAGGCTTCGGTGGCGTCGATGGCACCGGACATGAGGAACTCCATGATGTGCTGGTCCAACAGCTGCATCCCGTCCTTCTTGCCCGTCTGGATGATCGAAGGGATCTGGTGGATCTTGCCCTCCCGCACGAGGTTCGCCACCGCCGAGGTGCCGACCATGATCTCCATGGCGGCCACCCGGCCCGTGCCGCCCTTCCGCCGCAGCAACACCTGCGAGATGACGCCCTTCAGCGTATCCGCCAGCATGGCCCGGATCTGGTCTTGCTGGTCCGCGGGGAAGACGTCGATGATCCGGTCCACGGTCTTGGGCGACGAGTTGGTGTGCAGCGTGCCGAATACCAGGTGCCCCGTCTCGGCCGCGGTGATGCCCAGCTCTATGGTCTCCCGGTCGCGCATCTCGCCCACGAGGATCACGTCCGGGTCTTCGCGTAGCGCCGCTCTCAGCGCGTTGGCGAAGCTCCGAGTGTTGCTCCCCACCTCGCGCTGATTCACGAGGCACTTCTTGTTCTCGTGCGTGAACTCGATGGGGTCCTCGATCGTGAGAATGTGGTCGGAGCGCTGCTCGTTGATCAGGTCCACCATGGCCGCCTGGGTCGTGCTCTTGCCGGAACCGGTGGGACCCGTGACGAGCACCAGGCCCTTGGTCAGCATGCAGAACCTGCGAACGGCGTCCGGCAGGCCGAGCTGATCCGCCGTCAGGATCTTGGAGGGGATCGTGCGGAGCACCGCGGCGAGGCCCTTGCGCTGCCAGAAGACGTTGACCCGGAATCGGGCCACGTCCGGGATCTCGTAGGCGAAGTCGAAGTCCATCTGGTCGAGGAAGCGCATGCGCCAGTCCTCTTCCATGATCTCGTAGACCAGGGTCTCCATGTCCTTGGCGTTCAGCTCTCTGAACTTGACCCGTTGCATGTGGCCGTGGATTCGCATGACCGGCGGAGAGCCCGTGGACAAGTGGAGGTCCGAGCCCCCCTGCTCGACCAGCACTTTCAAGAATTGATCGATCTGCGGCATGGTCCTCGCGTCGCGCGCGCCTGGTTACGGGTTTCGAGGATCGGGTGCTGCGGGCCGTGCTCCTCCGGGGGGGGGTGGAGGAGTCGGACCGTTTCAGCTCGACAGAGGGTGCAAGCTCCACTCCACCTGGCCGTCCGACGGCGACTGAACTCTCAGTTCCCAGCGGATGTCGGCTTCGGTCGATGGCACTCCGCCACCCTCCCAAAAGAGGAAGGTCACGGTCGCCACGTCGGCGGCCGCCCGCGCCCACTGCGCCGGAGGCCCGCTCAGGTCCACCGTGGCCACGTCGAAGTGGAAGCTTCGCAGAGCCCGCACCGCTGACGCCCTCGCCTCGGTCTCGCCGCTCACACGGATGGCGAACACGTCCTCGGGGACGGTCCGTTCACGGTCGGTGACGTGGACGCACCGCCAGGATGGCTCGAAGAGCAGAGCGGGCAGGTAGGGCAGCATCTCGCCGGCCAGCTGGGCCGGCTCGAAGGTCACGGCGAAGCGAGCCGCACCGGTCCGGGCCAGCAGGCGGATCTCGGACACGATGCCGGAGGTGGGGGGTGAGAACCGCTCGTAGAGCGCTGACCGCTCGTGGATCGGCCGAAACAGGTACTCGGTGCCTCCCGGCGATGACAGATAGCTCACCTGCACCGATGCCACCACGCCCTCTCGGGCCACGTGCGCGGGCCATGTGGCACTCCTGGGCCCGTTGGTCGGCCCCTCGGGAGTCGACGGCGTCACGAACTCGGCCAGCTCCTTCTGCCACCGGCTGTTCAGGGCGATGCGCCGCACGGTCCCCCGTTCGTCGTACCAGCCATGAGCCCAAGCGCCGCGCGTCGAGATCCCGAATGCCTTGGAGCCGGCATCCAGGGCGGCCGTGAGCACTTCGCCGAGAGACGAGACGGCCCGCTGTCCCTCCTCCGGCACGTCGTCTCGTCCGAACACCTTCCGGATGAGCTCACGGATCTTCGCCGCGGGGGCCAGGGCCAGCTCGATCCGCCGGTCGGTCCGGGCCTCGAGCTGGTCCACGGCTTCCGTCTTGATGGGAGAGTCCACGATCACCGTGAGGGTGTCCGCGGTCTTCATGATGGGCAGCGTGAGGTGTGTGAGCGCCCACTCCGGAGAGACCAGGGATGCCGCCTCGGGGTCGATGGCCTCGGCCTCTGGGAATACGTAGGGGAGATCGAACTGGGCGGCCAGACCCCACTCCAGCTCCTCGGGCGTCACGTACCCCAGCGCGAGAAGGGCCTCGCCGAAGTAGCCGCCATGCTCGCCCTGGTACGCGAGGGCTCTGCCCACGTCTTCGTCGTCGATACGGCCGAAGCTCATGAGGATCTGCCCCAGGGTTCTGCGCTCACCCATTCTCGGTTCTCCCCCGTGTTGGTCGGCCGGCCCTTTTGTGGCCGACCTCTCAGGCCTTTGAGATCTCGCCGGCGATCCACTCGCCGACGTCTTCGGTGCTTGCCCCGCCTCCCAGATCCGGCGTCGTGACCCCGGCGCGAATCGACGCGACAGCGGCCTCCTCTACCATCGCAGCAGCATCGGCGTGCCCCAGATAATCCAACATGAGCGACACACAACGAATCGCCCCGATGGGGTTCGCACGTCCGGTACCCGCGATGTCCGGCGCGGAGCCATGAACCGGTTCGAACAGGCCGTGCCGGCCCGGGTGCAGGCTCGCGGACGCAGCGAGTCCCAGCCCACCCGTCACCGCCGCCGCGAGGTCGCTGATGATGTCGCCGAACAGATTCGACGCGACGAGAACCGAGTATCGTTCCGGGCGACGCACCAGGTCCATGGCCATGGCGTCCACGTAGACCGCGTCCTGCTCGATGGACGGATACGCCTCTCCCACCTGGGCGAAGACGCGGCGCCAGAGTGACCCGGCCGCGGGCATGGCATTGGCTTTGTCCACCAGCGTTACCCGGCTTCGCCGCTTGGCCGCCGCGTGCTCGAACGCCGCGCGCACGATTCGCTCGACGCCCTTCCTCGTGTTCACGTCCTCCTGGATCGCCACCTCGTCCGGGGAGCCCCGCTTGAACACGCCCCCCATGTCGACATAGACGCCCTCGGTGTTCTCCCTGAACACCTCGAGATTGATGTTCCGGTCCGCAGCTCCCTTGAGCGGGGACAACGCCGGCACGAGCAGGGTGCACGGCCTGTAGTTGATGTACAGGTCGAGGCGGAAGCGAAGCCCCAGCAGAATATCCCGTGCATGGACGTTGTCCGGGATCCGAGGGTCACCGAGCGCCCCCAGGAGGATCGCGTCGTGGTCCTCGCTTACGCAGCGGAACTCTTCCTCGGTGATGGTCACGCCTTCGCGCAGATACCGATCGGCGCCCAGGTCCCACTCGACGGTGTCGATGGCCAGCGCGCACCTCTCGGCTGCCCGTTTCAGGACCCGGGTCGCCTCTCTGGTGACCTCGCGCCCGATTCCGTCCCCGCCGATGACGGCGATCCGGTCGGATCTACCTGACGAAGATGATCCCACCCGTTGCTTCTCCGTGACCGCTGCTCAGGAATGGATATCGACCCGGCGGCGCGTTTTCGAAAGTCAGAACGAATCGGCTTCCGAGCCCCAGTAGTGGGGGACTTGCCCCCTGCCCGGTCGTCTCGATGAAGGCTGCCTCCGGCGGGGCGAGGCTGTCCGCCGGGAACCGGATCGTATGAACGCGTCGATCCACCGTGACGAACTGGACGACCTCACCGACACTGATCTCGAGGCTCGGCGGAACGATGTGCTCTTCGGAGCCGCGACCGCCCAGCGAGATCGTGTGAACCAGCTCGTCTCCCTGGAGTCCGAGGGCTTCGACGAGGCGAGGGTCGACGTGGCGCTCGGGCTCCTGTTGGCAGCCGGCCGGCAAGAGGACGAGTGCGAGGGTCAGGGACAGCGAACGGGGCCGGAACCGGAGGCTCGTGCCCACGCGTTTCCTTCTCCCGGAGCGGGGCGCGGTCGGGCCGCGCGAGGAGCGGCCGGGAGGGATCGGCGGGCTCAGCTCGAAGTGACCTCCGTACCGCACGCCACGCAGAACCGCCACGAGGGCTCCAGCGCCTCGCCGCACGCGGGACACGGCACCAGCCGGACGTCTCCACCGCAGTGGGGACAGTAGCTCATCCCGGGGCGCTCCGGGAGAAGCTCGCCACACCAGTTGCACGCTCCTCCCGATCCACCCGGTCCTTCGTCCGGCACGTGCGCCGTCCCAGGCTCGCCGCCGGTAGATCCGGATGGGGAGGCGTCGATGGCCCAGATCCGGTTGCCCCTGTCGGCCACGGCAGCGTCGGACGATGCGGCCTCGGGACCGGCGGCTCCGGCGTCGTCCTCCGCCACCCCCCCCTCCGTCACGGCTTCGTCACCCTCCACGTCGGCCGCCTCCAACGCCGCCGTGGCTTCGTCGCGACCGTGTCCGGACGCCGGTTCATCCTGGCCGAGGGAGGCGCCGGTCGCCTGATCACCCAGGTCGGGTCCCACCGAGTCCCGGACCGCCGGGTTGAGCCGCACGTCGACGGCGGCGAACTCCCGGTAGAGCGAGGGGTCGGGGTTCGAGGACTCGAGCTCCTTGCGGAGCTCGCGGCGGGCTGGCTCGGAGTCCAGGACGAGGTAGTTCCCCTCCCCCGCCAGGAGCCTCAAGAGGGCGTCCTCGTAATCTCCGTTCATCGTTACGCCGATGACGTTGCGATGCGTGCGGTAAGGGACGAGGTCCTGGTAGATCTCGGCGACCGTGAACGAATGGTCCAGATACTCGGGGCGCGAGCGGCGAATCTCGTCGACGAGAGCCCTGTGGAAGCGGGCGAGCAGCTCAGGGTCCAGGGGCATCGCGCCGCGTCTCAGGACGGATCGTCTTCGAGCATGAGCATGCCCACGCGGATCGCAGCGCCGAGGAAGCTCTCCGGATCGTTGAACGGCACCTCCACGCCGAATTGATCGTGCCAGCGCTCCGCCATCCGGCGCATGTAGTGGGTGATGGTCTCGTGCGAGAAGCCCGCCTGATCCCGCATCTGGCGAACGATCTCGTGCCAGGTGCCCTGGTACACGCGCCCGTCCTGCTGCCGGACCCGGTGCTGCTGGCCATCGCGCCCACCCCGCTCGAACAGCTCGAGCTGGCTCGGGTCTTCGATGTCCAGAGAGGTCCCCCGGGCCCGTGCCTCCACCTCGGCCAGGACTCGGTCGATGGGGTCGTCGAACTCCTCGAGCTCGGCGAGTCGGCTCTCCCAGGGGACCAGCCGCGGATCTCCGGTCTCCAACTGCCAAAGAGCCCGCTTGAGCTCGATGAGCCGCCACACCGCCAGGGCGTCCCAGTGCTCCGCCGGCGGCACCCCTTCGAACTCGCGGAGAGCGCCCTCCCAGTCTCCTCGGTCGTAGAGGAGATGTCCGAGGTATACGCGCGCCTCGTGGAGCTCCGGATCCAGACGCAGGGCGCGGCGGATCTGCCGGCCGGCCCCCACCTCGTCGCCGAGACGATGGAGGGCGTACCCCAGGGCAGCGGCCGCCTCGGCGTTGCCGGGCCGGGCGGCCGAAGCCTTGGCGAAGACGTCCCGGCACTCGGCGTACATGGCCTCGCGGTAGAGTGCCCGACCGATGGTGAGCATGAGCTCGACGTCATCGTCGTAGCCCAGGTCGGCCACCCGCCGGAAGAGGCGGAGCGCCACCTCCCGCTCGCCGAAGCGCAGAAGCGTCTCACCCAGGCCCACGAGGGCGTCTTCATGGGCCGGATCCAGGACGACCGCTCGATCGAAGGCCTGGCGCGCCCAGGCGAACTCCTCGCGGGCCAATCGGGCGTAGCCGAGTCCTACGTAGAGCTCCACCGCGTTCGGATACAGCGAAAGGCCCTCTTTCAACATCTCGAGGGCCCCTTCGTAATCACCGTCGTTGTAGAGCTTGTGCGCTCGCTCGTCGTATTCCTCTGAACTGAGGAACGGATCCGGCATTTACGACAACTCCAGGGCAAGGAGTCCCGGGCATCCGGGCGTTCTCCGACCGTCGTACGACCGCAATCTAACGGCAGCCGATGCCGGGTACCAGATTCGGATGAGACACCGCGCCGCGGGTGCGGCACCCCCGGGATGTAGCGCTGGGACGTCGTGTCGCTGGGCTCCCGTTCCGCCGCCCCGTCCCTGGTGTGGACTAGAGGGCCCTACCGAACGTCACTCCGCAGGCGGGGCATACCAGCGTGGGCCCGACGCGAGTCAGGCGCCGGCTCTCCCCGTGGCGGGGGCAGGTGGGATCGATACCCTCGAGAAGGCTCTGCTTCACTTTGGTCTTTTCGGTACGCGTCGCCTTCTTGATGGGCAACTCGTAGCGCAACGACGACGAGTTGCATTCGAGAATGAGCTTCGCAGATCCGTCCCCCACGCGCTGCACCCGCAGTACCTCCAGGACGCCACCCACGGGAGATCCCATTCTGCTTCCCGCGTAGTAGGCTTTGAGGGTCGCCTTCGGATCGGGAAGGGCGAGCCCCCCCGTGGCCTCTGACGGTACGCTGTTTCTCGACGCTCTGGTCATCCCGCTCGAAGCTATTGGGAACTGGTGGGTGTCATGCGGCTCGGCGGCCGCTGCCGCTGGTGCTGCCCCGAGGGCTGCGGCGCCCTTCTGGCGCCCATCCCTCCACCCAGGCCGCTGAAGGCGGCCGAAGTATACAGTACCGGCGCCGCTTATCGCCAGCCACCCACCGGAAGGGCGAGATTCCTCGAGCTCGCGGCAATGAGGCCGAGACCGATCCAATTGCGGTCGGATCTACCGAGGGAGTGCGATCCAGGAGCGCAGAGACGGCTCTCGACCGCCTGGGGGGGCGTTGTGCCGGTACTCTCGCTCCCACCCGTCGCTCCGCGGTGGGCGACCCCTCACGCGAAGAGGCGGAGTGCCCATCGCGGCACTCCGCCTCTCTCGCTTCACTCCCGGGGCCCTGCGGCGCCCGGTCGGCTCGCTCGGTCGGCGCTCGTCCTCGAACGCGTGACCCCTATGTGATCAAGCCGCGTCTATGGTCGCACCGCTCTCGGCCGTCTCCGGCTCCTCGTGGGGAGCTTTGGTCCCGTGGGGGATCGCGGGCTGACAAAAGCGGATGCCCACTGCGTGAAGCTCCTGGAGGTCACCGTCGGTGAGGTCCGGAAACCGCTCACCCAGGTATTCGATGGTCTCGGCCATCCACTGCTCCTGGTCGTCGGGAGCAGCCTGCAGGACGCCGCAGCGGTTGACATGGCTGAATAGCTCGTCTCGAGCTCGGTCCAGGATTTTCTGTCGCGTCACGCGCTCCTCCTATAATCCGCCAGCTCTCGGACCCCCGGCCCCGGGTCGCTTCGCCAAGCGTTGAACAAGTTTTCGCGATGGAAGATAATGAAAGGACCTACCGAGTCAAAATCGCCCTGGCCCTGGACAAGACGAGCCTCCTCATGACGGGAAACGCGCCGCACGCGGTGACCCTGGAAGTCTATCGCCACCAATTCTCGGCGCTGACCGAGGAGATGGGGGCCGCCCTGCGGAGGGCGTCGTTCTCGCCGAACATCAAGGAGCGCCGGGACTATTCCTGCGCGCTCTTTTCGCCGACGGGGCTGGCGGTGGCCATGGGCGACCACATGCCCGTTCACCTGGGCGCGATGCCCATGAGCGTGCAGGCGGCGCTCACGGAGCTGGGCGACCTCGGAGCTGGCGACGTGGCCTGTCTCAACGATCCCTTCCGCGGTGGCACCCACCTGCCGGACATCACCCTCATCGCACCCGTCCACGATGCTCGCCCCGCCGGAGGGAGCCTGCTCGGCTACGTCGCTTCGCGGGCGCACCACTCGGATGTGGGAGGCATGACGCCGGGTTCCATGCCTCTGGCCCGGGAGATCTTTCAGGAGGGGCTGCGAATCCCGCCGGTCCGGTTGCTCCAGGGAGGCCACCGCAACGAAGACCTCTGGCGGCTGATTCTGGCCAACGTTCGGACGCCGGAGGAACGGGCCGGCGACCTCGACGCGCAGTTGGCGGCGTTGCACACGGGGCGCACGCGACTCCTCGAGATGGTATCTCGGAAGGGATCCGGGGAAGTACTCGCCGCCATGGAGGGTCTGATCGCCTACGCGGATCGGTTGCTGGGCCGAGGGATCGCCAGGATCCCCGAGGGCGTCTACGAGGGCCGCGACCAGATGGACGACGACGGGTTCGGGAGTGGCCCGGTTCCGATCCGGGTGCGCCTGACGGTGGCCGGCGAGCACCTCACGGTGGATTTCGGGGGATCCTCACCGCAGGTGCCCGGCGGCGTGAACGCGGTCGCGGCGATCACGGCCTCGGCCACCCGTTACGTGGTGCGGTGCATCGTTCAGGAGCTCCTGGGTGAGGCACTCCCGGCGGGCGGCGGGTCGATGCGGAACGTCACGCTCGACCTGCCGGAGTCCACGGTCGTGAACGCCTCCCTGCCGAGCTCGGTAGCGGCAGCCAACGTGGAGACCAGCCAGCGCATCACCGACGTGTTGATCCGGGCGTTCGCCGCGGCGCTGCCCGAGGTCCTCCCCGCCCTGTCGCAGGGCACCATGAACAACACCACTGTCGGCGGTCGGGACCCTCGAACCGGCGAGCTTTTTGCCTACTACGAAACCGTCGGCGGCGGCATGGGGGCGGGGCCGGCGGGCCCTGGCCTGTCGGCGGTGCACACCCACATGTCCAACTCCCTGAACACGCCGGTGGAGGCCCTCGAGCACGCCTACCCGTTCCGTGTCACCCACTACTCCGTGCGCCGAGGGAGTGGGGGAGAAGGTCGACACCGGGGTGGAGACGGGTTGCGTCGCGACGTCATGCTGCTCACCGACGGGCAGGTCACCCTCCTGTCCGAGCGGCGCGTGCATCCGCCCGCGGGTGCCCTCGGCGGCGGCCCCGGTGCCGCGGGCCAGAACGTGTTGATCCGAGAGGGACGGGAGGAGCCGCTGCCGGGGAAGGTCACCTTCCAGGCTCGAGCCGGCGACGTGATCAGCGTGCGGTCGCCGGGAGGCGGGGGCTGGAAGGCGGGGAGCCCTGGATCCGGATCGGTGTAGCCATCCGCCCACGCACGAACTCGAATCAGGCGACGATCGCATGCAGCTCCTTCTCTCCGTCCTGTGCGACGAGGCCCGTCCCGATGCCATGGGACGACTCGACATCAGCGGCATATTCAACGAGCTCTACGCTCCGGGGTTCCCGGCAAGACAGGATCAGATGGTCCTGGTGCTGGTCATCGAGTGGGACCGGGCCGATCAGGGTCGATTCCAGTTTCGTGCCGACCTGGTGGACCCGGCGGGGAAGCCCTGCCTGACCGTGAACGGCCACACCGACGTGGACGCTCGTGCCCCCGACCGTCCGCCACCCCAGACCCGCCTGATCATGCCGCTGGACGAGGTCGTCTTCCCGGAGCCGGGCCGCTACTCCGTTCGGATCCGCGTCAAGGGCCATGAGCTCCAGGGACCGCCCCTTCACCTTCTGGAGGCCTCGGCCTCCGGGCTGCCGGCCGACGCGTGAGGACTCGCCGCCGGCGCCGCGCGCCAGGTCCCTTGCGACCGTTGAGAAGCTGGGCGATGCGATGAGACCGCCGCCAGGCTTCGAGGTCGTCACCTTCGGGCCGGCGACCGTGTGGGTACGGCCGGAGGCGCGGGGCTGGACCGAGTCGGTCCTCGGCACCGCACCCACCCTCCACGCCGCAGGGGTCCGCCTCGGCCGTGGCCAGATGGCCGGCCGGGGCCCGGTCTATGAGGTCCCCACGCCCCTGGGCGTCTGGGTCATCCGCCACTTCATGCGAGGGGGCTCGGTCGCCTCGCTGCTGGGAGATCGATACGCGACCGCGGGCACGCCCCGCCCGTTCGCCGAGACGCACACCAGCGAGACGGTGCGGCTGCGGGGAATCGACACGCCGAGGGTCGTCGCGGCGGCGGTGTACCGGGCCGGTCTCTGGTACCGTGGGGACCTGGTCACCGAGCTCGTTCCCGACGCCGAGGAGCTGGTGGACGTGCTCTTCGACGAGAGCCGAAGGGGGCTGGCCGGTTCAGTCGACAGGAAGGAGGCGCTCCAGGAGACCGGCGCATTGATTCACCGTATGGGCCAGGCGGGCGTGCACCACCCGGATCTCAACGCCAAGAACATCCTGCTCAGGTGGAGTGGCGGCGCGCCGGTAGGGCATGTCCTCGACCTGGACCGGGCCGCCGTAGGCTCCGGACAGGTCAGGGTAGGCGCCATGGTGCGACGGTTGCTCCGCTCCCTCCGCAAGTTCGAGCGCCGCACCGGCATGGCGATTACACCGGCCGAGAAGTCCCTGTTGGTGGACACTGCCCACGGGGAGCGGCACTCATGAGCGACCACGGCCGAACGCCCCCGCGGGAGATCTGCGTCGTCATGCTCAGCGCCATCGGCGATGCGGTCCACGTCCTCCCGGTCGCCAACGCCCTCAAGAGAAGGTGGCCGGACAGCCGCATCACCTGGGTCATCCAACCGGTACCGCACCTCCTGGTCCGCGACCACCCGGCCATCGACGAGTTCGTGCTCTTCCGCCGTCGGAAGGGAGCGACGGCCTGGCAGAGCTACCGCGACCTGAGACGGCACTTCCGGGACCGCCGCTTCGATGTCCTCCTGGCTCTCCAGGTCTACTTCAAGGCCGGGTTGGTGACGGCCTTGATTCCGTCCGCTACGAAGCTGGGCTTCGACCGCGCCCGGGCCCGTGACCTCAACTGGCTCTTCACCAACGAGCGCATCCCACCGCACCCGGTGCAACACGTACAGGATCAGTACCTGGAGTTCGTCCGGCACCTCGGGGTGGATCCGTCGCCGGTGGAGTGGGCCCTCGGCCTCACCGCCGAGGAGCGGGAGGCGCAGCGCGACTTCTTCGCTGCGCTGGACCGACCGGCCTGCGCCGTCGTGGTCGGGACCAGCAAGGCGGAGAAGAACTGGCACGTGGATGGGTACGCCCGGGTCCTGGAGGAGCTCGAGTTCGGTCACGGGCTCCGCCCCGTGCTCGTGGGCGGACCTTCACCGGTGGAGCGCCAGCTCGCCGACGACATCCTGGCGGCGACCAACGCCACGCCGGTGGACACCCTCGGCGACGACGTGCGGCGATTGGTCTACATCCTGGACGGGAGCGTCCTGACCCTCAGTCCCGACACGGGCCCGCTCCACATCTCACGAGCGCTCGGAACGCCAGTGGTGGGCCTCTACGGGTACACCAACCCCAAACGGACCGGACCCTACCGGGCCTACACGGACCTGGTGGTCGACGGGTACGCCCGATCGCCCGACGAGGACTACCCGCCGTCCATGGAGTACCGCGACGGGATGAAGCGGGTGACCGTGGAAACCGTGCTGGAGAAGGTCTCGCTGGCCCTGGAGCGCTACGTTCGACCGGCCTGATCGCCGTCGGGCACCTACCCGTGGCTGTCAGGGCAGTCGGGACTGCGCTCGGAGTCCGGGTTCAGCGCGTACCGGCCCAGCGCGGAGGCCTGATGGGATCGGCTGCCTGGACGTTCCGCAGGTGCAGCGTGAGGGAGCCGGGGAAGTTGGGCACGTCGGCCTTCATGTAAACGACGTAGCGGTGGTCGTCGTCCGAAAAGTGGATCTCGGCCTCCCCACCCTCTGACCACAGGCCGGACGACCGGATGATGGGCTGGACCACGATCGTGTTGAACGTCCCGGCCGGCACTTCTCTGACGTCCTTCCTGAGCACCCGGAGCACGACCGGGTTGCCGGCCTCCTCGAAGTACCGGTGGAAAGTGTACTCCTTCCCCACTTCCAGGGGCAGGGACCGAGCGAAGTAGATGAAGGAGATGTCGTCCAGCGGCAACGACGTGGGCAACGTGCCCTCTTCCTCGACGTCAGCCCGCTCGAA
This sequence comes from Gemmatimonadota bacterium, assembly GCA_039589315.1. Classification (GTDB taxonomy): domain Bacteria; phylum Gemmatimonadota; class Gemmatimonadetes; order Longimicrobiales; family Gaopeijiaceae; genus JBDHHQ01. Next base: position 84,571 of record JBDHHQ010000013.1, read on the forward strand.
GCGACGCTCCTCCGGGTACAGCTCGAAGTGCTGGAACTTCTTGTACGAAGCTTCTTGCTGATCTTTGATGAACCGGCGCGATACGAGATTCCGGATGTCGATCCATGACTCGAAGTTGTCGTTCACCCTGGCCAGGGGAATCCCGCCGCCCAGGTTCATGCGGACGTGGTACGTCGGATTCCCCCGCACGGAGTCGATGGACATCACGTCGAGGCGGCCGGAGCCTACGCTGAACATCCCGAGCTTGACCTGGTACTCCAGGGCCTCTCCGGGACCGAAGGGAACCGGTGCCGCATTGGGGTAGTCATCCACCAGATGGTGATCCCCCCCGTTCTGTGCCGACGCCTCCACGGCGGCACCACCCGCCATGAGGGCCGCCAGCGCCCATGCTAACGCCCGGGTTGTCATGCCGTTTCCTCCAGACCCTTCCACATACCTCGCCCACCCACGCGGTACAGATCCCTGAAGGTCTGTATCGGTCGGAAACGTGAATCACGGGAGCGCCGGTCGAACCTCAGATCCAGAGACGTCTCCTCGATGCGTCGCGCGTGCGGCGCGACGACGCTCAGCAACTCCAGGTTGGCTGCCCACCCCGGTGCGGCCAGGAGTGGTCGATCGCCGGCGTGCCGGAGTGCCTTCTTCAGCACGATCACTCGGTAGGCCCGGAACCCGCACAGGGGGTCCGATACCGGGGCCGCCCGCATCGTCCCACTCATGAGCACCGCCGCTGCCCACCGGGTGAGACGTAGCGAGCGGGGGTGGTGGCGGGGGTCCGGGGTCACCGCACCCGCCACGATGTCGGCGCCACCCTCCAGGGTCTTCACCAGCGGGATGATGTGCTCGGGACTCTCGGTGAAGTCCCCCTGAAGCGTCACGACCGAGTCCCGCTTCGGGTACCGAGCCATGGCGACGGCCTCGCGGAGCAACCGCTCGACAGCCCGGTGGTGGCCCGTACGGACGTCCTCTCGAAACACGCTCAGCGGCAGGGTCTTGGCGTAGCGAGCCAGAGCGTCGGCGGTCCCGTCGGTGGACGCGTCGTCCAGCACCAGGATCCGATAGCCCCGCCCGAAGTCCGCCATGACCTTGCGGATCTTCCAGAGGAGCACGCCGATGGTGCGCTCCTCGTTGTGGGCCGGAATGCAGATGTGAATCACCGACGCGCCGCCATCCAGGGTGAACCGTCTATGCCGCCTGCCGCCGGGGGGCGGCGTGGTACTCGCTAGCCCGCTTCATTCCGAGCTCGCTCCCTGCTGCCTTCGACTTGTAGTACATCGCCCCCCGGGGCGGGTTCCTCGCTGGCCGCCGGAAGCAGCGGCCGCGACGGTGGCGTGGACTTCCAGCGGCGGTGGTGCCAGAAGTACTGCTCCGGGTGCTCCCGGATCCGTGCCTCGAGCTTCTCGGTGTACGCGGCCACGGTCGCCCGCACGTCGCTATCGCGGTCTCCCGTGGCCACCACCGGGATCCGGTCCAGATGGACCGTGTAGCGCTGCGGGAATCCCCGTTCCCGGACGCTCACCCCGAGAAACAGCGGCGCTCCGGTCCGGAGCGCGAACAGAGCCGGACCCCTGGCGGTGGAGGCGGCGTGCCCCAGGAAGTCCAGGAAGAGCCCACTCCCGCCGGCATCCTGGTCGGCCACGAGGGCCACGACCCGTCCGCGCCGCAGGGACCGGAGGACACCCGAGCGGGCCTGGGCCTGCGGGATGACCTGCATGCCCAGGGCGCCGCGCGTCTTGGTCAGGGCGTCGTCGAAGAGGCGATTCCGCTGTCCCCGCACCACCACGTCCAGCGGGACGCCCCTGGACGCCACGGCCGCGCCCCCGATCTCCCAGTTCCCCATGTGGCCCGTCACGACGATCACACCCTCCCCGTCGGCGTGGGCCTCGGTGAGATCGCCGAACCCCCGCACCTCGGTACAGTTCGCGATGACCTGGGCGCCGGAGCGGGACAGGCGAACCGTGGCCACCGCCTCCCTGCCGAAGTGGCGATGGCAACGGCGTGCCACGCCCGTCCGCCACGCGAGCGAGCGGTCGGGGAAAGCCCTGCGCAGGTTGGCGTCGATGACGTGACGACGGATCCCGATCACGGCGCCGGCGAACCACCCGAGGCCCTCGCCCAAGCGCAGGGCGACGGCCTCGGGCAGCAGGCTCAGGGCAGAGCCGAAGACCCGATACGCTAGGTATTCCAGGCGGTCCTTCGGGCGGTGTGCCGTGGCTACCTCCCTGACGTACCGGTGCCTTCCGCAGCGCCCTCGCGCACCAGGCGATCTTCCGCGGAGACCTGGGGTGCGGCCGCCTCCGCTGAACGCTCGGCCTCGTCCCGGAACTGCAGCTCGTACAGGCGCCGATAGACGCCGGCCGCGCGCAGGAGCTCGAAGTGGCTGCCCCGCTCGACGATCCGCCCGTCCTCCATCACCAGGATCTGGTCTGCCCGCTGCACCGTGGACAGTCGGTGCGCGATGACGAACACGGTGCGTCCCTGGAGCAGACGCTCGATTGCGTCCTGGACGAGGCGCTCGGACTCCGTGTCCAGCGAGCTGGTGGCCTCGTCGAAGATCAGGATCGGCGGATCTCTCAGGATGGCCCGGGCAATCGCGAGCCTCTGACGCTGTCCACCGGAGAGCTCCGTGCCCCGCTCCCCCACCAGTGTGTCGTACCCGTGGGGCATTGCCTCGACGAACTCGTGAGCATGAGCCGCCTTGGCCGCCGCCACGACATCGGCCAACTCCGCCCCAGGCGTGCCGTAGGCGATGTTGGCGCGAACCGTGTCGTGGAACAGAACGGTCTCCTGCGAGACCACGCCCATGGCGGCACGCAGGCTCCGGACCGAATAGTCCCGAATGTCGTGTCCGTTGGCCGCGATGCGTCCCTCCGTGACGTCGTAGAACCGGGCCAGGAGGTCGACGACGGTGGTCTTGCCGGCGCCGCTCGGCCCCACCAAGGCCACCACGGACCCATGAGGGACCCGGAAGGACACGTCCCGGATGACCGGCTGTCCCTCGCGGTACTGGAACCGAACGTTCTCGAAGGTGATCTCGGTCTCCAGGCCGGGAAACGCGACGGCGCCGGGGCGGTCGCGGATCTCGATGGGCGCGTCGAGGAACTCGAAGACGCGTTCGCCGCCGGCCAGGCCCGGCTGAACCGTGGTGGGGAACTTGCTCACGAACTTGACCGGCGAATACAGCTTGAGGCTGAGCCCGAGGAACACGATGAAGGCCTCTCCCGTGAGCTCGTGGTGCACGAGGACCAGCCGGGTCCCGTACCAGAGCAGGATGACGGTGCCCAACGCGGTCAGCATCTCGGTGAGGGGCGAGGCCAGCGCCCGAAGCCGCTCGGTAGCGACGAAGGTGCGGAAGTAGTCACCGGTCAGGCCGTTGAACCGAGAGCGTTCCTGCTCTTCGGCTGCCGACGCCTTGACCAGACGGATCCCCGTGAGGGTCTCCTGCAGGTGGGTGTTGATATCCCCAGCTAGATCGAGGACCCGGCGGTCGCCCCGGCGCAGCCGCTTGAGCAGGGGACCCCACATGGCCATGGTGGCGGGCACCACCACGAACGCCGCCAAGGTGAGCTTGGCGGAGATCATGATCATGAGGATGAACGCCCCGAGGAACTCGAAGAGGGCGGAGAGCAGCTTGGTCGCCTCACGAGTGACGAGCTGTCTCAGCTGTTCCACGTCGTGGGTGAGCCGCGAGATGATCTGCCCCGTGCGCGTCCGCCCGAAGAACCCCAGATCCAGCTCCAGGAGGTGATCGTAGACTTCGTTCCGCAGGTCCCGGGTGACCCCCTGCTCGACGCGGGCGGCCAGGTAGCTCCGGAGGAACAGGAAGACGTTCTTGAGCGCGAACACGGCGAGGATGAAGAAGATGATCCCCCGGATCGCCTCTTCCGGGCTCCCGTCCAGATCCACCACGCGTCCCACGGTCTGATCCAGAATGCGGTCGAGCATCCCGGTGGAGGGCGCGGCCGCACCAACGGCCTCGCCCTGCCGCTGAAACAGGGTCTGGAGGAACGGGATGAGCAGGGCGATGGAGAAGGCGTCCAGCGCCGCGAACGCGATCATGGCGCCCATGGTGGCCATGAGGACGCCCTTGTGCCCCTTCAGGTAGCCGAGGATCCTGAGGTAGAGGGACACGTTCAGCGCCGCCGTGGCGTGAGCAGGGAGATGGGGACGATCATCTCCTCCGGAGAGATCCCGCCGTGGAGAAAGGAGTTCCGGTACCGGGCCTGGTACTCCCGTAGCTTCGTCGGATAGACGAGGAAGTGGTCCTCCAGTGCCAGCACGAAGGTCGTGCCCAGGCGTCCCCGGGGAAGCCGGAGGTCCATCGCGTCCTTGGTGGTCAGGACGGCCGAGGTGTTCTCCGTTCTCAGGTCTCCGCCGATCTTGTAGCGGAGGTTGGCTGTGGCGTCCTTGCGGGCGTAGATCGTGGCGGGCCGCTGGCACAGGATGGAGCCGTGATCGGTGGTCAGCACGACACGGTATCCGGAGGCGGCCGCTTCACGGAGCACCTTGTACGCCGTCGACCGTTCGAACCAGGACCGGGTCACGTCCCGGAGCGCCGCTTCGTCCTTCGCCACTTCCATCAATATCGGGGACTCGCTTCGGCCGTGCGTCATGAGGTCCACGAAGTTGAAGACCAGGGCGAACAGCGAAGCCTGACCCAACGCCGACCGGATCCGGGCCCGCACCAGCTCCGAGTCTCGATCGCTGAAGATCTTCTCGTAGTGGATCGGCACCCGTTCGCCCGTCAGGCGTTGCAGCTGCTCCAACAGCAGCTCGGGCTCGTGTGCGTTCAGGCTCCCCTCGTCATCGGAGTCGCTCCACCACTGCGGATGATGCCGCTTGATCTCGTCCGGGTAGTAGCCGCTGAAGATGGCGTTCCGCGCGTAGGGTGTCGCAGTGGGAAGGATGGAGTAGTAGAGGGACTCCTCGATGTCGAAGTACGGAGCCAGCGATGGGGCCAGCACCCGCCACTGGTCCAGCCGCATGCAGTCGAGGATCACCAGGAATACCGGCTCCTTTCCCAGGAGCGGCAGCACTGACTCCTGGATCACGTCCACCGACAGCATCGGGCGCTCCTCGGCGCCCCGGACCCACCGGGGATAGTGCTCCTCGACCCACTCGCCGAAGTCCCGACGTAGATCGGTGAGCATCGCGGTAACCGTATCCAGCAAGCCCGATTCACCGGCCGCCTCGAGACGGATGTGCCAGTCCACTATCTCGGCGTATACGCTGGCGAATCCCTCGGGGGTATCGGCTTCTTCGCGCAACATCGACAGGCGGCTGAAGCGAGCCGCGAAGTCCTGGGCTACCTGTTGCTGACGGATCGACGAGCCCTCGAGGATACGCGTCACCACGGACAGCACCTGACGGGGGCTCGTGGGCTTGACCAGGTAGTCATCGACCCGCCGTCCGATGGCCTCGGTCATGGTCCGGTCCTCCTCGGACTTCGTGACCATCACAACGCGGGTATGCGGATCCGACCGGCGCAACTCCTCCAGCACGTCGAGTCCCCGCCGGCCAGGCATCTGCTCGTCCAGCAACACGAGGTCGTACGGGTGCTCCCGCAGAAGTGCCAGGGCGTCGTCACCGTTGGGAATGGCGTCGACGTGGTAGCCCCGGCTCTGCAGGAAGAGCAGGTGCGGGCGGAGCAGGTCTATCTCGTCGTCGACCCACAGGATGCGCTTGGATCCGATATGCATGGAAGGAAGCTAAACCCTTCGAGGATGCCGGTCGACGCCGGCTCCGGCTGGGCGGGTCTTGCCAGCGGGCCCCGCAAGCGTTGGATTGATGGTCAGACGACACGCTACGTTTCGCACGGCCCAGGACACTGACGACACCACGCGAGCTCGGAGGCCGCTATGCGCCCTATTCTCCCCATCCTCGCCGCCTCGGTCGCCTTCATGGTGGCCTGTCAGGGCGGCGAGCCCGCTGAAGAACAGTCCGCTGCCACCGGCGCCGACTCCGTTGCGGCCGCCTTGGCAGCCTTCGATCCGGCTGGGTTCGACTCGATCAGCTGGGACACCCATGAGGCCGCTCTGGAGAGGGGTGGCGTCGTGTTCCGCTTCAGCTGCCGGAAGTGCCATGGTGAAGCCGGTGCCGGTGATGGGGGCTTCGTCGCCGCCGGGGACACCCTCCAGCCGCCGTCCTTCCTGGCCGAAGAGTGGCCGTTCGCGGAGGACCGCGAGGCCCTGAGACAGCATATCTACACCGGCACCGCCGACGGCATGCCGCACTGGGGTCTCGAGGGCCTGAAATACCGGGATATCGACGCGGTCTCGTTCTACATCCTGGAGAGCCTGCGCGCCCACTAGGGCGAGAGGAGACGGCGGTCCGACCCCCTCACATGCTGATCGTGTAGGGGAACCAGGAGGCCACGGGTTTTCCGCCCTGCCGGGCGGGTTCGAACACCCACTGGGACGCTTCCCGCATCAAGCGCCGGTTGAAGTCACCGTCCGAGGTGGGCGGCTCGAGCCGGGTCGAGTCGGGCACCACGCGTCCTCGCTCGTCCACGAAGACCCAAACCTCCACCTCCCGGCCTTTGAGCTTGTCGTTGGCCGGCGGCATGATCATGCCGCGGGGCGACGGAGGAACGAGTCGGAAGAGCCCTTCTTCCGCAGTGCCGCCATCCCCCCGACCTTCGCCCCCTTCGATGCCGGGCGGGCCCGGCGAATCTCCCGGGCGATCGCCGAGCACGTCGGCCATGGCATCCTCCAGCTCGGGCTCGAAGTCCGGGGGCTCCACCGGCGTCACCGTCGGTAGGGGGATCCGTGGGGGCACGATGGGGCGGGGCGGTGGAATCCGGATGGACATGGCCTGCATGGAGCCACCGGCCGCCCGGTTGTCACCCGCTCGAGGGCCTGCGGCCGCGAAGGGGCTCATGAGGGGACCGTCCGTACGCCAGAACACGAAGACCAGGAGGTGGAACAGCAGGGAGACCAGGAGCGCGTTCCTCCAGGTCTTCCGATCTCGCGCCCGTCGCTCTCCCAGGGAGAGGTCCTTCGGCAAGTGCATCAGCTCCGACTTCGATGACATCCGGTCCGTGATCCTCTGGTGTGCACCCGCGTGAGGTCAGCGTGGCCTCGTCGCCCCACCGCCCTCCAGACGGATCACGTGGAGCCGCCGGTCGTCGCGGTCCAGGACGAACAGGTTCCCGGCACTCCTTACTACTGCGTAGGGTTCACCGAGGTTTCCCACCACCGCCGTGACCTGGGGGGCCGCCGGGTCGGCCAGATCCAGAATCACCAGACCCTGCTCTCCGGCGGCGACGTACCCGATGCTGCCCGAGACGTCGGCGTCGAAGGCGTACCGAACGCCGTCGTAGACGGATGCGAGGTCCGGTCGCCGGGCGTCGGCGAGGCTCACGACGCTGACGCCGGACTCCCCTCCCGCCACCACTGCCAATCCGCCGCTCAGGGCGATTCTGCGGCCGGGCCCGGGGAGGTCTACGGACCCCAGGGTCTCCAGGGTGCTCGCAGAGCGGGACACCACGCGGCTCCCGGCCAACTCCCAGATCAGCTGACCGTCCTCGGTCCATGCGATGGATCGCGCGGGCGTACCTTCGGTGGCCACCGACTCCTCGGTCACCTTCACCGTGTTGCCGGTTCCCTCTACCGACAGCAACCGCAGCGTCCCCTCTCCCCCCAGGACGAGCCGGCTTCCGCCGTCGGCCGCCAAGGCAGAGCCTCCGTTGCCGAACACTCTTCTGGCTGCGCGGACCGCACCGTCCTGGTCGAAGGCCAGGACAGCCTGGGCAGACGTCGCCAGCAGGGCCTGGTGCTCCTCCAGCACCACCGCTGCAAAAAGGCCCCGGGCGGCGTGGGTGCTCGTCACACCCGCGCTGCCCGTGGCACGGGCGAGGCCGGCCTCGCCCAGGAGGGCGACGCCGCCGGGAATGCGAGCCATGTGCTCCGGGGGTAGGGGCACTTCGAACGCGCTGGCGTCGAGGTCGGCAGTGGGGCCGGCCACCCACCGCCGGGCAGCCTCCCGGTCCCGGTCGAGGCCGATCAGGAAGCCGGCCAACACGCCGGCCGTCGCCGCGATCGGAGCGAAGCAGTTCCGGGAGCCGCAGCCGCCTACGGCGAAGTCCTCCGACATGTAGGCCGGTACGCCCACGAGAACGCCGCCGATGGCGCCGTACAGCCACTTGCGGTGGCCCGTCGGGGGCTCCTCCTGAGCGGCCAGGGGAGCCGGGAGTCCCACCATCACCGAGGCGAGAGCCAGCGGGGCCATCAGGGCCGGACGAAGTGCGGCGCGACGACCGTGACCCATGGTGGTCGTCAGGACGGTGGCCTCGCGTCGGCGACCGCCGCTCCAGGGCGTGAGGCGCACTAGTCGGGGAGGGGGATCTCGAAGGTGCGTGCGGTGGTCATCTCGGTGCCTGCGTTCCGATCCGTCACCGTGAGCTCCAGAACGTACCGACCCGGGCGGGCATCGTCCAAGGTGATGTTCAGGTACTCGGGGATCACGTCCCGCGCCACCACGCGTTCCTCTCTCCCGAACTCGAGCTCCACCGACTGTCTCCCCTCGTCAGTGAGACCGAGCGCATCCCCAGCCCCCCCGGCGAGCTGTCCCAGCAGGCCTCTCCGGTAGATCTCCTGCAGGTACACCACGAGCCGGAGCTCGTACGAGGCGAATTGCTCGGCGTCGGGGGCCAGATTGTACAGCTCGAAGTAGAGGGCGATGGGCTGGTTTCGCCCGAAGGCCAGGGTCGGCTCGACGTCCATGTCGAACTCGTGGCGCAGGGTGGGGTTCTCGACCAGGGGCTCGACCCGGTTGGCCAGCAGGACGTCGGACATGGACGGCTCGCCCGCGGGGAACGACTTCGGCCCGATTCGCGTGCGGTGGGCCGCCGAAGCCCATGTGATGGGGTCCCTGACCTCGGCCGCCACCAGATACGCCCGCTCCGGGGGGACGTCGGCCCGCCAGCGCCGAACGGTCCGGCGGGCTCGCTCTCCCACCTCCAGGCTCTCGGCTTCGGTGACGCGGCGGATCTCGACGCCGTCCTCGTCGATCACGAACAGGCCGTGCTCCAGCGTCGTCTCCACCACAGAGCCGACCCGGCCGATGCTGTCGAGGGGGAACAGCGCGTGCACTTCGAGGGCCACGGCGTCGCCGCTCCCGCGGAACCGGGCGAGCTGCGCCGGCATGGGAATGAGCGTCGGGAGCGAAGGGGCGGTCATGCGGTTCGGCTGCATCGACCGGTAGTCGTCCGCGTAGAAGCGGAAGTCCGACGCGAACGTGGCCCGCCGATACCCCGGGTTCTGGTGGAAGACGAACACCGGCCCCCGCCGGCCGTAGGTCCAGACGGTGGTGATGCGGCCAGCCAGCGTGATGTCCGCGGCCGCGTTCTCGCCGGTGTTCGGAGAGAAGCTGGCACTCCGGAGCGGCTCACCGTATCGGACCCAGATCACGCCCTTGTCCGTCTGCCACCCCGGCAGCTTGTATTCGTTCACGCCGAAGCGAAGGTCGGCGTAGGCCATGCGAGCCACGTACTCGGCCCGGAACTCGTTGGACGGCGTGAGGAAGAGGGGGTCGGAAGCCAGCCAGAAGCGCCGACGCGCCTCGGTCCGGGCGGCCGCAGTCAGGTCCTCGTACCGCGCCGCTTCCTTCTTGGTCATGAGCCGGGCCACGGAGAGGAACTCCTCCGCGGCGTCGTCGGGCATCAGCTCCACGGCATACTGGAACGCGCCGGCCGCCTCATCCTCCCGTCCCATGGCGTGGAGGCCCAGCCCCAGGGCCAGGTACGCCTTCGGCTCCACCGGCGCCGCGCGAGCGAAGCGGCGGGCCTCGGCCATGAACTCGTCCAGGTACCGCTGGTCGTAGTAATAGGCGAGCAGCTGGGTCGCGGCGCCTACGTGGCCTGGAGACGCCTTCAGGGCCTCTTCCAGGTGGGCGAGCATCTCCGTGCGCTGCTCGACGCCTTGCCCTCTCCACGTGGACGACCTGTCCAGCATGTTCCACACGTACCGGGGGTCGGCGAAGGCCAGCGCAGCGTCCAATCGATCGATGCCGGGAGGCAGACGATGCCGGTCGCGGAAGCGCAGCCACTGCACCTCCTTGAACAGGGCCAGCTGGTAGTGGATCTCCGCCAGCGTCTCCGCGTCTGCCCGTTCGGCCAGCTCGAGGGCGCGGCCGAACACGCGGCCGGCGTCCACCCGAATCTCCTGCATCAGCAGGAGCTTCCCGAGCTCGAGCCAATACCGCGGATTGGCGGGATCGTACCGGATCGCGTCTTCGAACGCACGCTGGGCGTCCAACCGCTCGTCGAGGAACGCGCCCTCCTTGGTCGAGCGGCGGAACTGGAGCAGACCCCGCTGGAAGTGCGCCTCGGCGAAGCTCGGGTCCAGGGTGGTGGCCTCGGCCATGAATGCGAGAGCCCCGACCGTGTCGCCCTGCTGCGCTGACTGGATGCCGCTGGCGAACGCGTCCCTCGCCTCATGCAGCTGCGCCGCCGCGCCCGGCGCCAGCGGCAGGATCGAGATGAGGAATATGACGACTCGTGTGTGCTTCATCCGAGGTGGTACGGGAGTGCCTGGTCCCGGCAAAGTGCCGGAGTCTCACAGAAACGGTCCAGCGCGTCGGGGTGACATCCGGCGGGTCACCTCGCCCGCGCAGTTTCATACGCCCCCGTAAGGTAAGGGATTTCATCAAGGGAGGTGGTGAGGTAGGCGGGAGGTGTGTGGCGGGCGGCCCGGCCCGGTCCCGGCAGGTGCCCGACCCGGGTCAACGGCGGGCTCCGACCCGGCCCGGGCAGCCGATCCGCTTGCGAGCACTCCGGCCTCATGTCAACTTCGTCGCATGTTCGACACCGGCAGAACCACGGTGCGACCGGCCGCGGGTCCGGTGTACGGCGTTGGCTGAAGTGGCGCCTCGCAAGTCCGCGTCCCCCCCTTCTCAACCCGCCGCCTACCTCGAGTTGACCAAGCCGGGCATTGCCGTCTTCGTGATGATCACGGCTGGCGTGGGCTACTACGTGGCTGCACGAGGCGTGGTCGTCGCATCCGATCTCGTGAACACGCTGATCGGCACGCTGGTTGCTACCGGAGGGGCCCTGGCCCTGAACCAGTTCCTCGAGCGTGGTCCGGACGCAATCATGCTCCGCACCCGGAGGCGCCCCCTCCCGTCGGGACGGGTCCGACCCAATCAGGCCCTGGCCTTCGGCTCGTTCCTCAACCTCGCGGGAACCGCCTATCTGGCTCTTGCCGTAGGCTGGCTCCCGGCCACGATCACCGTCACGAGCACGGTGGCGTACGCGCTCGTCTACACGCCGCTCAAGTCCCGGTCGTACATGGCCACACCGATCGGTGCGATCCCCGGTGCCGCCCCTGCTCTCATCGGCTGGAGCGCCGCCACGGGGTCACTGTCGACAGGGGCCTGGGTCCTCTTCGGGATCGGGTTCCTTTGGCAGCTTCCCCACGTCCTCTCCCTCGGGTGGATGTTGAGGGACGACTACGCCCGGGTCGGGTTCCGCTTGATCCCGCCGTCGGATCCAGAGGGCCGCCGCGTCGGGCGACATCTGGTCTTCTACAGCGTGGCCCTGATCCCCATGAGCCTCGCACCTACGTTCCTCGGACTGACCAGCGGGGTCTACCTCGCCGGTGCGGCGATCCTCGGCGTGGGGTTCCTCTCGCTCGGCGTGCCGTGCCTTTGGAGCATCGATGACGCCCGGGCCCGCCGCGTCTTCCTGGGAACCCTCCTATACCATCCCCTGCTGCTGGGGATGGTGGTTCTTGGCGTACGCACATGATCCGGTTGCTCGTCGCTCTGCCGTTGCTCCTCCCCTTCCCCGCGCTCGGTCAGGAGAACCAGCGCCCCCGGGCGCGAGACGTCGGGATAGAGGTGGGGGTGTTCGCGCCGGGGCCCTTGAACGCCATCACCGACGTCCGTGGCGTGCTGGTGGGCCACACGACCGTTCGGGAGGGCGACCGCGTCCGGACTGGTGTGACGGCGATTCGTCCCCATCCGGGGAACGTCTACCAGCAGCGCGTACCGGCCGCGATGCACGTCGGCAACGGATACGGCAAGCTGCTGGGGGTGACCCAGGTGCGAGAGCTCGGCGAGCTGGAGACCCCCATCCTGCTCACGTGCACGCTCTGCGTCTGGAAGGCGGCCGACGCGCTGGTGGAGTGGATGCTGGAGCGCGAGGGCATGGCGGAGGTGCAGTCGCTGAACGCGGTCGTGGGTGAGACGAACGACGGTGGGCTGAACGACATCCGGGCGCGCCCCATCGACGCCGCGCACGTGCGTCACGCGCTCGAGACCGCGACGGGTGGACCGGTGGAGGAGGGGTCGGTGGGCGCGGGGACCGGAACCCGGGCCTTCGGCTGGAAAGGCGGCATCGGCACGAGCAGTAGGATCCTCCCCGAGTCCCTGGGGGGGTTCACGCTGGGTGTCCTCGTCCAGTCCAACTTCGGTGGCATCCTCACCATCGGGGGTGCACCCGTGGGACGGGAGTTGGGGCGCTACTCGTTCCAGGAGGACGTGGAGCGCGGCGGAGGTGACGGATCGGCGGAGCCCGGCCGCGGGGACGCCGAGGGAGGGCGTAGGGACGCGGAGCTCGGCCGTGACGACAGAGGGGCGTGGGCCAGTGAGTGGGACGAGGGTCAGGGCTCCATCATGATGGTCGTCGCCACCGACGCCCCCCTGTCCGATCGCAACCTGCAGCGGTTGGGCGCCCGGGCCATCATGGGACTCGCTCGCACCGGGTCCTTCGCCGGAAACGGATCGGGGGACTACGTGATCGCGTTTTCCACGGCGGAGTCTGTGCGGCGTCCGAGAGACCTACCCGTGCGCACCGTCGAGGAGCTGGACAACGGTGAGATGTCCGCGCTGTTCGAGGCGGCGGTGGAGGCCACGGAAGAGGCGATCTACAACTCCCTCTTCCGAGCTCACACGGTCACGGGGATGGGGACGACAGCGGAGGCTCTCCCGTTGGAGGCGACGTTGCGGATCCTGCGGCGGTACGGCGTCATCGAGCCGTAGGGCGCGGGAGTACCTTCCCGTGCTGGTGGTCCACTCAGCGGGACGGGACCGGCGCTATCCCAGATCCACCGCGCTGGCCTTCATGACCTCACCCATGGCCAGGAGCTCACTCACCAGGTCGGCGCTGACCTCGCCATCCACCGAGATGGCCGCGAACGCGTCGCCACCCGACACGGGCCGCGCCTGGTGGTATTCCGCGATGTTGAGGCCGTGCTGACCCAGGATCGTCCCCACACAACCGATGACGCCGGGCACGTCGCGGTTGCGAAGGACGATCAGCGTGCCGTGGGGAACGATCTCCACCCGGTACCCGTCGACCTTGACCAGGCGTGGGTGCTGTCCTTCGAGCAGCGCGCCGGCCACCTGGGCCTTTCCGCCGTCGGCCCGGATCCGGACCTCGAGGTACTCGGAGTAGTCGGGGCGCCGCTCGCTTCGTGTCGTGGACAGGCGAATGCCCCGCTGCCGCGCCAGGTGGGCCGCGTTCACGAAGTTGACCCGGTCCCGGCCGAGGGCGTTGGACAGCAGACCGACCAGCACCGACGCCAGGAGCGAGCTCAGGCCGTCCGCCTCCTCCCCCGCGTAGCGGATCTCGACGCTCTGGAGCCCCCCGTTGGTAATGGCACGCGCCAGTCGCCCGGCACGTTTGGCCAGGTCAAGGAGTGGCCTGAGGCGCGCGAGCGCTTCCCCCCCGATGGCCGGAGCGTTCACCGCCCGACTCAGGTCACCGTGCAGGAGCGCCGCCTTCACCGCCTCGGCGATCTCTCCGGCCACGAGCTCCTGGGCCTCCGCAGTCGATGCGCCCAGGTGAGGGGTCAGGACCAGATTCGGGGAGTCCCGCAGCGGTGAGTCGGCCGCCAGGGGCTCGCTGGCGAACACGTCGAGGGCGGCGCCGGCGATCTGGCCGTCCGTCAACGCGTCGGCCAGCGCGCTCTCGTCCAGGACTCCGCCACGTGACACGTTGACGATGAAGGCGGTGGGCTTCATGCGAGCCAGCTCGGCCGTGCCGACCATCCCCTCCGTCGACCTCGTGAGCGGCACGTGCAGGGACACGACGTCCGCCCGCTCCAGGATCTCGCTCATGGAGACCTGCGAGACGCCGAGACGGGTCGCCCGCTCCTCGCTCAGATAGGGGTCGTGAACGATCACGCGCATGCCGAAGCCCCGCGCCCGCTTCGCCACCTCACCACCGATCCGCCCTGCCCCGATCAGCCCCAGTGTCTTGCCACGAAGCTCGATACCGGCGAAACGGGCCCGCTCCCACTCCCCCGCCCGCACCGATCGATCCGCTGCGGGCACGTGGCGCGCCGCGGCCAGGACGAGGGCGAACGTGAGCTCGGCCGCCGAGACGGTGTTGCCCTCCGGCGCGTTCAGCACGGGAACGCCCCGGGCGGTGGCGGCCTCCAGGTCGATGTTGTCCACGCCGACCCCCGCCCGACCGATGGCGCGGAGACCCGGGGCCCCGGCCAGGAGCTCGGACGTGACCTTCGTGGCGGACCGCACGATCAAGGCGTCGGCTTCGGCGAGGGCATACTCCAGCGCGCCCCGTTCCTCTCCCACCGTGAATACGACCTCGAAGCGGGCGTCATCGGTCAGCGCCTGCAGGCCCGAAGGAGAGACCTTGTCGGCCACCACCACGGTGAATCTGCCGTCGTCGTTCATTGCGCGAGCAGGACCTCCTCCAACTCTCCGAGCACGACCTCGAGCTCGGCGAGGGTATGGTCTCCCATGTGTCCAATACGGATGGTCGTCGCCTTCAACTTACCGTACCCACCGCCGATGACGATCCCCCGCTCCGCCATCCCGGCGACGAGGGGCGGTCCGGTCAGGGGCTCGGGAAGGCCGATACAGGTGACGGTGGGCGAGCGGTACCCGGGCGGTGCGAGGACGGAGAGCTGCAGGCCGTGCCGGTCCCGCACCTCGTCGACCCAGCTCCAGCAGCGCTCCGCCATGTTCCTGTGTCGGGCGAACCGGGCCTCCAGCCCCTCGGTCGCCATGAAGCCCACCTGCTCGTCGAGCGCGTATAGGAGGGAGACGGCCGGCGTAGTCGGCGTTTGCAGCCTCTCGACATGCTTGGCGTGCTCCGTCAGGTCGAAGTAGTAGCCCTTGCCGGACAGGCTCTCCGACCGGGCCATCATCCGCTCGGATGCCACGCCGAAGGAGAGACCCGGCGGCAGGGCGAGGGCCTTCTGCGAACCCGTGAGGACGAAGTCCAGCGCCCGGCGGTCGGCGTCTACCGGGGTGCCTCCCGCCCCTGTGACCGAGTCCACCAGGAGCAGCGTATCCTCGTGGCCGTGTACCACCTCGGCGATGGCGTCGAGGTCGTTCAAAACGCCGGTCGAGGTCTCGGAGTGCACGACCGACACGGCGTCATGGCCGCCCTCGGCCAGAGCGTCGGCGACGCGCTGCGGCTCATGGGCCGCACCCCACGCTGCCTCGAGCACGTCCGTCTCCACGCCACAGGCAGCGGCGATCTTCGAGAATCGTCCAGAGAAGGCCCCGTTGACCAGACAGAGCACGCTTCGACGCACGCCGTTCCGGATAGCCGCCTCCATGAGCCCGCTGGCGGACGACGTCGAGACGAACACGGGGCGATCGGTGCCGAAGACCGGCCTCAGACCGCGTTGCAGCCGAGCCATCAGCTCCTGGATCTCGGGTCCGCGGTGGCCGATGACCGGTCGGGCTTGGGCAACGAGCACCGGGACCCGCACCTCGGTGGGCCCAGGCAGGAAGAAGCGACCGAACGCTGGCGTCCGGTCGCCGCTGGCATTGTCCATGGATCGTCCGTCATCGGGTGACAGGTTCGTCCGGAGCCCACGACAGCCGACACCGTCACCGGCCCGAGCCCGGTCGGAAGATACGCCTCCAGGTCTCGCCGGAAAGAACCCCCGTCCTTTCTGTGGTGCCTCAGAAAGAGAAGCAGGGGCGCCCAGGGCGGGCGCCCCTGTCCGGGGCAGGTGTGTCGGCTGGACCCCCGGTTCCACAGTCACGGGGGCCGGAAGCGACCGTCTTTGGGGAAGGGCGCGGCCGCCTCGGCGGGACCGGACTCAGTCCGGCGGTCGGGGTGGGGTCATGTCTTCGTCCATTCGTGTGTCGCAGCGATCAGGGGTTCGATCTCCTGTTGAAGCGATCCGGCCGCTCGCGCTTCTACGAGCGAGCGCTGTGTGCCCTCGGATGGCTTGTCACCGGGACGGTCACTCATGTGACACCCCATCGCGGCTGTGACGGCGATCGCCAGCAAGAGAGGCATGGCGGGCTTCAGGGGGTACAGTCGCCCCATCCCGCCTCGCGTCCTGAGTGGGGGCTCCCGCACCGAGAGCTCCAGGGGCGGGTTCCGGGCTCGGCTGATTGTCGTCTTCATGTCTTCATCTCCCGTTCGAGGGTCTTGGCCGCTCGCAGGCCGTGACCGGATGCGTCGGCCGGTCAAACGGCCGCACGTTCTCAGACCAGGTATCCCGCCGCGTCCGCCACGGGGTACATGAGCGCCACCACGACGCCGAAGTACGCGACCAGGATCCCCAGGGCCTGGACAACCGTCGCACCCCGGGCTCGTCTCTCTCGCCATGCGGGTTTGCGTGTGCTCATCGGATTCCTCCTTGGTGTCCGGGGGGGCGACCGCCACCACCCATTGGGTCGTTTCTAGAGCAGCCTGTCGCCGAAGTGGACCAGCTCGGCCCAGGCGCCCGCGTGGTCCAGGAGCACTTTCAGGAGCGTCAAGGTCAGGAGCCCCCAGTAGAACCATCGGTCGGGCCGCTCCCGGGCTTGCATCGTTCCCACTCCTCCTGTCGGACCATCCGGCGCCGCTCATCGGCGCGGTGCGTGATGACACGATGCAGGAGCGGCCTCAGCGACCCCTCAGCCCGGTCTCATCCCGAGAGGGCCTCCATCAGCCGGCTATCATCCGAAAGCCGGTCATGTCTCTTAACTAGTTTATGGACAGGGAGTTGACCGACTACTCGCTCAGGGAGAGATCGGGGTCGCGAGTGGCTCGATCCCGGCCGCGAGGCCGAGGGATGGAGGCGGGGAAAGGGCGGCGCGTGCAGCCATGGGCGGGTGACCCATGCAGTGGTGGGTGGGGCTCGCGAGGCTGCGCTCCCCGTGATCAGGCCGGCTTCGGGACGGCGCCGGCCAACCGGCTACTTCAGGGCCCGGGCCGCCTTCTTCCGCTGGTTTCTGTCCAGAACACGCTTCCGCAGGCGGATTCGGTCCGGCGTCACCTCGATGAGCTCGTCCGGCTCGATGAACTCGAGGGCCAGCTCCAGCGTGATCTGACGCGGTGGCTCCAGTCGGATGTTCTCGTCCGAGGCGGTCGTGCGCATGTTCGTGAGCTTCTTGCCTTTGCTGACGTTCACGTCCAGGTCCCCGGGCCGGGAGTGCTCGCCCACGATCATGCCTTCGTAGACCTCGGCGCCGGGCGCTACGAACATCGTTCCCCGCTCCTGCAGGTTGAACAGGGCGAAGCCCACCGTCACGCCTGTCCGATCCGCCGCCAGCACCCCTCGCGGTCGGCCCTGGAGGTCCCCGGCCCAGGGGCCGTACTCCAGGAAGTTGTGATGCAGTGTGCCCTCGCCCCGCGTGTCCGTGAGGAACTCGGACCGGTACCCGAACAGGCCCCGAGCGGGAATCCGAAAGCGCAACCGCACCGACCCCCGTCCGGTCGGATCCATGTCGGTCATCTCGCCCCGGCGGGGGCCCAGCTTCTCGATCACCGCTCCCACCATCTCCGACGGCACCTCCACGACGGCCTCCTCGTACGGCTCGAGGAGCCTGCCGCCGTCGTCCCGACGCGTGATCACGCGGGGCCGGGAGACCTGGAACTCGTACCCCTCCCGTCTCATGGTCTCCATCAGGATGGACAGGTGGAGCTCACCCCGCCCCGAGACGGTCAGCGTGTCCGGGCTGTCCGTCTCCTCCACCCTCAGAGCCACGTTCTGCTCCAGCTCCTTCAGGAGCCGGTCGCGCACCTGCCGTGACGTCACGTACTTGCCGGACCGGCCGGCCATGGGCGAGTTGTTCACGGAGAAGTCGACCGACAGGGTCGGCTCCTCCACCGCGATGCCGCGGAGGCGCTCGGTGTGATTCGGATCGGTCAGCGTCTTGCCGATCTCGACGCCTTCCAGTCCCGCCAGCGCCACGATGTCACCGGCCAGGGCTTCGGCCACATCCAGCCGCTCGAGCCCACTGAACGAGTAGAGCTTCGCCACCGTCGCTTCCTCCGCATCCTCCTCGGACACCGGCCCCGGCTCGCCGAGGGCGAGCAGGGACACCCGCTCGCCCACGTTGACCCGCCCGCGCTCGACGCGGCCGATGGCGATCCGGCCGACGTAGGGCGAGTAGTCCAGCGTCGAGATGAGCATCTGGAAAGGGCCCTCGGGGTCCGTTGTCGGCGGCGGTACCGAGCCCAGAATGGTGTCGAACAGGGCCGCGAGCCCGTCCGTTCGGTGGTCGGGTTCGGTGGACGCCCAACCGTCCCGGCCCGACGCGTAGAGGAACGGAGCGTCGAGCTGGTCATCGGCGGCCTCGAGCTCCATGAACAGCTCCAGCACCTCGTCGTGGACCTCCATGGGGCGTGCGTCCGGGCGGTCCACCTTGTTGATGACGACTACGGGCATGAGACCCAGCTCGAGCGCCTTGCGCGTGACGAAGCGAGTCTGGGGCATGGGGCCTTCGGCCGCGTCGACGAGGAGGATCACTCCGTCCACCATCCGGAGGATCCGCTCCACCTCGCCCCCGAAGTCGGCGTGCCCGGGCGTGTCCACGATGTTGACCTTGTGATCGCCCCAGGTGACGGCCGTGTTCTTGGACAGGATCGTGATCCCCCGCTCCCGCTCGAGCGGGTTCGAGTCCATGACCCTCTCCATCACGTGCTGCCCCTCCCGGAAGACGCCGGCCTGGCGGAGCATCTCGTCCACCAGCGTGGTCTTGCCGTGATCCACGTGGGCAATGATCGCGACGTTGCGGATGTCCATGACGCTGCCACTCCGTTTCCCTCGTGACCCGAGCCGCGAGAAGCGCCGGGCCGCCGCGGGATCGAGGCGGAACGATCACCGCCTCCTTTCGATCCGTTCTGTTGCGGGCGTAATCTAACCGCAAAGCCCGACTCGGTGTGGTGCGCGGCCCCGGGGCTCGGCACCGCGGACCGCAGGCACCCACGGGTCGGCTGCTGCGCTGCGCCCGGCTGGGCCTTCGCGGTAGATTGAGGCCGCAGCTCGGACATGCGCCCGCGAAACCACCCTGGAGCTTCCGTGGTCCGACACCTTCTGCTCTCAGCCGCAGCGATTCTGCTGACCGCCTCCTCGTCCCGGGCTCAGACGATCGAGGGACGATACCGCGACGAGGTGCGGTCCCTCGCCACCCAGTCCACCGTTGCAGACGCCCTCGCCCGGGTCGAGGCCTTCGACACATGGAGCATGGAGCGTCTTGTCGAGCTGACCGAGATCCCTGCCCCTCCCTTCATGGAGGAGACCCGTACCCGCCGCTTCGCCGAGTTGCTGGCGGAGGTGGGGGCAGACTCGGTCTGGATCGACGAGGAGGGCAACGCGATCGGGCTCCGCCACGGCCAGGGCGGCGGCAGGACCGTCGCCATCGGCGGCCACCTGGACACGGTGTTCCCGGAAGGCACGGACGTGACCGTTCGCATGCGCGGCGACACCCTGTTCGCCCCGGGGGTCGGCGATGACACTCGGGGCCTGGTGGTGGTGTTGACGGTGCTCCGGGCCATGGTCGAGGCGGACGTGCGGACCCGTGACGACGTGCTCTTCGTGGGTGTGGTGGGTGAGGAGGGTCCGGGCGATCTGCGAGGCATGAAGCACCTGTTCCGCGAGGGAGCCCCCGCCGCCATCGACGCATGGGTCGAGATCGACGGCGGCGGCTTCGACCGTCTGGTGACCCAGGGACTGGGCTCCGTCCGCTACCGCGTGTCCTTCAAGGGCCCCGGGGGGCATTCTTGGGGGGCATTCGGGCTGGCCAATCCCGCCCACGCCCTCGGCCAGGCCGTCCGGTACTTCCAGGAGACGGCCGATACGCTGACCCGGTCCGGCCCGCAGACCAGCTACAACGTGGGGCGCATCGGCGGGGGCACCTCGGTGAACTCGATTCCCTTCGAGGCCTGGATGGAGGTGGACATGCGCTCCCACTCGCCAGAGAGCCTCGACCGGATCGAGACCGCGTTCCTCGACGCCATGGAGCGGGGTGTACGGGGAGAGAACGAGCTGCGGCGGGAAGGCCCCGAGCTGGAGCTGGTAGCGGACAAGATCGGGGACCGGCCCTCCGGCGAGCTCGAGCCCGGGCTCCCTTTGATCCAGCGGGCCATGGCGGCCACGGAGCACTTCGGAGGCGAGCCGTCCCTGGGCCGATCGTCCACGGACTCGAACATCCCCATCTCGCTGGGCATCCCGGCCGTGACCCTGGGCCGTGGCGGCGCTGGCGAGGGCGGCCACTCCCCCGGCGAATGGTGGCTCAACCGCGATGGTCACCTGGCCATTCAGCGGGCGCTGCTGGTCGTGGTGGCCGAGACGGGTCTCGCGGGCCTGGTGCCCTGAGCCATGGAGGAGTCTCGACACCCGACACCTGTGACCGACCTTCCCATACCGGTGAAGCTGGGCCGAGCCGACACGATCGACGGGATTCGGGCCGGGTTCGTGCTGGGCGAGGCCGTGGATCGAGGCGGCAGATGCGGGAGACGGCGCCGCCCGCCCGGGCACGTCCCCTCCCCGCGTCGCCTCAGTCGCCCAGCACGTACGAGAAGACGAGTGGCGCCACGATGGTGGCGTCCGAGATGACCACGAACTTGGGTGTTTCCACGGCCAGCTTCCCCCAGGTGATCTTCTCGTTGGGCGGCGCGCCGGAATACCCGCCGTAAGACGGATCTGCGTCGGTGATCTGGGCGAAATAGCCCCAGAAGGGCACGTCTCGCCGAAGATCCTGGATGATGGACGGCACCGCGCAGATCGCGAAGTCACCTGCGATCCCCCCTCCGATCTGGAAGAACCCCACCGACGGACGGTCTCCCAGATCGGCGGCCTCCGCCATATACCACTCCATCAGGTGCTGGAACTGCTCGGTGCCGGAGACCACGCACCCGTGATGCGGCACATCGCCTCGGAGCACAGCCGCGGCCAGGAAGTTGCCGGTGGTCGAGTCCTCCCATCCCGGCGCGTAGACCGGGACGCCCTTCTGCGCGGCGGCCAGCAGCCACGAATCGGCCGGGTCGACGGCGTAGTGCTCCTCCAGGGCGCCGGAGAGGAGGATGTCGGCGAGGAACTCCGCGGGCAACTTCCGCACCCCGGCCTCGTCGGCCGCGCGCCAGGCGACCACCAGGTGATCCTCCAGATGCCGCATGACGGTCTCGGGGATGCACGTATCCGTGACCCGGTTCATGCCCCGCCGGTACAGTCCCAACTCGTCCTCGGCCGAAAGGGCCCTCCAGCTCGCGATCGTCTCGTACTGGTCGTTGGCCACGAGGTTGAAGACGTCCTCCTCGAGGTTGGCACCGGTGCAGGAGATGGCGTGGACCTTCCCCTCCCGGATCATGCGAGCCAGGGAGATCCCGAGCTCCGCGGTGGACATGGCGCCGGCCAGAGCTACGAGCATCCTACCGCCGGCCTCCACGTGGGCCTCGTACGCCCTGGCGGCCGCCACCGCCTCCCTGGCGTTGAAGTGCCGGTAGTGACGGGTCATGAACTCACGGATGGCTCCCATGCGAACGCTCCAGTGGGGGTCCGGCTGCCGCGCGCCCACGGCGCGACGTGAAACTGGCGGAAAGTACACGCCAGGCAGGCAAAGTGAATGTCGCTCGCCTCGCGGCGAGCAGCCGACGTCGCAACGCCCTCTCCACGCCGGGCGGGGCGGCGGTCGCGCCCCGGTGCGACGGCGCCGCCCTGCTCCTAGGCGGGTACCAACCGCAGACGCCAGCGTCGCCGGGCGCCCCGATGCCACGCCTCTCCCAGCTGCTCGGCACCGTCGAACCTCTGCCCTTCGACGTCCCGGAAGGGGAGCTGAAGCGGCAGTGGGCCGTCGCCGAATCGGAACGGAGCTACGGCCAGCGTCGACGGGTCCAGCCAGCGCGCGTCGACGCGGCCGCCGCCGGGCGTTGCGTAGGAGCCAGTCAGCCAGGACGGGGCGCTCGTGCCGACGGCTCCGGGCGGCGTGAGGCAGGCGTGGAGGGAGAGCACGTCGAACAGGCGGAGGTAGGCCAGATCGAGATCCACCCGCTCCGGGGCGGGCGCGCGATTGCCCAGCCACCCGAGGATACGGCGGCGGCGCTCCGCCTCCTTCCGCACGAACCAGGCCGGCGCTCCGGCGAACGTCGCGTAGTGGAGGCTCACCAGCGCTGCAGCGTACGGATGGAGCCGAGCCACCCGGGCGATGCCCTGGGCGGCGCTGCGGAACTTCGTGTCGCGGGGGAAGTCCAGGAAGTCGTGTGGGCGGCCCGTCTCGGCGTTCCAGCGGGGCTCCGCGTCGAGGCGGCGCCACGCCAGGTCGTGGAGCGACGTCGCCAGGACCAGGACGTCCGACACGGCGGGCTCGTCCTGGGCCACGTGCCACGCCAGCGCCAACTCGCCGGAGAGGAGGGCATGGTCGTGCTGACGGAAAAGACGGAGGTTGCCGTGCCGCCGTTGGACGATCACGCTGCCGGCGGCGGTGGCCGGGGTGGCGCGATCAGGGACGGTGACTCCGTTGGAGGACCTGGCCCGCCAGAATGCCCGTGACCTCGCCGTCGTCCACCGCGGCCGCCCCGTTGACCCAGAGGTAGGCCACCCCTTCGGCGAGATTTCGCGGGTCCCCGAACGTGGCGTCGGTCCGGAGCCGCGCCAGGTCGAAGACCACTAGGTCAGCCACCGCCCCGGGCCGAAGCACCCCCCGGTCGGCCATGCGGAACACGGTCGCCGGGAGACTGGTCATGGAGCGAACGGCCGAGGCCAGGTCCACCACGCCCTCGTCTCGCGCGTAGACGGCCAGCTTGCGGGTGAAGGCGCCGTAGGACCTGGGGTGCGGCACTCCGTCGGCCTCCGTGTCCAGGCCACCGTCCGACGCCGTCATGGTCCAGGGTAGCGCCATGAACGCGCGCACGTCGTCCTCGCGCATCGAGTGGGACACGATGCTGGGTGAGCCCTCCAGCAGGAGCTCGATCGCCGCGCTGACGGGGTCGATCCCGCGGGCCGTCGCGAACTCCGAGAGGAGCCCGCCCTCCAGGCTCTTGGCCGACTCCACCTCCCGGAACTGGATGCGCGCCGCGCCGCCGCGTCGGGCCAGGTTCTCGGTCATGCCGGCCCGGACCCGAGGCGATATCTCGGGGTCCCGCAGCCGTTCCCGGAGGGCGTCCTCCCCTCCCTCCTGGGCCCACTTTGGGACCAGAGCCGAGCGAAGGCCGGTGGACCCGGCAGGATAGGGGTAGTGGTCGGCGAAGACCTCCACGCCCCGGGCCCGGGCCTCCTCGATCAGGGTGATGACGTCACGCGCCATCCCCCACGCCTCCGGACCGAGGGCCTTGATGTGGGTCACCACGCCGCGAATGCCCGCCTCCTCCGCCACGGTGATGACCTCGTCCACGGCAGCGAGGAGGCCGATGGAATAGGTGGACTCGTCGCGAATGTGGCTCTGATAGGCACCGTTGAACTCGGCGACGACGTGGCCGAGAGCCACGACCTCATCGATCCGCGCGAAGCCGCCAGGGGTGTAGAACAGCCCGGAGGACAACCCGAAGGCGCCCTCCTCCATACCGGCGCGCACCAGCGACCTCATCAGGTCCATCTGCTGCGGCGTCGGCGCGAGGTCCTCGAGCCCCATCACGGTCTCCCGAACCTGACCGTGCGGCACGAGCTGTCCGACGTTGACGCCCAGACCGTGAACCTCGAGCGCTTCCCGCTGGGTCAGGAGGTTCGCCTCACCTCCGCCGTCGGGATTCACCAGCACCGTCGTGATCCCCTGGGCCAGCAGGGGCACGGCTCCGCTCAGCTCCTCGGTGGTCAGGCCGTTACCGGCGTGCGAGTGGGTGTCGATGAAGCCCGGCGCGACGTAGAGGTCCCGGACATCCACCTCCTGAACGGCGCTCGCGCCATCCAGGTCGCCCACCGCGGCAATGCGCTGCCCCCGGATGGCCACGTCGGCCCGGTACCACGGGTTCCCGGATCCGTCCAACACGCGACCGCCGCGCAGGATCACGTCGTACGGGCCATCGGGGGGCCCGTCTGCAGAGGGTGCTGGGCCGCACGCGGCGAGCGTGAGCGCGGCCACGAGCAGGCCGGAAAGGATGATCCTGCGCATGGGCTCCCCGTGGACGGAGGGGTATGTCTCGGCGAGCCCAATGTGAAGGGAAGTGGAGGCAGGCGCTACGGCCGGGGGGCTATCCCCCTCCACCCCCGACCCCGAGGACGGACCACCGGGTGAAGTACCCCAGCGTGAGGGCCGGACCCGCCGGCATATTCCGGCCGGAGAGGGTGAACCGGACCCCGCCCTGGGCGCCTCCGGGACCGATCTGGTACGAGACGTAGGGCGTCAGCGTCAAGAGGCGGCGCCTGGCGGTGCTGACGGGGATTCCCTCGAGGATGGGAGTGTCCCCCCAGAAGCCCTCGAAGTCGACCTTGTAGCCCCATCGCCCAACGTTGCCGCCCACCGCGGAGAAGAAGAAGACCTCGTCGCCCCAGTCCTGCCGCGTCTCCTCGTTCGCCTCCCGCCAACGGTACCCCACCCAGCCCATGGCGTAGACCGGTGCCGGCCAGAATGAATGCCCCACCTCTGCCATGAGCTCCCAGTCTCGCTGACCGTCCGTCAGGGGAATGATCTCCGAATCCACAGGGAACTCCGATCCGGGGAGCTTGATGCCGCCGCGGATCGCGAACGGAAAGTCCTTGCCGAACCAGCGCTGGGGGCTGGTCCGCAGCCAGAGCCTCACGTCGCCGACGCCCGTCCGAGCCCGGTCTCCCCCGAAGTCCGTGAAGTCGAGCGAGTGGATCGGAGCCTGCCCCCAGAAGTCGACGCCCTTGAACAGGCCGACGGCCACATCGATGAAGACGGAGTTCGTGACCGAGTGGCCGTCGAAGGGGAAGGGCTCCTTCGTGCCCTCTTCGTCGTAGCGCTGGCTCGTGTCCAGGTGGTAGTAGGCCAGGGACACCCAGCCAAAGCCCGGATGCTCGACCCACTGCGACTCGGCCTGGGCCGGTCCCCCCAGGACCGCCGTCAGGAGCGCCAGTCCCCCGACGGCCCGGCGCGGTTCCACTAGGGCTGCCAGAGCCGCGAGTCGCGGTGAAAGTTGATCCACGCTCCCCAGAACGCCACGTACGTCTCCGGGATGGGCTCGAGCTCGGTGCCAGCCATCGGCCCGTCCACCGCGAGGCCCAGGACGTTCCACCGCGATCCGGTCTGCTCGTCGAAGATGCCGTCGCGAGTGGCGGTGAAGGGCAGGACCTGTCCGTCGACGATGGGGCGGTACGCCATCCCGGCCTTCTTCTCCGTGTCCCAGAACAGGACCAACGGCAGGTCCAGGTGGGTGTCTTCCACCACGGTGAAGGGCCCCTCACGCGTCAGCGCCAACGTGGGAAAGGCGATCCCCGAGCCCGAGTAGTCCGGCACCCCGATCACGACCTCCTTCTGCAGCCGCCGGTTGTCCTGGATCGGCATCGCGAAGAAGAACTCGGGTTGATTGAGGGCATCGTAATCGCCGTACGGATACCGGTTGTAGTCCCGATCGAAGGGAAGCCGTCCGGAGATCGCCAGTGTGTTCGGGTGGATTCGCCGCCACCCGTCCCAGCTGATCTCCACGATCGGCACCTGGGGAATCTGGAAGCCGTCGACGGGGCCGCAGCGAGCCTGAGCCAACATCTGTGGCCAGAGCGAGTCCTCGCTCGACGGTCCATTGGTCCGGTTGAACATGATCAGGTTGTTGTCGAACAGGAGACCGGAGACCCCCAAGAGCTGCCCGTCGATGGCGCTCCGATCGAACGCCAACGCCGATCCCGTGAGGGGGCAGAGGGTGACGGCCACCTCTTGGCCCCCCATGTCGAAGTTGACGATCTCGTGCCACCAGAGGATCGCATGGGGCACGGCGATCGGCTGCCCGTCCAGGACGATGCCGAGAACCCGGCTGTCGGGGTCCAGATAGTCCAGTGACGCGTCGTCCTTGCCCACCAGCTCCGGATTGGCGAGGGCCGGAATCCCGTCCCTCGGGATGCCGCCGCTTCGTACCCGGTTCGTGTCAATGGAGCAGACCAGGGACGTCTGTGGCTCATGAATCGAGTTGCCGACGTCCCGCGTGCACCCCCACGCGCCCACGGTGGCCAGCATCAGAATCCTGCTGGCGGCTATCAACCAGCTTCTCGTCGAACGATCGACCGTCATGCAGCGACTCCAGCGTTCCGTCCCTCTTCCGGCTCACCGGAGAGCAGGCGAAGAACGTCTCGCCCGGGCCCCGGCTGCCGCCGTTCCCACGCGTCCGATAAACCGGTGGCCCCGGGAACTGGTTCCCGCCAGGAGGCGGACTCCAGCGAGATCCGCAGATCGGTGTCGTTGCGGCACCTCGAAGAGATCTCGATCATCCAACCGCGTGGCGGGCCACCGGTCGGCCGTCCCGAACGGGCACCGAGCTGCACGGGAGCTCCTCGGCATGCCACAATCTAGTATGGAGAAGTCCTTCTGCCATGCGACTTCGACGGTACAGTCTCGGCAGCCCGCCAGACTCGCGCACCCTCACAGCGGGGGGCGACAGCGGTGGGGCCCGGGAGCAGCGAGACTCGGGGGAGCCGTCGGGGAGGAGGAGCGAGGCTCACCGACGCCGGCACCTCGACGCGCATGCGCAGGGTCGTCCGCGGCAACCGACCAGAAGGCAAGGGAGAGCAAATGACCCGAGGCGACGCCCGGGAGCTGACACGCCTGCTCCGTCGCATCGACGGTCGGGGATACCGAGCGTACAAGGAGATTGGTGGAGCGTGGGAGCTCGAGGGCTGCTCGCTCGTCATCGATCACGTGCAGGGCGACCCCTTCGCCGACCCGAGCCGCGTGCGCGTTCGCGTCCCTGGGACCCGGTCCCAGCTTCCCCCCTGGGCGTGCCAGGCGGGGAGTCGGTCCGCTGGCCTCGCGTCCCACCTCGCCAGGACTTTCGCGCGACACGCAAGCAAGGTCCGCGCCCGGGGCTCCGGGAAGAGCGGGCGAATCGAAATGGAGTCGCCCGGTCAGGAGGTCCTGGCCCAATCCGCGGTGTCCGTGGCAGGGGACGGGGGTGTCGAGGCACGCTTCAGGGTCGGACTCCCGGCCACCGGGCGTCGCGTGTTGGCGGACGAGGCCTCCAGACTGCTCCTCGAGGAAGTGCCCCGTCTGGTGGACCAGTCTCTCGTCTTCGGGGCCTACGAGCCGGACAGCTTGCGCCTGGTGGTGGAAACCAACGAGGACGCCGATGCTCTCCGGACCCTGCTGGGGGGGCTGGGCCTGTTGGCCTTCGTAGCAGACGGATCGGTGCTTCCGCGGGCCAGCGGCGTCGACGATCGGCCCTTGCGGGAGGGCCCCGTCGTCCCGTTCGGCTCGCCTCCCACGCTCCGCGTGGAGCTGGACCTTCCGAACGCGGGGCGCGTCTCCGGCATGGGGATTCCCGAGGGTGTCACCGTGATCACGGGCGGCGGCTATCACGGGAAGAGCACCCTCCTGCGCGCCCTCGAGCGCGGCGTGTACAACCACCGTCCCGGCGACGGCCGCGAGAAGGTCGTCACCGACCCTCATGCCGTGAAGGTCCGGGCCGAGGACGGCCGATCGGTGAGCGGCGTGGACATCTCGCCCTTCATCGGCCGACTGCCCTTTGGGGGCACGACCGACGCGTTCTCCACCGCCAACGCGTCAGGATCGACCTCGCAAGCGGCGGCCATCGTCGAGGCGCTGGAGGCCGGGGCTACAGCCTTGTTGGTGGACGAGGACACCACCGCGACCAACTTCATGATCCGGGACCGGCGGATGCAGGCCCTGGTGCCCAAGGCGGGCGAGCCCATCACCCCCTTCGTGGACAGGGTTCGCCAGCTCCACGAGTCCCGCGGTGTCAGCTGCGTCCTCGTCATCGGCGGTAGCGGCGACTACCTGGAGGTTGCCGACACCGTGGTTGCCATGCGGGAATACCGTGCGATCGACGTTACGGAGGAGGCCCGGGCGGTCGTCTCCGCCTTCCCCACCGGACGGCTCGTCGAGGTCTCGACCACCGTGCCCCCCCTGCCACGCCGGCTCCCCGAGCGGCGCTCCATCGATCCACGCTACGGGCGCCGCGACGTGCACGTGCGGGTCCACGCCACCCACCGCATCCGCTTGGGTACGTCGGACCTCGATCTGACCGCCGTCGAGCAGATCGTGTGCCCGGCCCAAACTCGGGCGCTGGCCGCGGCCCTGGTCCTCGCTCGGGAGTTCATGGACGGAGAGAAGAGCGTCCCGGAGGTGTTGGACAGAGTGATGGAAGCGGTGGACCTCGATGGTCTGGACGTGCTCGACCCTCGCCAGGTGGGTGATCTGGCGGCGTTCCGTCGGCACGAGCTGGCGGCCGCGCTGAATCGGCTGCGCGCGCTCGAGGTGACGGTGGTGCCGCGGTGAACGGGACCGGCGAGTGGATCCGCGGTCCCGCGGGCCCGTTGCGACTGGACGGGCCGTGTGGAGCGCCCATCGTCCTTTCCTCGCCTCGGGCCGTGGCCCTGGGAGACGAGCTCGGCGGGTGGCGACGAGCGACCACCGGCCCGATCACGCTCTTCGAGGACCTCGCCACCTCCCTACCGGTGGCGGACACCCTGATCAGAACCCCCTCCGTCGCCGAGCGCGTCTGGTCCCCGGGGCCTCGGGTGCGGGAACGGGTCTTCCTGCCACCCAACGTCGACGGTCTCGTGGCAGCGTGGGCCCGCGAGGAGGAGGGGGACTCGGTCCCGCTGCGCCTGGAGTGGTCCGTCCCCGACGTGACGGGGTGGAGGCTGAGTCTGACGCGCTTGGCCGTCCGGGACACGGGCGGCGGGCGGCGGCTGTTCTGCGTCCAACCGCCGCCCGAGTGGGACGTGGCGCCGGACCCGGCCCGGTCCCGAGCGCTTCGGGTCCAGGCCACGGTGCCCTGGGCGTCTGGCCACGAGGTGCGCCTCACGGTGCTCTCCCGGACCGCGCCCGCCACGCGGCGCCAGGGGCTCCGGGCGTTGGGGTTCCTGGGGGCCGAGCAGACGCGGGCAGAAACGGCACTCGAACGAGCACGGCTGGAGGAGCTCTCGCTGGAGACGCCCGACGTGCCTGGGGACCAGGTCGGATTCCGGTGGGCCTGTGCCCGATCGAGTCCCCCGTGGCGCGACACGGCGGCCGTGGCCGGGCCGGAGCCCGCGGGCAGCGTCGGTGCCTTGCTGGCAGGGCTCGGCGCCCTCTCGTTGGGCTACTTCGAAGAGGTCCGTCGGATGGAAAAGCTGACGCCGGCCGTGCTGGGCTCGCTCCTGACCGACTGGGCCGGTGCCGGAGCCGGGAGCCGGGCCGACGCGCCCGCCGGCATCGAGGACATCCTGGCCGGGCGTCCGCCGTCCGCGGCGCAGTTGGCCAGGATAACGAAGCGGGCGTCCCCTCAGGGAGAACCGGTCGGGGCCCTGTCCGGAGCCGGGCCCTACGCGCCCTGGCTGGAAGCGTGGGCTGCGTTCGACGCGGGAGACGCCGAGGCGGGCTACCAGGCCTTCCGCGCCCTCGTCGAGCGCGGGAGGAAGGGGGGGTGGTCGTGGGGATTGGAGGGCGGTGAGCCGGCGGACCCGGCGCTGGCCGGGCTGGTCCCGGCTACGGTCGTCTTCGGGATGTTGGGGGCACGGGCGGAAGCCTCCTACGGCAGACTCAGGCTGGCGCCGGCGTTCCCCGGAGCGTGGCGCTCGGCCCGTGTGCGCAACCTGCGCATCGGGGCCTCGAGGGTGACGGTTTCGTACGCGCGCGACGGAGCCGTCCACACATTCGGGTTGGAGCAGATGCAGGGCGCCGTCCCGGTGAACCTGGTTTTCGAGCCCCGCGTGCCCGGCAGCGCGGTGAGGGGGGCGGCCGTCGACGAGCAGCCGGCCGAGTTGGATTCGACCCGTGTCGGAGACCGGGTCGGCGTTCGCCTCCAACTGCCCCTGGACCGGAAGCGAACGGTGGTGGTGCGCACCCGGGCGTGAGCGGCGAAGGCCCACCACGAAAAAGCCGGGAGGCCCTCGGAGGGCCTCCCGGCTTCGACGCTCCTCGACAGAGCGATCTAGTGCTCCACGTAGCCCTCTTCCGAAAGGAGCGCCTGCAGGCGGCGGCTCCTCTCCGGCAGGGAGGTACGCGTGATGACCCGGGCGAGCTTGATCCTGTCCTCTGCCGGGACTCTGTCCAGCACTGCGATTGGAGCACCGTAGCGAAGCAGAATGCGCTTCGCATCCACGGCCACGGCATCTTCCACACAACCCCCTTTGTGAAGACTTGAAGTGGCCCAAACCCCCCGAATCTAAAGCGCTTAGAAGGATCCTGCAACAGATTTGGGCGCCGAGACCCGTCGGTCCGTAGTCGTATGTTCCCGGGAGGTCGGGGAGTGGCCTCGACCCGTTCGTGGCTCGCGAACCCCTGAAACGAGGCGCTAGATTGCCCCATGTCCAACTCGCCGAGCCTGTCGCGATCCGTCGAGGATTACCTGAAGGTCATCTACTTGCTGTCGGAGCGCGGCGGGCCGGCGTCGACGAGCGACATCGCGGATACCCTCGCCGTGCAGCCCGCCTCCGTCAGCGGCATGATCAAGCGCCTGGCCGAGTCGGGGTATCTGGAGCACGCGCCCTACCGAGGCGTTCGCCTGACGGACGAGGGAGTACGAGAGGCTCTTCGAATCGTACGCCGGCACAGGGTGATCGAAACGTTTCTTCATCTGCGCCTGGGGTACTCGTGGGAGGAGGTCCATTCCGAAGCAGAGGCCCTGGAGCACGCGGCCTCCGACGAGTTGGTGGATCGCATGGCGGCCGCCCTGGAGAACCCCAGCCACGACCCGCACGGCGCGCCGATTCCCACCCGGGCCGGCGAGATCGAAGCCGTGACCCAGACGACTCTGGCTGAATCTGCTGCTGGGTCCGAGCTCCGTATCCAGGCGGTGCACGACGAGGATCCGGAGCGTCTCCGCTACATGGAGGCCCGAGGCCTGCTTCCCGGGGTGCGTCTCACTGTCGAAGAGCGACAGCCTTTCGATGGTCCCGTCACCGTGCAGGTGGGGGGGCCGTCCGGCACGTCCCAGGTTCTGGGGCACCAGCTCGCCCAGCGGATCTACGTGGTGGACGCACGCTGACCGTTCCGGCCTCGGCGGCTGGTGCGGCATCCACTGTGGCGGCGGCAGGCCGTGAGCCCGACCGCCCGCACCAACTCAGGTCGGCGTGATCACGGCCTTCGTTACTCGCAGGGACTCCACGTCGGCAAGGGCCTCGTTCGACTGGTCCAAGGCGTAGCGTCGGCCGATGACGCGGGCGAAGGGCAGCCGGCTGCGGTGCTTCCCGAGGAGGCCCAGCGCCCGCACCAGATGGTGGAGCTCCGTACCCCACTGGCCCCGGAGATCCAGGTGCTTGCGGTTCAGGTGAAGGTGGGGATTCACCGGTACCGCGCCGGCGTCGGTGTAGTGGCCGGCGACCACGTAGGTGCCTCCGTCACGGATCAGTGAGAACGCCTCCGGCAGCGCGGCGGGGTTCCCCGACGCCTCGATGGCCACGTCGACGCCCCGGCCGTCCGTAAGCGTCAGGACGGTGTCGCGGCGCTCCTCCGGCGTCACGCCTTCGAGGTCGAGCGCCGCGTCCACGCCCAGGTCCCCGCCCAGCGCCAACCGCGCCGCCGGCGCCCCGATCATGATCACGAGCCCGGCGCCGCGGAGCGCGGCGAACGCGGCCGCGGACAGGCCCACCGGTCCGGCCCCCTGGACGAGGACGGTGTCCCCCATGGCCAGCTCGCTCCGTTCGACCGCGGCGAAGCCGGTGAACAGCCCGCACCCTCCGCCGATCACGTCGTCGGCCGTGAGTCCGTCCACGAGCTTCAGGATGTGCACGCCCGGCTTGAGGTAGATGGCTTCGGCCCAACCGCCCAGCGGTCCGTCCGCAGCCGAGTAGGTGATGCCGTAGACCTTCCGGAACGGGCATCGGTTCGGCTGACGGGCGACGGTGCAGTGGTAGCATTGATGGCAGACCTCGTGCACATCCAGGAAGGTCACGACGTCACCGGTCTCCAGGGGCCGTCCGAGCGCATCGTGGGTCACGTCGCGGGCGGCCGCCACCCGACCCACGCTTACGTGGCCGGGCACGATGGGGTACGGCACGCCCGCCAGTCGCCCGTGGTGCAGGTGCACGTCCGTGCCGCACACCTCGCTCGCGACCGTCTCCAGGAGAACGCCGCCCGGCTCCAGCTCCGGTTCCGGCAGGTCCCAGAGCTCCAGGGGCGCGCCCGGCGCCGTCATCACAGCGGCTCGGATGGTCATGGCGGGATTCTACGAGACCCCCGACGTCGACGCACGCCGCGGGCGGGTCGCGCCTCCAACCCGGCCCAGGGGGTTGAGGGCCGTACCGCCAGCGGTGTCACCACCTCGAGCGGACCGACCCGCTATCCGCTGCAGGGAGGAGCCGAGACCCCCGGACGCGTGTCCATGCGGATCGTGCGGCGCACGAGGGAGCCCAGCACGCCGGTGCCGTCGCCCTGCAGGCTCTGGATGCGAACCTGACCCGAGGGGTTGAAGTCGCCGCCTCGGACCCAGTTCACGAAGTTGCGGTCCACGGCCCCGACCACGACGGCCGCCGAGATCCCCTCCGGCAGACCCTGCTGGAGGAGCAGAGCCAGATCCCGATCCAGGTCGAAGCGCTCGAACACGCCGAACTCGGTGGGGAACACGATCGTGGTGTCGGACGCCGAAATGGAGAGGCCCACGAGGTCCAAGGGATCCTCCTCGACCACGATCCCCTCGGGCTCCAGGACGTCCCTCAGGCCGCTGATGACCGTCTCGGAAACATACGCCCAGGTGCCGGCGGAAGCGGTCCACTGGATCTCCAACGTCTGGCCGGCCCCCAACGTGCATACCGAGTTGCTGGGCGAGACGATGTCGAACCCCTCGGGCACCACGGTCTCTCCCCAGAGCTGCCCTCCGTCTGGAAGGTCGATCACGACCCGGATCGAGTCGCCGTCCGAGACCAGGAGCTCGTCCAGGGGAGACGCCGCATAGCAGGTGCCCGGCACCCGGTCCGCCGGATCCTCCGTCGGGACGAGGCACTGGTCCACGTCCGTCTCCAGGAGGTCCATGGCCGCGATGCCGGGTCCGACGAGCAGCTGGACGCCGGCGCCCGGCACCTCGGCACCGCCTCCGCGGTTGCCGTCCTCGGTGCGGTGCAGGAAGGCGGTGATGCGGTTGGCGCCCTGGCCGATCTGCACGAACACCTCGGCCACCACCAGGTCCTGGGATTCGGCCAGCGTGATCTCCTGCAGCTCGCACCCCACCGAGCCCAGGGACAGAGCCAGGCCGGCGACCGCGGTCACCAGACCACCCGAGCCGACCTCACCGGAACGCCAGGCGCGTGATCCGTGCCTGCTCATCAGAAGGAGATCTCCACCCCGATGGTCGGGAAGAAGGGGAAGTTGGACACGCCGGCCCGGGTCGGCGGGACTTCTTCGTACTGGAAGAAGTAGAAGAGAACGTTCCGCCGGTCGTACAGGTTGAGAATGTCCAGGTACGGGGTGATCACGCCCCACGAGGGCGTGAACGTCTTCCGAAACGAGATATCCAGCCGGTGATAGGTCGGGTACCGCTCCCCGTTCCTGGGGCCCAGCACGATGGCTCGATCCCCTGCGGCGGCCTCCGGCGTCAGACGCCCTCCGGACGTGAGGCGCGGCGACAGGTAGCTGTAGCTCCCCACCGGGCGGGTGAAGGGAACCCCCGTGCCGAGATTCCACCGTATCCCTGCGTTCACGCCCCATGGCATGTCGGTCTTGAGCACGATGTCCACGTCCAGACGCCGGTCGAAGATCGGGGGATAGGCCACGTCCGGGGGAGCGGCCAGACCCGAGCGGAAGTCGGGAAAGGTCCGCTCCGCCTTCAGCCAGGACGCCGCGATCCAGCCCGTTATGCCCCCAACCTCCCTGCGGAGCATGGCGTCGATGCCGTACGAGAAACCCTGGCCCTCCAGGAAGTCGTCGGCATTCGTGTTCGGATCATCGGCGAAGTTCGTGGTGATGACCCCGTCGAAGCTGCGGTAGTAGCCCTCCAGGCTCGCGAACCAGCCGCTCCGGGGATAGAGCTCGATGCCGACCTGGACCTGGTTCGATACCACCGGAGGTGCCCGCTCGCCCGCCAGCACCCATACGTCCAAGCCGAGTGGCAACTCCTCGTTCCGGACCGAGTGGAGGAACTGTGCGTAGCGACCGACAGCGAGCTTCACCGCCGCGTCGCCGCCGGCCAGAAAGTGCTTGAGCCCGATGCGCGGCTCCGCGACGACGGTGGCCTCCCCGGGCGAGGGGAGCCATCCGTCGCCCCGTAGGCCCAGCTCCAGGAGCCAACGTCGGTTGGGGCGCAGGTCACCCTGTATGTAGGTCCCGATGCGCACCCCGCTCCCGAGCCCCTGCACGAACTCGGTCCCGCCCGACATGGCGAGGTTGTCGTAGCCCGTGCTCTCCACGTCGGCCCCGGTGCGGACCGTCCACCTGGGACCCGGTCGCGTCTCGATCCCGACGGAGGCCGAGAGCTGGTCGATCTGGCTCCGGAACAGGGCGTCGGAGAAATCCGGGAAGCTGAGCTCGGTATCGAACCGGGAGAAGCCCGCCCGAACTTCGAGCATCGTGGCCGGGCCCAGGGGCCGATTCCAACGCCCGCCCAGGGCGTCGTTCCCCCAGCGCCAGAATACGCGGAGCGGAAAGTCCTCCTCGTCCAGCGTGGTCAGGTTGAGGACGTCGTCACCGGTGTAGCCCGTGAACGACCAGCGGTGTCCGCCCTCGGTCCACCCCTCGAAGACGCCCTGCAGGTCGGTGAGGTGGTAGGGCATCTCGAACAAGGGCTTCAGGACCACGTCGAAGTACGAGCGTCGGCCGCTCAGACGCCATCGACCCGCCGACAGCCCGAGGCCGTTCAGCAATCCCCGGGGCAGTCCTCCACTCACGGCCGCCCTGGCCGCGATGGCGCTGATGCCGGCATCGACCCCGAAATGACCGTCTCCCGGGTCCGTGTCCACCTTCAAGACCGAGGAGACCCTCCCGCCGTATTGGGCCGGGAAGCCCCCGGACTGGAGCTCCGTACGGGCCACCATGTCGGCGTTGAACACCGAGAAGAGGCCGCCCAGGTGGAAGGGGTTGTAGATGGTGACGCCGTCCAGGAGGATGAGGTTCTGGTCGGCCGAGCCGCCCCGCACGTTGAAGGCCGATTGGAAGTCCGACGTCGAGATGACGCCGGGGAGCACCTCGACGGCCCGGATCGGGTCCGACTCCGCCAATCCCGGAATGAGCTTCAGCTCGCCCGGGTCGATCTCGATGGAAGTCAGGCCGGCGGTCTCCTCGAACCGTGCCCGGCTCCGGCTCTGCTCGGCCTCTACCGCCACGCCCTCGATGGCCAGGGCCGCCCTGTCGAGGACGAAGTCCAGCTCGAGGACCTGGCCCGCCGTCAGCGTGACGGTGCGGATCTCCTCCGTGAAGCCCAGGGCCAGCGCGCGTACGTCGAAGGTCCCGGCCGGCAGCCCGCGCACTACGTACGTGCCCAGCTCGCCGGTCTCGGCGTATCGGAGGGGTACCTCGCCGCCAGCGGTGAGCACCTGCACCACGCCCGCCGCCACGGCCGCGCCCTCGTCGTCCCGGACTCTCCCTCGCACCTCGCCGTCCTGGCCGGTGACCACCGCGGGGCTCAGCCATGCGAGGATCAGCGCCAGACCGGCCACTCGCCCCCGGCGCGCGTCCCGCTTAGAGTGGGTTCGGCCACTCGCCGAAAACGTACGCCGATGAAGATCTTCTACTGCGACCACTTCGTGCTTCCCCTCCCGGAGGACCACCGGTTCCCCGTGGAGAAGTACGCCCGACTTCGGGTGCGGGTCATGCAGGGCAACCTCGTGGAGCGGGACGACCTGATCGTGCCGCAGCCCATCTCGGACTGGGTGTTGGGGCGTGTGCACACGAGGGAGTACATCGAGAAGGTGAGGGACGGCACCCTTTCGAAGGACGAGATTCGACGGATCGGCTTCCCGTGGAGTCCGGCATTGGTGGAGCGCTCGCGGCGCTCGGTGGGCGGCACTCTGGCGGCGGCGTTCGCGGCCCTGGAGGACGGTTGGGCCGCCAACTTGGCGGGGGGCACGCACCACGCCTTCCCCGACCGGGGTGAGGGGTTCTGCGTGTTCAACGACGTCGCGGTCGCCGCCCGGGAGATCCAGGCCGAGGGCCGGGCCCGCAACGTCTCGGTCTTCGATCTCGACGTCCATCAGGGCAACGGCACCGCGGCCATCTTCGCCAACGATCCCACGGTCTTCACGCTGTCCGTGCACGGCTCCGACAACTTCCCGTTCAAGAAGGAAACGAGCGATCTCGACATCGAGCTCCCGGACGGCACGGGTGACGCCGACTACCTCGAAGCCGTTGAGCGAGGACTGGAGGCCGCGCTGCGCAGCCATCCCGATCTCGCCTTCTATGTCGCGGGGGCGGACCCGTACGAGGGCGACCGGCTTGGCCGCCTGGCCGTCAGCTTGGAGGGCCTCGCCCGACGAGACGAGCTCGTGTTCGACACCTGCAGGAAGGCTCGGGTTCCGGTGGCCATCGTCATGTCGGGTGGATACGCTCGGAACGTGAAGGACACCGTGGAGATCCACTACAACACAGTTCGCTCGGCGGCCCTTCGCTGCGCCGCCGCACATCCCGAATCCACGATAACGTGACATCGACCACCGCCTTGCGCGCCCTGGAGCGCGCGCCCCGGACGCACCTCGCTCACACCCCCACCCCCCTCGCGGCCGCTCCCAACCTCGCGGCGACGCTCGGGCTCTCTGCCGATCGGGTCTGGCTGAAGCTCGACGACTACACCGGCTTCGCGTTGGGAGGCAACAAGGTCCGGAAGCTGGAGACCGAGCTGTCGCCCAAGCGCCTGGAGGGCGTCGACACGCTCATCACCTGCGGGGGCCCCCAATCCAACCATGCGAGGGTCGCCGCGGCCGCCGCTGCTCACCTCGGCCTCCGCTGCGTCCTGGTGGTCAACGGCACCACTCCGGAGCCGCCAACCGGAAACGCTCGGCTTCACCGGCTTCTGACTCCCGAGATCGTGCCGGTGGAGCGGAGA
Organism: Gemmatimonadota bacterium; assembly: GCA_039589315.1. Lineage (GTDB taxonomy): Bacteria > Gemmatimonadota > Gemmatimonadetes > Longimicrobiales > Gaopeijiaceae > JBDHHQ01. The sequence continues at coordinate 121,775 of JBDHHQ010000013.1, forward strand.
GAGGACCGGGATGCCGCCATGGAACGTGCTCGAGCCCAGGTGGAGGCACGAGGCGGGAGGGCGCTGGTCGTCCCGATCGGGGCGTCCACGGGCCGGGGCGCACTGGGATACGCCCTGGCCATGGCGGAGTTGGACGGTCAGCTGGAGGGGAGGGCGGCCTGGGATCCGGCCGCGTCGTGGGTCTTCGTGGCCACATCGTCCGGCGGAACGCTGGCCGGGATGCTCCTGGGCGTGTCCATACTCGGTTGGCACGGACTCCGCCTCGTGGGCGTCAGCGCCGACGACCCGGCGGAGGAGGTGAAGGAGAAGGTCGTTCTGCACGCAACCGAAGGCGCCCGGCTCGTCGGCTTCGAGGGCCCTTTGCTGTCCGATCAGGTCCTGGTGACCGACGCCTTCGTCGGAGAGGGGTACGGGATTCCGACGGCGGCCTCGGAGGCGGCCACGATGCTCTTGGCCCGATCCGAAGGCGTAATCCTGGACCCCACCTACACGGCCAAGGCCGCCGCGGCGATGGTGGAGTGGGCCCGGGGTGACGAGATGCGCAGCGACGATCGGGTCATCTTCTGGCACACGGGAGGGCATCCGGCCCTGCTGGCCTGATCTCCGCCGCGTCGGCCGGCGCGGCCGAATCCCGGCAGCGGGCTGGGACCGCCCCGGACCACAGGTCCGTCCTGCCCCCCGAGCGGCCGTGGCCGCTGTCTCGCGAGGCCCACGCCGACCCAGCGCCGAGCAGCGCACCAGTGTGGTGCTGCAGAAGTCTGGTAGCTACCGAGGGGGCCGATGCGCCCGAGCCGGCAAGGCGCGGAGACGAGTAATAGCAGCGCTATTGCGAGGAACCGCAACGCCGCCGGGCGGGATGCAGCGGCTCTCGAATAGCACTAAGTGTCCACCGCCACCGAATAGCCCATCTCGTCCAGCACGCCGATCACCTCGCCTACATGCTCCTGGCTACGGGTCTCCAGATGCATCAGGATCTCCACGTCCCCCACGGTGATGTCCGCGAACGACCGCCGGTGCGAGACCTCCAGCACGTTGGCGCCCGTGCCGGCCACGGCCCCCGTGAGGCGAGCGAGGAACCCGGGGCGATCCCGCCCCGTCACCAGGAGCCGGGCAGCCCGGCCATCCATCACCAGGCCTCGGTCGATGATCCGGGAGACCATGTTGATGTCGATGTTGCCTCCCGCGAGAACCGCCACCACCCGCTCGCCCCGCGTGACGGGCAGCACCCCGCTCAGCAGCGCGGCCAGGGGAACGGCGCCGGCTCCCTCCACCACAGTCTTCTGGCGCTCCAGCAGGAGCAGCACCGCGGACGCGATCTCGTTCTCGGAAACCTCGACGATCTCGTCGACGTAGGCTTCGATCAGGGGAAAGGTCACGTCGCCGACGCGTTTGACGGCGATCCCGTCGGCAATGGTCTCGCTGCTCTCGATCGTCACCGGCCGGCCCTGCTCGCGCGAGACGCGAGCTGACGGAGCAGCGGCGGCCTCAACGCCGTAGACCCGGACTTGGGGCCGCCGGCTCTTCACGGCCAGCGCCGTTCCCGAGATCAGCCCACCCCCGCCGATGGGGACCACTACGGCGTCGAGATCGGGCACCTGCTCCAGGAGCTCCAGTCCCAGGGTCCCCTGCCCTGCCACGACGGCAGGGTCGTCGTAGGGGTGCACGAGCACCAGTCCTTCGTCGTGCTCGAGTGCGTGGGCGGTCTCCAGCGAGTCGGTCAAGGTGGCCCCTACCTGCAGGACCCGGGCGCCGTGACGGCCGGTGTTCATCACCTTGATGGTCGGCGTGGCCTCCGGCATGACCACCGTGACGGGAATGCCCAACCGTGTCGCGTGATAGGCCAGGGCCTGCGCATGATTGCCGGCGCTGGCTGCGACGACCCCCCGGGCTCGCTCCGCCTGGGACAACCGGGAGAGGCGATTCAGCGCGCCTCGGTCCTTGAAGGACCCGGTTCGCTGGTGGTTCTCGTACTTGAAGAACACCTGGCAATCCACGAGGTCGTCGAGGACGAGCGAGCGCTTGCAGGGGGTCATGACGATTTGGTCGCCGATCTGACCCCTGGCGTCCTCCACGTCGCGAATAGTGGGCATGGTCCTGTGGACAGGTGTCCGCTCAGCGCCTTCGGTATATGCCGATCTTGAGCGGCGGATCGATCCACCACTTGAAGTGAAGCCGGTTCTCTCCCTTCACGACCACCGATGCCTTCTTCTCGTGGGTCCGGGGCTGGTCCACCCCGCGCTGATTCTCGATGAGGATCACCTCCGCCTCGTCGAGCTGGCCATCCGCAGCCAGAAGCTGCCCCTCGAGCTTGTCGAGGAGCTCCCGCTCCACCTCGATCTGAACGTCCCCTTCGGCCCGGGCGGTGAGCTCCTGGCCGCCCGAGCGCTCGTACGCCGCTTCGAAATCCTCGGTGGAAATGGAAAGCTGGCTGTTTCGTCGAAAGCCTATGCTGTCGAGGGCAACGGCGTTGAAGGCGATGTCCACCGCCTCGATCTTGTTGCCGTACGTCCGTAGGATCATGGGTCCCGGGGATGGTTGAACGTGAGAGGATAGCCGGCCCGCCGGATCGAGCGAGGGCCGTGGACTAGTCGAACTTGAGTAGCTCCGCGAGCTCTTCGGGAGTGAGATCCTGTCCGAGACGCGCACCCATCCCCCGTGATCGGAGCTTGGGGCCTGTCTTCTCCTCCCGCATGGACGTGCCGGCGTAATCATACTCTGGCAAGTGGACCCGATCGAGAGGATGGCCCAGCCTGTACTCCAGGCTCTTCAGCGCCCCCAAATCCCCGGCCGTCACGAAGGTGACGGCGGTGCCGGTGGCGCCGGCTCGACCCGTGCGGCCGATCCGGTGCACGTAGTCCTCGGGATCCAACGGGATGTCGTAGTTGACCACATGGGAGATGCCTTCGACGTCCAGCCCGCGCTGGGCGATGTCCGTCGCCACGAGGACCCGGACCTTGCCGCTGGCGAATCGGTCCAGCGCCCGGGTCCGGTGCCTCATCTGGCGGTCCGAGTGCATCACGTCGGCCGACACCGCTGCCCGCTCCAGCCGCGTCTGAAGAGCGTCGGCGCCACGCTTGGTCCGGGTGAATACGAGCACGTGGTCCCACTCCGGCGTCTCGAGCAGCTCGAGCAGCAGGTCCGGCTTCCGGGACGGCTTGACGAAGTAGGCCAGCTGGGAGATGCCCTCGGCCGTGGTGCCGGAGGGTGTGGCCTCGAGCCACGCGGCGTCGTGAGTGATCCTCAGCGCCAGCGCGTGCACGCCGTGGGGCATGGTAGCGGAGAACAACATGGTCTGCCGCTTCCGTGGCATGGTCCTCATGATCGACTCGATCTGAGGGCGGAATCCCATGTCCAGCATCCGATCCGCCTCGTCGAGGATCAGGAAGCGGACCCCCGAGAGGTCCACGTTCTTGCGCTGCAGGTGATCCATGAACCGCCCGGGAGTGGCCACGATGACCTCGAAGCCCTGCTGGAGCGCGTCGATCTGCGGACCGTACTTCACGCCGCCGTAGATGGCCTCGCAGCGAATGCTGGTTCCCTTGGAGAGGGCCTTGGTGTCGTCGGCCACCTGCTGCGCCAGCTCCCGGGTGGGGCAGAGGATCAGGGCCTGCAACCCGGCGCCAGCGTTGATCCGCTCCAGGGTCGGAATCATGAACCCGGCCGTCTTACCGGTCCCGGTCTGGGCGATGCCCACCACGTCGGATCCGGCCATGGCCACGGGTATGGACTTCTCCTGGATCGGTGTGGGCTCCGACCAGCCCAGAGCTTCCACGGCCGCAAGGACGGCCTCACTCAGATCCAGGTCCCGGAATTCCTTGGTGCCTTCGCTCAAACGCTCAGCTCCCTCTTGACCAGTCCGGCACGCCGGCCCACCGTCGCCACGCGTCGCGACCCAGGGGGGCCGGCAACGGTGCTCTCCGAGTTCGAGAGCGAGGGACCCCAACGAAAGCGCGGGGCCGTGGGTGCCGGCGAGTGGGTGTAGTGTAGCTGATTCCCGCGTCTCGACACAGTGGCCGCACATCTCGTGTGGTGCCTCGGAAGTCCCGTGGTCACCGAGAGCACAATACCTCAACACCCGGACGCCCATGGAGATCTCGGTCCTGTTCGTCTGCCTCGGCAACATCTGCCGATCTCCCCTCGCCGAGGGCATCTTCCAGAGCCTCGTGGACGAGGCGGGTCTCTCTCATCTGTTCAAGGTGGATTCGGCGGGCACGGGCTCTTGGCACGTCGGCGAGCCCCCCGACCCGAGAGCGCAGGGCGTCGCCCGGGAGAACGGCGTCCGCCTGCTGGGCAGGGCTCGACGCCTCGCGGCGGCCGATCTGGCGACCTTCGACTGGGTCGTCGCCATGGACCGGAGCAATCGCAGTTCCATCGAGTCCCTGTCGGGCCCCTCGGACGCGGCGCGGATCCACCTGCTCAGGGAGTTCGACCCGGAAGCCGGTGATCCCGACGTGCCGGATCCCTACTACGGCGGCCCTGGCGGCTTCCAGGAAGTCTTCGACATCGTCGACCGCTCGTGCAGGGTGCTTCTGGACCACGTCCTCGAGGAGTCCGGGGATTGACCCACTCCGTACCGGCTGCGGTCAATCACGGCTTGATCCACCTCCTGGCCGAGCGGACGGGCCGCACCCCGACGCTGACCGGGTCCAGCTCGGTGACCGGCGGATGCATCAACTCGGCCGCGTGTGTCGACACCGACTCCGGCGACCGGGTGTTCGTGAAGTGGAACGCTCATGCGCCCGCTGACTTCTTTCGCCGAGAGGCCGAGGGACTGGAAGCCCTTGCCGCCACCGGACCGTTACGCATCCCCGAGGTCCTGGGTCTGTCCGCCCCGGGGTCCCCAGGCCCGCCGTGGCTGGCGCTGGAGTACGTGCCGTCGGGCCGCACGGACCGGCGATTCGACGAGTTGCTCGGCGCGGGACTGGGGGACCTCCATGCCCCATCCGCTTCGGTGAGCCGCTTTGGATGGGCCACAGACAACTACATCGGGTCCATCGAGCAGCCCAACGGCTGGGACGACGACTGGGCCGGCTTCTGGCGGGACCGGAGGCTGGCGTGTCAGCTGGAATCCGCGGCGACCCACTTCACGTCGTCCGACCGCACGGACTTCCACACCCTTTTCCGGGAGTTGGATGGACTGCTCGAGGCGGGAGGCGCCGAGGGATCTTCACTGCTCCACGGCGACCTCTGGAGCGGCAACGTCTATGCGGATAGCGAGGGTCAACCGGTCCTCATTGATCCGGCCGTTTACCGCGGCCACCGGGAGGTCGACCTTGCCATGTCGGAGCTATTCGGCGGGTTCGGGTCCCGCTTCTACGAGGCGTACGGCGACGCCCGGCCCCTGTCTGAGGGCTATGCGGAATCGAGGAGGGCCGTCTACCAGCTCTACCCCCTCCTGGTCCACGTCAACCTCTTCGGCCAAGGGTACGTGGACAGCGCGCGGCGAGCTCTCCGGAATGCCTTGGGCGCGGCATGACGAAGGTCTGCACCACGCCTGACGAGGATTCAACCCACTTTCACGGCCACGGCTAGCCCGTCACCGACGGGCAAGACGGTACCCGCAAGGCGGGACTCCCGGGCGAGGTGTTCGTTGAACGCCTGGATGCCGCGCGTGGCGTCGTCCTCGGCCTCCTCCAGCACTCTGCCGCTCCAGAAGGCGTTGTCCGCCAGGAGCAACCCCCCCGGCCGCAGGAGTCGGAGGGCTTCCTGGACGTAGCCTACGTAGCCCTCCTTGTCGGCGTCGAGAAACACCACGTCGAAGGAGCCATCGGGCCCGAGACGGGGGAGGAGCTCCCGGGCGTCGCCCACCCGCACGTCGACCGACTCGGACAGCCCGGCCCGGGCGACGAAGTCCCGTGCGAGCTCCGCGTGGCGGGGGTCCAGCTCGAGCGAGGTCAACCGGCCGTTCCGGGCCAGCGCCCGACCCATCCAGATGGCGGAGTAGCCGCCCAGGGTCCCCACCTCCAGCACCCTTCTTCCCCCGGATGCCGCTACCAGGAGCTGCAGCAGGCGGCCCGTCGACGACGAAACCTGGATCTCGGGGAATCCGTGATCCTTCAGCGCCTGCCGCAACGCGACCAAAACGTCGTCCTCCTGCGCGAATCGCTCCTCGACGTATCGTTGCAGTGCGGCGATCAGCTCGTCTTCACCCTCGCAAGCCCTGTCGGTCATCGAGCGCCTCAGGCCCCGGCCGCGCCGGCGCCAGTGACCGCCTCTGCCAGCCGATGGATGGCCTGCTCGAGGAGCTCGTCCGACGTGGCGAAGCTGAGACGGACGAAGCGGTCGTCGCCGAAGGCCACTCCCGGGACCATGGCGACCCCTGTCTCCTCCAGCATGCGCGTGCACCAGGCGGACGAATCGGCGCAATCCTCGTCGAAGAGCGAGTCGACTCGGAAGAACAAGTAGAACGCGCCTCGGGGCTCGACGAACGGCAGGTCCGGTAGCGCCTGACGGAACAGACCCGTCACCAGGTCCCTACGCCGGCGAAAAGCGGCCGTCATCTCGGCGGCCGAGGCGAGGGCCCTCTCCGGGTCGCCGTACGCGGTCAACGCCGCCATCTGAGAGGGGGCAGCCGCGTTGGACGTCATGTGGCTCTGCAGCGCGCTCATCTTGCCCGCCACTTCGGGCGCGGTGTACGCATAGCCGATTCTCCAGCCGGTCATGGCCCAGCTCTTGGAGACACCGTCGATCAGGACGAAGTCGCCGAGGGCGTCGGCCGGCAGGCTCAGGAGACCGGCCGCGGCGGACTCCTCCGCGCCGTAGTAGATGTGCCGGTAGATCTCGTCGGTAATCAGCCAGACTCCCCGGTCCCGAGACCAGCGAGCCACGGCCTCCAGCTCCGCCTTGCCGTAGACGGCCCCCGTAGGATTCGACGGCGACGAGAGGATCAGTCCCTTCGTCCGGTGGGTGGCGGCCCGATCCAGGTCCTCCGGTGCCAAGAGAAACTCCCGCGACTCGGCACCGGCGACGAACACCGGCTCCGCCCGGGCGAGGGTCACGATCTGCGGGTAGCTCGTCCAATACGGCGACCCGATGAGCACTTCGTCACCGGGCCCGAAGAGCGTGAAGGCCGCGTTGAACAGCGACTGCTTGGCGCCGTTGCCCACCACGATGCCGTCCGCCGTCACCGCGCGGCCGCTTTCGTGGGCCATGAACCCGGCGATGGCCTGACGAAGCGCCGGCATGCCTGGCGTGGGCGTGTACCGGGTCCGACCGTCACGGATCCCTCCCACCGCACCGTCGGAGATCCACGTGGGCGTGTCGAAGTCCGGCTCGCCGGCGCTGAGGTTGATGATGTCCCGTCCCTCCGCCGTCAGCTTCTTCGCGAGCGTGCTCACGGCGATGGTGGCGGACGGTTGCAGTCGGCTGATGTTCTCGCTGAAGCCCATGGCTACGGCTCTCTCGTCTCACGTCGGTCGGGGATGCGACGCCGTCCTCCCTGTGGACCGCGCCCGCGGAAAGATCGGCGCCTCTCCCCGACCGATCAACCCGGAGTGCTCGGCGGGCCACCCGTCGCCGGCTCGCCGGCCGACTCGTTTGACCGACCCGGGCTGAAGTGCGCGATCGGTAGCGGCGAACCGTCGGATCGGCGAGCTTTCTTCCCTCCGGTCCTCCCGGCCGCCGAACGGGCTCCAGGCTCGTGGTCGCCGGATGGCCCGTGCCTGTTCGTCCGGCCCTCGAGAGGAGCCGCATGGAATCGTTCGAAGAGCTCGGCCTCGACGCCGCCCTGGTGGAGGCGCTCGCCGCCGAGGGGCTGGAGCGTCCGACCGCGTTCCAGCAGGCCGCCGTCCCCGTGATGCGACGGGGAAACAACCTGATCGGCCGAGCCGGCCCGGGGAGCGGGTGCGGGGTGGCCGTGGCGGCCGCCCTCCTGGCCCGGCTGGACCCGGAGGCTGACGCGACCCGTGCCCTGATCCTGGCCCCGAGCCGCGACGCAGCTCACCGCGGAGCCGAGGCGCTTGCGCGACTCGCGCTGAGCACGGGGCACCGCCTCGCGGCCCTCGGCTCACCATGGGCGCTGCCGGAGCGAGCAGCGATCCTCTTCGGCACGCCCGGTGATCTCCTCTCGGCCGTGCGGGCCTCCCGGATCAAGCTGGACGAGCTCGCCACGCTGGTCGTGGACGGCGCGGCCACAATGGTGGAGCTCGGCGAGCTGCCGGCGCTGGAGGCGCTCTTCGAGATCGTGCCAGCAGAGGCCCAACGAATCCTCCTGTCCCTCCCGTTCACCGCCGAGGTGGAGGACCTGGCGGAGCGCCACGTGCGCAAGGCCGTTCACGTGCCGCCTCGTTCCGTGGGGGGCGCCGACCAGCGGGCGTCCGTCGACCGTGGTGGCCTCGGGTACAGGGTGGCGGGTGACGACCGTTCGGCGACGCTCCTAGATACCGTGGCCAGCGCGCTGGGCGACGATGTCCCTCACGTGCTCGTCTTCTTCTCGTCCGAGGATCGCGCTGCCGATCTGGGAGACTTCCTCACGCTCCACGGCTTCACTGCCGGGGCGCCGGGAGACACTGCCGTCCCCGTGTGGCTGGCCGTGGAGGAGCTCGAGGCACGGCAGATCCTCAAGGACTTCGGGGGCTTGGAAGAAGTGGCGACCGTGAGCTGCGACGTCCCGGGAGACCCCGACGCCCTCGACCGACGACACGGAATCGGCAGCGGCGGCACCGTCCTCCTCGTCCCCGCTGAGCTCCCCCACGTCCGTGACTGCGCCACGCGCGCCGGCTATAGGCTGACGCCCCAGCCCGAGGGAGGCCCGCCGCCGCGGATCACCTCCCGGCTTCAGCAGCTCAGGGACCGGGTCACCCGTGCCCTCCAGGAGAGCGACCTTTCCGGGGAGTTCCTCATCCTCGAGCCTCTGTTCGAAACCCACTCCCCGGCCGAGGTGGCTGCCGCCGTTCTCTCGCTGGCGCGTGACACGGCTCCCCCGGCCGACGTCACGGCCGGACGCGCCTCGGAGGGCCGGATCACCCCCAGGCCGGGCACGGCCTGGTCTCGTTTGTTCATCAGCGTGGGGTCCAGGGACGGGATCGGCCCCGGGGACCTGGTCGGCGCCATATCCGGTGAGGCCGGCGTCAAGGGCTCTCAGGTCGGGAAGATCGAGATCCGCGACACGTTCTCGCTCGTGGAAGTGGAGCAGGGCGTGGCGGAACGGGTGATCCAAGCCCTCAACGGAACGACGCTACGGGGGCGTAGCACCCGGGTGGACTACGACCGCGGGTCGAGGCCCGGTGGGCGAGGCGGCCCACCGCGGGGTAAGGCACGGGCCCCCCGCGGACGCAGCTCGGGGGGAGGAGGCCCGCGGGCCGGCGGTCGGCCCGGCGGCTGAGCCCGGTACGCCGGGCGGTGAGCAGGCCTGCAGGGTCACGCCGGCACGGGCAGCTCGGTCTACGGGTCGACCCGCCACGGGATCGTCCGGCCTGAACGGCCGGGCCTGCCCTCCCCGCAGACCGATCGGCCGCAGGTGCCCTACCGCATGGACTCCTTCAGACCCTTCCCCGCGCGGAATGCCGGTGCCCGGGACGCCGCGATCTGTATCGCCTCACCCGTGCGAGGATTGCGGCCGGTACGAGCCTTGCGGTTCTTGCACTCGAACGTGCCGAACCCGGCGATCTGGACCCGCTCGCCGGTGTCCAACGCTGTGGAGATGAGGCCGCCGTGCGGGGCGAACAACTCATCGATGGCCGTGGCCGACGCCGCCTTGGTCATGCCGGTTCTGGCAGCGAGGGCATCGACGAGGTCGGACTTGTTCATGGGCTGACTCCTCTCGAGGGTGTCGGGTGGGGCGGTGACGAGGAACCGGGTAGAGCCGAGTGCCTGCACCCCTGACGCCCCGCGACCTGGGGGAGCGCAGGAGGGCAGGAAACCTCCGAAAACCGTTGAAATACATGTGTTTTCGCAGGCTCGCACGAGGGTCCACTACAGGGTACACCTGGCCCAGAGGGGAGTCAATAGAAGAGTGGCCGAGAAGGCCCGTGCCACCTAGGTTCCCAGCGTCAACGGCCCCCGATCCACCCTGACCCGGCTCCATGCGCACCTTCACCGTCCGGTTCGCCGCCGCGGCAGGCTACTTCGGTGCCTTGACGGTCATCGGAACCGTCGGATACCGGGTCATCGAGGAGTGGTCGCTCCTCGACGCCCTGTACATGACGGCCATCACCCTGACGTCCGTCGGGTACGAAGAGGTGCATCCCCTGTCGGAGGTTGGGCAGATTTTCACGATGTTCCTGCTCGTCGGGGGCATCACCGGCATCGGGATCTGGTTCGCGCTGATCACCGCCTTCATCGTCGAAATCGATCTGACGGATCTGCTGAGGCGTCGAAGGAACGAAAGGGAGCTCGTCAGAATGAATGACCACGTCGTCGTCTGCGGTGCAGGCCGCACCGGACGTCAGGTGATCGAGGAGCTCGTAGCCACGGGCCAGCCGTTCGTGGTGATCGAACGCGACCGACGCATCGTCGAGGAGCTGTACGAGGTGCTCCCTGAAGGCCTGGTGATCACGGGTGACGCCACGCTGGATCACAACCTGGAGGAGGCGAGAGTTGAAACGGCTCGTGCCCTGGTGGCGTCGCTGAGCGCCGATGCGGACAACCTGTTCGTCTGCCTCTCCGCCCGTCACCTCAGCCCCGACCTGATGATCGTCGCCAGGGCCCACGAAGAGCAGGCCATGGACAAGATGTTGCGGGCGGGCGCCGACCGGGTGGTCAGCCCGAACGTGAGCAGCGCCGTTCAGATGGCGTCGTTCATCGTGCGACCGTCGGTCATGTCCCTCCTGGACGTAATGACCCACTCGGGCGACCTGTCCCTGCGGCTCGAGCAGGCGGAGATCCCCTCGACCTCAACGCTGGCGGGACAGACGCTGCTGGATGCCGCGATTCCTCAACGGACCGGCCTGATCGTGATCGCGGTCGAGAAGGACACGGACGGCGAACGGCGGTTCCTCTTCAATCCGGTGGCCTCGACCCGGCTGGATGCGGGGGACGAGCTGATCGTCCTCGGCGAGCCGGAGCAGGTCGATACGCTCCGCCGTTACGTGGGGTCGTAGCATTCGTGCCGGTCCCTGCGCGTGCCGGCACCGTCTCGGTAGCCAACCGACCGGGGCGCCACCCTTCTGGCACGGGCGTCCCGCGCACCTCGTCCCCCCCTCACATGCGAGTGGGGGGAGCCCGTCCCCGGGCTCCCCCCACTTCATTTCGCGCGACGGACCTTCCCTCTCAGGGTGTCCGTCTCGGCCACCGAGCGTTCAGCTCGCGCTTTCCTCGGCGCTCTTCCTCTTCAGCCATCTGATCGCCAGAACCACCAGCAGGACCACGAGGCCGATCTTGAGGCCCAGCAGCGCCCAACCCAGGACCATCGATCCGAGGGTGGCCAGCCACCCCATGAGGATGGCGGCGAGAGCGGCCCACAGGGGCGCAAGGAGGGTCGCCAGGATCTTGAGCAGCGCCGCGCCGGTCAATCCAGCGACGAACAAGGTGCCGAAGGCTCTCATCGGGTTCCTCCCGCGGAACTCGTGAATCTTGCTGTGTCGTATCGAGCCCCGGAGGGGCCCGACGTTCATGCGTTAGACAACCGAAGTGGGCAAAAGCGTTGTAGCGGGCCCGTGTATCGGTGTTGCTCGCCGATCCCTACGGGGTCGGCCCAGGAGAGGTTTCAGGAAAGCTACTTGTAACGGTAGGTGACCCGGCCCCGGGTCAGGTCGTACGGGGACATCTCGACCTTCACCCGGTCGCCTTCCAGGACGCGGATGTAATGCTGCCGCATCTTGCCGGAGAGGTAGGCCAGGATCTCGTGCCCGTTCTCCAGCTCGACACGGAAGTTCGCATTGGGGAGCACCTCGGTGACGGTGCCCTCGATCTCGATGGCGTCTTTTGCCACGTACTCTTCCTGCTCGCAGGGGTTGTCGGACTCCCCCGAGGATAGCGGAGAGGCACCCGTACCGCAACGATTTTCCGGTGGGTGGGCGGTGCGATCGAGAGAGTGATCGTGCCGGTCGAATCAGAAGCGGAAACGGTAGCTGACCTTGGCGAACAGACCGTCGGCCACCGCGTTGATGTCGCGGAACCGGAAGGCGTCCGTGTCCCTCATTTGGCGGGTGTATCCCACGTAGAAGACCGTCCCCGGAGACGGCTCGTAGCCGAGCAGCACGTCGCCGTAGAGGTCGTTGTCCGTGGCACCGTCCCGGGGATCACACTCGTCGTCCCCGCACAGGTACAGAGGCTCCCCCGACTCCGGGTCCCGGAGCTCGGCGGCCTCCTGACTGCCGTACTCCAGGATCGTCCTCAAGTACCATGCCTTGGTGAATTGGTATTGGATGCGCAGCCTGGGAATCGTGGCCGTGGAGTACCGCGACCCGTCGGACTGTCGGTTGAGCTGCAGGTAGCGAAGGCCCAGCTCCGCGCTCAGCGACCGTGTCGCGTAGACGGTGGCGCCGATCTCACCCTGGAATGAATTCGCGGCCTCGACGGGCACGCGCAGCGCCCGATCGAAGATCGGCGTTTCCTTCCAGGTGAAGCCCATCCGGCCCCGCACGGCTCCGATCCCTCCCACGAACGAGAAGATGCGCAGCCCGTTCATGGCCTTGAACAGCGACTGATCCGGGTAGAACGGTCGGGCCTGGCCCTCGGGGTCGTCCGGGTCGCCCACGTAAAGGCCGTCGTACTTTTCGGCCGCATAGTCGAAAACCTCGCTGGTGCCGGTGATCCACACGGAGACGTTGCCCCGAAACGAGGTGCTGAAGCGGGCCTGGAGCTGGCCTTCCTTGAGCCCCCTCCCGCCCCAGAAGGCGTCGTGGTCCCAGTAGCCCTCGAGCTCGATCGTCGGGCCCCACCGCTCCAGCAGCGCTCCCGGCCGTCCCCACCAGTTGTAACGAACCTGTCCCTGCAGGCGGGTGTCCCCGATCCGTCGCAGGAAGCCGCTCGACGCCCGGAAGTCCGGGTGGGTGTCCTCCAGTCCCCCCCCGAAGCTCAGGTTCCGGCCCGACCGGTTGATCTTGGCCGTGAGCAGTCCGCCCGTGAGGGAGCTTCCCGGCGCGTCACCGGTGATGCTGCCCGCGCCCAGGAGGTCGAGCGTGTAGCGCCGCGCGAAGACCACGCGGGCATCGACGCCCCCCACCCGATTGTACAGGTCCCTCGAACGGGTCCGGTCGGTGTAGATCAGGCCCACGTTGGAGGCGCGACCGAGGTCCCGCCTGGCCCGCACCAAGTTCACGAAGACGTTGCCCCCGGGATCGTCCGCGTCGGTGGCGGAGAGTCGATCGATGGCCCCCAGGTAGCCGATGTCGAAGCCACCCACCTTGCCCGTGAGCTTGGCCCCCCCCAGAGGGTCCACGATCGTCCGGGTGTAAACGAGCTGCTGGGGAAGGTTGAAGATCTCGGTCCCCTCGAGGAAGAAGGGCCGCTTCTCGGGGAAGAAGATCGCGAAGCGCTCGTTGACGGCGATCTGGCCGGCGTCCGCTTCGACCTGGCTGAAGTCGGGATTGTAGGTGGCATCGAAGCGCAGGTCGGGCGTGACCCCGTAGGTGAAGTTCAGCCCGAAGGCGCCCTCGGCGTTCTCGTGAATGAACTCGCCGGTCTCCGAGTCCTCGACTCCCAGCCGCTTCCCTGTGAGCTCGGGGTTGATCTCCATGAACAGCCCGGGATTCAGATCCTGCAGCTCCAGGAGCTTGCCCGCCTGGGTGAGCTTGTTCGCCTGGTTGGCCGTGATGGGGGACCAGGACTCCTTGTAGCCGAAGCGCTGGATGTTCCGCACCACCTGAACACCCCACTCCTGCACGGGCTGGCGCCGGAAGCGGAGGCTCTTGAACGGGACGCGGACCTCGACGGCATAGCCCCAATCCTCGAGCCGACCCGACGAGTCCCAGATGAAATCCGGGTTGTCGTCGATGGGGTCCCCGAATCCGCCGCGCCGGCTGCTCTTCCCCTCGATCCACAGGCCGTCGTGCTGGACGCCCAGAGGATTCACGGTGAAGACGTAGGCGCGTCGCTGATCGTCGAACGTGTCCAGGATGATCCGTACCCAGTCGTCGGACTCCGTCGCGTTGTCCCGCTGAGCCAGGGTCGCGCGAATCCTGCGCGGATCGGTATCGAAGGCCCGTATCCCGAAGTAGATGGCGTCGGCGGTGGCGAACACCATCACCTCGGTTCGCTGCGAAGCGGGGGCGCCCTCCGAGGGATCGTACTGGGTGAATCCCTGCAGCACGGCGGCCTCGGCCCAAGCCTGCTCGTCCAGGATGCCGTTGATGTCCACGTCGGCCGTGAGGACCCTGGGCGTGGGCACGTCGGTCTCGCCCGCGGATCCGTCGTAGGCAGCCGACGGGGGATCTGGATCGCCGGGTCCCAGGAGGGAACCAGCCAGGAGCGAGATTGCGAAGACGAGCTTCATGGCGTCATGCTTGGCCGAGGCCCGACGGGTCCGTGCGTCACGCCCCCGGCCAGCCTCCGCCTATGTTCCCCCCCGAGTGATCGGTCACAGCGCGTTGACGGCGAACTTCACCCCCGACGAGGAGCAGCGCATCGTCGCCGCTCTGACTCGCCGAGAGACACCCACGTGCCCGCGGTGTTCCGGCCACCTCGACGTGCAACGCGTGCCACCCCGTCCCGACGTTGCGTACGTTCGGGACCGGCTCTGGCTGGTGTGCGGAAGGTGTGGGCGAAGCGCCCTGGTGGACCGCCGCCGCCTCATCCCCGGTGACTCTACCGGGACCGACGGCCCTCCGGCACACGGGCCGTCCGACGAGCCGCCATGAGGGAGACACTCCTCCCTGCGGTTTTGCTGAGGATTGCCCCGGGCGCCCGTCGACCCGAGGTTGGCTGCCCATGCTCAGAGCCCACGACCCTCGGAATGCCCTGCTCGGCCGCGGGATGCTCGCCCTCCTGGTCGGGCTCCCCGCCCCCTCACCGCTCTCGGCTCAGGTAACCGCCCCGCTGGTTCTCCAGCTACCGGCTTCGACCGAAGCCCTCGGCCTCGGCAACGCGTTCCCCGTCTCGGGACGGGACGCCGATGCCGTCTTCTACAATCCGGGCGCCCTGGTGGCCGCACGGGGAATCGGGCTTGCGGGGCAGCGCTTCGGGCCGGGCAGCACGCTCCTGGGGGCGTCGGCCGCTCTTCCGTGGCTCGGCGGGGTGGTGGGGCTCGGGGTCCAATCGCTCGCGTACGACGCGGCTTCCGACAGCCTGCCTCCCACGGTCTCGGATCTCCTGAGCGACGGAGAGGTGGCGGTGGCCGAGCTGGCGGCTTCGCTGGGATACGCCCGGGAGCTGGGGCCCGTAAGTCTCGGGGTCGTGGGCAAGCTCCTCGAGGAGCGGCTGGGAGGGGGCCGGGCCTCGACATTCGCCGCCGACCTGGGTGCCACGGCCGAAGTCGCCTTCCTCACCCTGGGCCTGGCAATTCAGAATATCGGTTCTGATCTGACCTTCGACGGGGTCGAGCTGGCGATGCCCGACCGCGTCACCCTGTCGGGCGCTTTCGAGCCCGAGTCCCTCGGGCCGTTGGACGTCCGAGCAGCTGCGGCGATCTCGCGACGGTCGGACGGCGAGATCATTCCGGCCGGGGGGCTTGACGTGCGCTATTGGCCCGTGCGGGGCCGGACCTTCATCGGGCGAGTGGGCGTCCAGCGCGTGCCCGATGGGCCCGCCCGGCCTCTGTCGTTCGGGCTGGCCTTCTGGGGAGACTCGTTCGCGGTGGAGTACGCGTTCCAGGCGTTCGACGGATCTCACGACACCCATCGGGCCGGAGTGCGCTGGCGCCAGTAGTCAGGTGGCCGGAACCTGGGCGGCCAGGAACGCAGGGTCCAGGCGACTGAAGCCGATATCGTCCACGACGATCTCGCCGGTTACCGAGCGGTCGAACACAATGCGAACGTGCGTCAGCGCCGTCAGGTCCAGGCCGGGCGTGGTCCGGAGGAACTCGGCCGTAGGCACCGAGAAGCCCTGCAGAACCAACTCCCACGGCTCGTCGAAGCGGGCCCTCTCCTGATCGCCGCGGCGAAGGATGCGCATCTCGAGCGGCCGTCGCAGAGGTCCGTAGCGGCTCAAGGCCAGCCTGGCCGTGCGGCCTCCGGCGTCCCCCAGCTCCACGGTCACGTCGACCGGCTCTTTGGCGCCGCCGTCCGGCTCGGTCCAGTCGCCGGTCCCGTCCGCCTCGCGCTGCCGCTCCTGGTCCGCTCCACGCGAGGACCCCCTCGGGGACGGAATCCGGGGCGTGGCCGCCACCGACAGGTCCAGGGTCCACTCCGACCCCACGCCCCACTCCCGCGCCAGCCCGGCGGGCAACGTAATCGTGAAGCTCCCCGGCTCCCCCAGCTCGTCGTCGGGACGGTCCTGCATCCTTCGGTTCCATCCCAACCACACCGCCTGGTTCTCCTGCGACGCCGACGTATTCGTCCGATTGCTGGACCGAAGCGCCAGCCGTCCTTCCCTCCAGGTCTCGAGCGAGTCCGCGGCGAGCGTGACCCCGACGGCCGATCCGGTCGTCACGTCGATGTCCTCCTCGAAGTCGGCCAGGGACCGGAAGGAGGCCGGCTGGAAACGGGTCACGTACATGGTCTCCGGCAGCCAGCCGCCGATGACCCGGTGGTCCCGGAAGATGGGCAGATAGCGTTCATCCTCGTGGAGCGTCGCTTCCAGAAAAGCCGTGATGTAGATCCGAGCGAAATCGCGCTGCTCTTCGGGCTCGAGCAGCGCCCGCAGGTCCAGAATCCGCGAGCTGCGTGGACCGTTGTCGTGGGCTCCCCAGACCTCGTTCCATTGGCCGTGGTTGGCTCGGTACACGTAGACGGACGCCTTGAACAGGTTTGAGCCCGGGTCGGTGTAGGATACCCGGTGCCATTGCCGCAGGCCGTGGAAGCTGGTGACATCGCCGTCGTGGGAACCGTGGAAGACCAGGTAGTTCACATCCTCCACCGGGACCCTGCGACCGGTGGGCAGGTACTGGCCGTCCACCGGGGCAATGGCCACGACCGCCCGGATCCCGAAGTCGAAGTCGAACTCCAGGCTGGCATCGTCCGGGTAGTGGCGTAGGCGATTGAAGGCCGCGGCGTGGCCGACGGCCTCCCCTCCCCGGGAGTGCCCCATGATGGCGATGCGATCCATGGCGACACGCCCATGGAAGGGATTGTCCGGATCTTCGTTGAATCCCCGCCACGCCTCCAGATGCTTGAGCAGCAGCCAGCCGCGGCCGTCGTTCTCCTCACGAACGCTGCCGTTGACGAAGTTCATGTCGATGGAGGCCAGGATGAAGCCCCGGCTGGCGAGGAGCCGGCCCAGGTAGGCGTAGCCCGGGTCGGAGTAGTCCTTCATATCGTGGTTCCCGTGAACGATGAGAGCCAGGGGGAAAGGCCCCTCCCCCTTCGGATACCACACGCGGGCGTTCAACGGAAAGCTGTCCGGCGAGAAGCCCCAGTACCGGTTCCGCTCGTCTTCGTCGTAGCGGGTGAGATCCACCAGCTTGGAAGCGTCCACCGCGGGTGTCCGGAACGCCACCGAGTCCCGGAACTCGAGCCGGCGGCGGTCGGTGCCGGAGCCGTAGTAGAGGGCCCCCACTGCGTAGTGGCCCGAATCGGCCGGGTGAGGGACGTCCAGCACCTGGTGGGCCAGGACGTCCTGGTGATCGCTCTCGGTCAGGCGAAGCGCGCCCCGGCAGGCCCCCAACGCCACCGCGAACGCCGCCGCGCAGACAGCCAGGCCCCTCGCCTCGAGCCTTCCCGAGGTCCGGCGGCCGCGCCCGCGCACCGAGGACGTCACTCTCCTATTCCGCGTCGCTCCGAGCACTGAGCTTCTCGTCCAGCATGAGAAGCACGGCGCTGTCATCGCCGATCATCTTCAGCTGCTCGATCACCAGACCGGAGCTGGCCTCCTCCTCGACCTGCTCGTTGATGAACCACTGGAGCTGCATCTGCGTGGGGTAGTCAGCCTTCTCCATCGCAAGGGCGTACAGGTCGTTGATGGATCGAGTCACCTTGCGCTCATGCTCCAGGGCGGCCTCGAAGATCGAGAGGGGGGAGCCGAACGAGGATGGCGGCTGCCCGACGCCCTGCAACTCCACCGGCTCGCCACGCTCGAGCAAGTAGTCGAAGAGCCTCATGGCATGCACCAGCTCCTCCTGTGCCTGGAGACGCATCCAGTGTGCGAATCCCTCGAGGCTGTGGTTGCTAAAATGCGCGGACATGGCCAGGTAGAGGTAGGCAGCGGCGAGCTCGCTCTTGATCTGGTCGTTGATGGCTGCTCGGACCGAGGTGTCCATGTGGCTTTCTCCACGTCGAGATTGGGTTCCCTGGCTGGGACGGGTGGCCAATATACTGCCGATGGCCGGGCCAGGTAGTGTGAGACGGGATCGGGGATGGGGCCCCGCTTCCTGAAAGGAACCTTTCGGATGCGGCGACGTACCGGAAGATCCCACCCCGATTGCTGAAGACAGGCCAAGCCGGAGCTATCCGGCGACGGCTCCCTCGACAGAACGGTTCCCTTCGAGCGGGGAGTGAGAAACGGGTGCGATCCCTGAAGCCGTGGACGGTAGGCGTGGCGGTGCTCTGTGGCGTGGGCGTGGTGTCATCCACGCCTCCGGGCACCGGCGTGTCCCCAGCTTCCCACCCGCCCGCTGGGGGTAGCGCCACATTCCTCGGCGTGGAACCTGGTGCGGCCGCGCAGGGACCCGACGTGCCCCGCGAGTTCTACTTCTCCCGGGTCGCCTACACCGGGTACGGCCGAGGCTACTACGGCCGCGGCCGCTCGTGGTCGGTGGACTTTCCCAAGGCGGACCGGCAGTTCCTGGTCGTCCTGAAGCGTCTCGTCAATCTGGACATCTACGACATGGAGCACCCCGTGACCCTGGAAGACCCGGGGGTGCGGCGCTTTCCCTTCCTGTACGCTCTGGAGGTGGGCGGTATGGCCCTCACCCCGCCCGAGGTGCAGGGACTCCGGGATTACCTCCTGGCAGGCGGATTCCTGGTCATCGACGACTTCTGGGGAACCTGGGAGTGGGAGAACTTCGAGTCTGAGATTCGTCGTGTGCTACCGGAGTACCCGATCGTGGAGCTGGACCTGGAGCACCCGCTCTTCTCGTCCTTCTACGACATCGAGGAGATCCTCCAGGTCCCGGGCAGGGGCCGTGGCCGGCGCGGCGGCCCGACGTGGGAGAGAGACGGGTACGAGCCGCATGTGCGGGGCATCTACGACACCGAGGGTCGATTGATGGTCGTGATCAACTGGAACACGGACCTCGGCGACGCCTGGGAGTGGGCCGAGGATCCGTTCTACCCGCTACGGTATTCGACCTACGCCTACGAGATGGGCGTGAACCTGATCGTCTACGCGATGAGCCACTAGCTGCACGCCGGCCGGCGCCCTCGCAGGGGGGTGCGACCCGGGCCGGATGGGGGCGAAGAAGTTGTCGGAATCGGTGTTCGAGTTCCTCTTCAAGTACCGGCGCGTCCTGTTTGCCGAGGGCGAGCTCGGCTTTGCCACGCCCTGGCCCGTCGTTCTGCCGGTGACCGCGGGGCTCGTCGTGGCGGCCCTGGCCGTGGTCACGTACGCACGAGCCGGAGGGCGCACGACCGCGGCTGATCGGGTGGTCCTGGCGGCGCTTCGGGTTGCTGCCCTGGCCCTCATCGTGGTCCTGCTACTCCGGCCCGTTCTCGTGCTGACGTCCGTGGTCCCGCAACGCAACTTCCTGGCTGTGCTCGTAGACGACTCCCGCAGCATGGCCGTGGCCGACGTGGACGGAACGTCGCGAGGTCAATTCGCCCGCGCGCAGCTCGATGCCGCGGAGGGCCCGCTTCTCCAGGCGTTGCAGGAACGCTTCGCCGTCCGCCTGTTCCGCTTCGCCGACTCGCCGGAGCGCATGGCCGACGTGACAGAGTTGAGCTTTCAGGGGAGCGGCACCCACCTGGCCCCTGCACTCACGCGGGCCTACGAGGACCTGGCAGGGGTCCCGCTCTCGGGTCTGGTCGTCGTCTCGGACGGAGCGGACACCTCCGAGGAGCCGTTGGCGGAGGCGCTGTTGCCCCTCCAGGCCGCCGGAGTGCCGGTCTTCACCGTGGGCCTGGGTGACGAGGCGCTCACCCCGGACGTTCAGCTCGGTAGAGTCGACACGCCTCCGGTCGCCCTCCTGGGCACGACGCTGGTCGTGGACGTGGTACTCGAGGGCAGGGGGTTCGGTGGACAGACGGCGTCGGTCCTGGTCGAGGACGACAGCCGCCTTCTGGCGTCCAGGGAGGTGGAGCTGAGCGGCCGGGGCGAGCCGGTCCTGACGCAGCTGAGCTTCACGCTGGAAGAGGCCGGTCCGAGGAGGCTCCGGTTCAGCGTGCCGCCGCTGCCCGGGGAACGGGTCGAGCGGAACAACGTGCGCGAGCTGCTCATCGACGTACGCGACCAGCGAGAGAAGATCCTCTACTTCGAGGGCGAGCCCCGCTTCGAGGTCAAGTTCATCCGCCGCGCGGTGGCGGAGGACGAGAACCTGCGCGTCGTGGTACTCCAGCGCACCGCCGAGAACAAGTTCCTGCGGCTGGACGTGGACGACGCCGAAGAGCTGGCCGGGGGTTTCCCGCGAACGCGAGAGGAGCTGTTCCGCTACAAGGGACTCATCCTCGGGAGCGTCGAAGCCAGCTTCTTCACCCACGATCAGCTCAACATGATCGCCGACTTCGTCAGCCAACGTGGTGGCGGGCTCCTGGCACTCGGCGGTCGCCGATCGTTCGGAGAGGGAGGCTACGCGGGCACCCCGGTGGCCGAGGTCCTTCCGGTCGTGGTGCCCGACGTGCCGGTGGGCCCGGCGTCGGAGTTCTTCGCGGAGCTACAGGTGGCGCCCACCCGGTCGGGACTCTCCCACGCGGTGACGCAGCTGGCCGAGGACGAGGACGCGGCCCGGAGCCGGTGGGCGGAGCTGCCCCCCCTGTCCACGCGGAACCGACTGGGCGAGTTGAAGCCGGGGGCTACCGCGCTTCTTCTCGGCCAGGTCGAGGACGGTCCGTCCGACCACCCCGTACTGGCCTTTCAGCGGTACGGCCGCGGCATGGCGCTGTCATTGGCGGTCCAGGACGTGTGGACCTGGCAGATGCACGCCAGCATCCCGCTGGAAGACATGACCCACGAAACGCTGTGGCGACAGCTGCTGCGTTGGGTCGTGGACGGCGTGCCCGAGATCGTCACCGTTACGGCCGACCCAGAGCGGATGGAGCCCGGGCGGCCGGTCACCATTACCGCCGAAGTCGCCGACTCGGGCTTCTTCGAGGTGAACGACGGCACGGTTAGCGCCACGGTGACCCTGCCGTCAGGAGACACCCTGGGCCTTCCGCTGGATTGGACCGTCGAGCGGGACGGCGAATACAGCGCCACGTTCACGGCACCCGAAGAGGGCCTGCACGAGGTGCGCGTCACGGCCAGCCGGGCCGGGCAGCACCTCGGGTCGGGGGACGCGTTCTTCGCGGCGGCCCCCTCCGACGCCGAGTTCTTCGACGCCGGCATGCGGGCGCCCCTGCTACGCCGGGTGGCCGAAGACACGGGCGGGCGGTTCTACACGCCCGAGACGCTCGGCACGCTGCCGGAGGATATCACCTACACCGGCAGTGGCGTGACCCTGACCGAGGAGCGCGACCTCTGGGACATGCCCGCCGCTCTGATCCTCCTCGTCCTGCTGGTGGCGGCCGAGTGGACCTACCGCCGTGCCCGGGGCCTCGCGTGAGGCGCCTCGCCCTGGCTGCTGCCCTGCTGCTGGTGAGCGTCCCCGTCCACGCGCAGCAGACCCACCTGCTGGTGGTGGTGGGACTCGGCGGTGACGACGCCTACCGGGAACGCTTTCATGGTTGGGCCAGCCGCCTGGTGGACGCAGCCACCGGACGGTACGGCGTGCCGGCCGACAACGTCCGGTACCTGGGCGAGAAGCCGGAGCTGGACCCGGAGCGCATCGCGGATCGGTCCACGCGCGACAACATCGAGGCGGCCGTCCGGGACGTGGCTCGGCGGGCCGGGCCCGCCGACGGCGTCATCATCGTCCTCATCGGGCACGGGACGGCGCGGGGTGAGGAGGCGCGCTTCAATCTGCCGGGACCGGACATGGCGCCCGCGGAGTTCGTGCCGCTCCTCGACGACATCTCGGCGCAGAAAGTGGCCTTCGTCAACACCGCCTCGGCCAGTGGAGCGTTCCTCGAGCCGCTCGCGGCCCCGGACCGGACCGTGATCACCGCCACGGGGACCGCCCGGGAGCAGAACGAGACCGTCTTCGGGGGCTACTTCGTCGAGGCGTTCGACGGAGAGGACGCCGACCTGGACAAGAACGGCCGCGTATCGATACTCGAGGCGTTTCAGTACGCCAGCCAGGAGGTCGAGCGGTACTACGAGGACGAAGGACTCCTCATGACGGAGCACGCTCGGCTGGTGGACGACTGGCAGGGCATCGGCGAGCCGGAAGCGATCACGGAGGGCGCCGAAGTCCGCGTCGCGCGCTCCTTCTTCCTTACGGGCCAGGCAGGCACCGGTGCCACCACCGCCGCCGTCACGCCGGAGCTGGCCGCCCTCTACCAGCGGCGCGACAGCCTCGAGACCCGGGTGCGCGAGCTCCGCGCCGTCGAGGAAAGCCTGGAGCCCGACGAGTACGAGCGGCGCCTCGAAGACCTGCTCGTGGAGATGGGGCTGGTAAGCCGCCAGATCCGCGAGCTCGAGGGTCGGCCGTGAGCGCCCGCCGAGTGGTCACGGGATCGGGTCGGGTGGGGCGGTTCTGCCTCGCCGCTGTGCTGGTAACTGCCGCCTGCGACACGGCCGGAGCGGCCCAGGCCCCCGACGATGCCGCAGAAGCCTTCCGGTCGGGAGAATACGCCCAGGCCATCTCGGCCTACCGGAGCCTGGTCCGTTCGGACGCCGCTCCGCCGGGCCATCACATCGGCCTCGTGCGCGCGCTGATGGCCGTAGGCCGCTACGAAGACGCCGAGGACGCTGCCCGGGACGGTGTGGGGCGACACGGCGCGGAGCTGCAGGGAACGCTGGGCCGCGCGCTCGACCGACAGGGCAAGACGCACGCAGCCGAAGCGGCGTTCACGGCCGCCATCGAGGGTGGAGCCACGGACGCCAATGTGGCACGGCTCGACCGGGCCCTCCTGGATTTCCGGCGAGGCAGGCACGACGAGGCCATGGCGGAGTTCGACGCCTTCATCGACCTGTACAACGACGGCCTCGCCCGTAGCTCCGAGGACCTCACCGCCGTGGCGACCGCAGTCCGCCACCTCGGTGCGGACGATCCCGACCTGTTCCGCGACGCGCTGCGGGCGTACGACGAAGCGGTGGCCGCGGATCCCTGGAACCACGAGGCCCGGATCCTGACCGGAGAGCTGTTTCTCGAGAAGTACAACGGCCCGGACGCGGGGGCCGCCTTCAGGGATGTCCTGACCGTCAACCCGAGCCATCCGGACGCCCTGGTGGGCCTGGCCCGTCTGCTACGGTTCGACGGTGAGTCCGGGGTGCGAGAGGCATTGGAGCAAGCCCTCCAGGTGAACCCTGGCCACGTCCCTGGCCGCGTGTTCCTGGCGAGCCTGCACCTGAGCGCCGAGCGCTACGACCAGGCCCAGGAGGAGGCGGAGCGAGCCCTCGAGGTGAACCCGGCGTCGCTGGAGGCCCGCTCGGTGCTCGCGGCCGCCCACTACCTGTCAGGCGATACCCCCCGGTTCGAGGACGTACGCCGCGAGACGTTCGAGTTGAACCCGCGGTACGCCGAGCTGCTCAATACGGTGGCGGATCTGGCGGTGGATCAGAGGCGGTACGCCCAGGCCGTGGAGCTGGCCCGGGAGGCCGTGAGCATGGACCCCCAGTCGTGGCGAGGCCTGGGCATCCTGGGCATCAACCTGCTGCGCCTCGGCCGCGTTGACGAGTCAAGGGAAGCCCTGGAGAAGGCCTTCGCCGGAGATCCGTTCAACGTCTGGTACAAGAACACCCTGGATCTGCTGGACACGTACGACCGGTACGTGACGGTGGAGACCGAGCACTTCGCGATCTTCATGCGCGACGACGAGGCGGACCTGTTGGAGCCGTACGCCACGTCGGTGGCCGAGGAGGCCTACGCCAGGCTCGTGGCGCGCTACGGCTACGAACCGCCCACCCCGGTGCGACTGGAGCTGTACCCGAGCCACGCGGATTTCTCGGTGCGGACGGCCGGACTCGCCGGCATCGGCATTCTCGGGGTGAGCTTCGGGAGCGTCCTGGCCATGGACTCCCCCTCGGCCCGAGGGATCGGAGAGTTCAAC
Source organism: Gemmatimonadota bacterium (assembly GCA_039589315.1). Lineage (GTDB taxonomy): Bacteria > Gemmatimonadota > Gemmatimonadetes > Longimicrobiales > Gaopeijiaceae > JBDHHQ01. The sequence goes on from JBDHHQ010000013.1 coordinate 145,990, forward strand.
TGGGGCTCGACGCTGTGGCACGAGCTCGCGCACGCCTTCCACCTCGGCATGACCGAGCACCGCGTCCCGCGTTGGTTCTCCGAAGGACTGGCGGTCCGGGAGCAACGGCTCGCCCGGGTGGGGTGGGGCCACCAACCCGACGTGGCGTTCCTCCGAGCCTACGACGAGGGGCGCCTCCATCCCGTGAGCACCCTGAACGACGGATTCGTCCGGCCGAGCTATCCACAGCAGGTCGTGTTCTCGTACTATCAGGCGTCCCTGGTCTTCGAGATGATCGAGGCGGAGAGCGGCTTCGAGGCCGTGCTCGCGATGCTTCGTGGATATCGGGACGGTCGCCAGACCGAGGCGCTGGTGGCGGAGGTCCTCGGCATGAGCATGGACGCCCTGGACGAGCGCTTCGACGCGTTCATGCAGCAGCGCTTCGGAGAGACCCTCTCCGCCGTACGTCCCCGGGACCTGGGGCCCGATCCGTCACGGGAGCGTCTGGAGCGTCATCTGGCGGACGACCCCACCGACTTCACGGCCCACATGATCCTGGCCCGGCTCCTCGTGGGCGAGGGCGCCCCGGAGGCGGCGATTCCCCATCTGGAGGCGGCCCGGGAGCTCTTCCCCGCGCTCGGCGCTCCCGACGGACCGTCGTGGCAGCTCGGGAACATCCGGGAGGAGCTGGGAGACCTGGACCGGGCGGCCGACGAGTTCCGACAGGCGGCCCTCCGGAACGAGGGCCACTACGCGGCTGGGCTGGAGGAGGCCCGCCTGCGCCGGGAGCTGGGAGACCTGGACGGCGCCGTTGAGGCGCTGGACCGGGCCATCCTGGTCCATCCATACGAGATCGAGGTCCACGAGGACCTGGCCGGAATGCTCGCAGAGACGGGCCAGTGGGAGCGCGCCGTCCGTGAGCGGAAAGCCGTCGTCGCGCTCGACCCGACGGACCGGGCCGCGGCTCTGTATCAGTTGGCCCGTGCTCACCACATGGCGGGCCACACCGACGAGGCCCGCCGGCAGGTCCTGGAAGCCCTCGAGGTGGCCCCCAGCTACGACGAGGCCCTGGAGCTCCTGCTGGAGATCCGGGCCGGTGCCGGCCCGAGGGGGAAGTCGTGAGGGCCGGGCGTCTGCTGAGCGGCTTCGTTGTCGCCCTCGCGGCCGTCCCGGTCGCCACCATGCTGCGGTCGACGGGCGAGGTCCGGTCGCCAGGGCAGGCCGGGGCCGTCGCTCCCGCCAATACGTTGGCGTTCCGTGGTCTGGGAGATTGGAGCGACGGTGCGGCCCCACTGACCCAGATCCCCCATTACCCGTACGACGGCCGCTTCACCTTCGTGCGAATCCGGTACTCGTCGGGCATGCAGCGCGGCTTTGGGCGAGGTCGGGGTCCGCTGTGGGCCCACGACTACCCGGTAGGCGAGATCAACTTCCTGAAGATTCTGACGGAGACCACCAACCTCGAAGCCGTGATGGAGGGGGGGAACGTCTTCAGCCTGGACGATCCGGAGCTGACCCGGTACCCCATCGCCTACCTGGTCGAGGTGGGCGCCTGGGCACCCAGCCCTGCCGAGGTCGAAGGCCTCAGGAACTTCCTCCTCAAGGGCGGCTTCCTGATCATCGACGATTTCCGGGGCGACTGGGAGCTCTACAACTTCCAGGAGCATATGCGTCGCGTGCTCCCTGGACACCAGATGGCCCAGCTCGACGTCTCGCATCCCATCTTCAACTCGTTCTTCCACATCGAGTCCCTGGACCTGGCCCCGCCCACCTTCCAGGGCTATCGGCCGGCGTACCTCGGCATTTTCGAGGAGAACGACCCCGAGAAGCGCCTCATGGTCATGATCAACTTCAACAACGACATCGGAGAGTACTGGGAGTACTCGGACCTGGGTTGGTACCCCATCGACCTCTCCAACGAGGCGTACAAGCTGGGGGTGAACTACATGATCTATGCCTTCACCCATTGACGCGGGTGTGCGATCAGAATGTGAATTCTACTTATTGCCGTCGGAACCCGGACGAGCCCCGCTTGCGCCGGTAGGAAGCGCGAGATCGGGGCAGCATGAGCCAACAACTCTGCGTAAGCGGACTCTTCCATAGGAGCGTGAGACGTGGCGTGGATCGAGGATCCTTCACCGCAGCCGGGGCAGGACGGGTCGGACCAGGCCCTCGAGACTCCGGACGACATCGACCTGGCGGACCGGATGAAGGCCGGCCGGGAGCAGATCATCACGGAGCTCCGGAAGCTCATCATCGGGCAGGAGGAGGTCATCGAGCAGGTCCTGCTCAGCTTGTTCGTGGGAGGTAACAGTCTCCTGGTGGGCGTACCGGGACTCGCGAAGACCCTGCTCATCCATACGATGGCCCGAGTCCTCGACCTGGAATTCTCCCGCATCCAGTTCACGCCGGACCTGATGCCCTCCGACATCACCGGCACGGACATCATCCAGGAGGACCCCACTACCGGCCGCCGGGAGCTGGTCTTCCAGCAGGGACCGGTGTTCGCGAACATCGTCCTGGCTGACGAGATCAACCGCACGCCGCCGAAGACCCAGGCTGCCCTCCTGGAGGCGATGCAGGAGCACCGCGTCACCGTCCAGGGCACCACGTACGAGCTCCCGGAGCCCTTCCACGTCTTCGCCACCCAGAATCCCATCGAGCTCGAGGGCACGTATCCCCTGCCCGAGGCACAGCTCGATCGCTTCATGTTCGAAATCGTCATCGAGCACCTGTCCGAGGAGGAGGAGCTGGAGGTCGTCCGTACGACCACGGGCATCCTCGACCCCCGGTTCGGGCACGCGGTCACGGGTCCGGACCTGATGGCGTTCCAGCAGCTCGTGCGGCGCGTGCCGGTCAGCGAGGCCATCCTGCGGTATGCCGTGGCCTTGGCCCGGACCACCCGTCCGGGATCGAACGGCTCGACGCCCGAGTTCGTCGAGAAATGGGTGGCGTACGGCGCCAGCGTCCGGGCGGCCCAATACCTGATCCTGGGCGCGAAGGCCCGGGCCCTTACGCGCGGCCGGTATCACGTGAGCTTCGATGACGTCCGGGCCCTGGCCCATCCGGTCTTGCGTCACCGCATACTGACGAACTTCCACGCCGAGTCGGAAGGCGTGACGACGGGAGACATGGTGGATCAACTCCTCGAAGCCGTTCCCGTGCCGGCGTCGGGGATGTAGCTCCGATGGTCCCTCGACAGCAGCAGCGCACGCTGGCGCCGGCGTCCCGCTTCCTCGAGCCCGCGATCCTGGCACGGATCGACAACCTCGAGCTGCTGGCGCGGACGGTGGTCGACGGGTTTCTCCACGGCCTCCACCAGTCCCCCTACCTCGGGCTGTCCCTGGATTTCGCCGAGCACCGTGCGTACCAGCCCGGTGACGACATCCGACTCATCGACTGGCGTCTCTTCGCCCGCACGGACCGGCATTTCATCAAGCAATTCGAGGCGGAGACCAACGCCAATTTCGTTGTCATTCTAGATATCTCCCGTTCCATGAGCTACGGGAGCCAGGAGATCAGCAAGCTCGACTACGCCAGATATCTGGCGGCTTGTCTCGCCTACTTCTCGCGCAGCCAGGGAGATCGCGTCGGCATCGTCACCTTCGACAATGAGATTGGTGAATACGTGCCGCCGTCACTCCGCCACCTCGACGTCCTTCTACACACGCTGGCCCGGGCCCAGGCCGGAGCCCCGGGCAGCCTCGCGCCCCTGCGGCGCATCGGGGAGACCCTGAACCGACGGGGCATCCTGGTGGTCATCTCGGACCTCTATGAGGAGCCGGAGCGCGTGCTCCGGGCCATGAACGACCTGCGGCACCGGGGCCACGACGTGTTGGTCTTCCACGTGATGGACCCGGCGGAACTGACCTTTCCCTTCGACAAGTCTTCGAGCTTCCAGGATCTGGAGACCGGCGAGGAGATCCCCGTCGTTCCGGACAAGCTTCGGGATGAGTATCGCTCCCTGATCCGCGGTCACATCGAGGGGCTCGAGCGCATGTTCACGGCCAATCGTATGGACTACGCCCTGCTGGACACCTCCGAGCCCCTCGACCACGCGTTGTTCAGATACCTGGCCACGCGGCAGCGGATGAGCAGGACACGCTGATGGGTCTCCAATTCCTCGTTCCGGCGTTTCTCGTAGGGCTCGCTGTCCTTGCCGTACCGGTCATCCTCCACCTCACCCGGCGACAGCGCAGCCGCGTGGTCGAGTTCCCGTCGCTCATGTTCCTCGAGCGCATCCCCTACCGCTCCATGCGGCGGCGGAAGATCCGGCACTGGCTCCTCCTGCTCGTACGGGCCAGCGCCCTCGTCCTGTTGGTGGCGGCCTTCGCTCGGCCCCTGTTCACGGGCGTCGACCTGGCGGCAGGGACGGTCCTCGGCCCCAGGGAGGTCGTGATCCTGCTGGACCGCTCGTACAGCATGTCCCACGGCGATCGCTGGGACGCCGCCACCGCCGCGGCCGCGGACGTGGTGACCGGCCTGCAGCCCATCGACCGAGCCAGCTTGATCTTCTTCGACGAGGGTGCTCAGGCGGCCACGCGGTCCGTCTCCGAGCCCGGGCGGCTCACCCGGGCCCTGGCCGAGGTCCGGGTGGGCTCCATGGGGACCCGGTACGGGCCTGCGCTCAAGCTGGCCGAGAGCATCCTCGCGGATTCGGACCTGCCGAACCAGGAGCTCTTCATCATCTCGGACTTCCAGCGAGCCGGTTGGAGCGGGGAGACCGACGTCCGGCTCCTCGCCAATGTCCGCGTCACGCCCGTTCCAGTGGGTGGCGCGGATGGCGATCCGGTCCCCGAGAATGTGACCGTCGCCGACCTGGAGCTACGCCGGGATCTGTTCAGCGGCCGGGAGCGGGTCACGGCCGCGGCGCGGCTCACCCGGGTGGGCGGCCAGGAACCGCGAGACGTCGAGGTGACGCTGTGGGTGGATGGACGAGTACTCGAGGCGGCCGTGGCCACGCTCGACCGCGATGGAGCGGCGGGCGTCACCTTCGAGCCGTTCACCTTGCCCGGACCCTTCACCAGGGGCGAGGTGACGATCGAGGCGGACGCGCTGACGCCCGACGACGCCAGGAGGTTCGCCATCTCGCCCGGACGGGCCCGTTCGGTCCTGGTCGTGCGTGGCCCCTCTGCCGGCGGCCGGAGCACCCTCTACCTCGAGCGGGCGCTGGGCATCTCCCGAGGAGCCGGGTACCGGGTGGACGTGCGGGGCTCGGGCGCCCTGACCGCAGATCTGACCCAACGGAGCGTCGTGGTCCTGTCGGACACACCGCTCAGCGGACCCGCCGCGGACAACCTCCGCGGCTTTCTGGAGGCCGGCGGCGGCGCGCTGGTGGTGCTGGGAGAGTCCAGCCGGGTCGCCGCGGCGGCGGCGGGGCTGCTGCCCGCCACGGTGGGAGCCCCAGTGGATCGGCTGGAGGCCGGCCGGCTCGGGTACGTGGACTACAGCCACCCGGTCCTGGAGACCTTCGCGGGGCCCGATGGCGGCGACTTTTCCCGCGCCCGGTTCTATCGATACCGGGCGGTGACGCCGGTGGACAGCGCCCGCGTCCTGGCCCGCTACGACGACGGCCAGCCCGCCATGATCGAGGGAAAGGTCGGCCAGGGGCGCGTCATCGTCTGGTCGTCGTCCACGGACAACTTCTGGAACGACCTGGTCCTCCAGCCCCTCTTTCTACCGCTGCTCCATCAGACCGTGGCCTACCTGACCGGGCACGGCCCTGTCCCCGAGGCCTACGTGGCCGGCGACGTGCTGGATCTCGGGAACCCGGAGGCCCTGGGGCTACGGCCGACCGACGAGCTACCGACGGGCGCGCGCGTCGAGGACGAGCGCGTGGCGCTGACTCCGACCGGGCAGACGGTGACGATCGAGCCGGGCACCCGGGCGCTGCTGGATCTTCCGGAGCACGGGTTCTACCAGGTTCGTGCCCCTGGCTCCGAGGAGCCCAGGCCCGTTACCGTGGCGGTGAACGTGGACATCACGGAATCCGACCTGCGGGCCATGGACCCGGAGGAGCTGGTCCTGGCCCTCCAGGCGGCTCCGGTTACGGACGACGAGGGGCAGGTGGCTGGTGAGGCGGGTGTCGTGAGGGCTGAGGACCTGGAACGGCGGCAAGGATTCTGGCGCTTCCTTCTGATAGGGGCGTTCGTGCTTCTCGTTGTAGAGACCGTGATGTCGAACCGCCTTTCCCGGGGAAGGGCGTCAGAGGCGGGAGGTGTCCGTGCGTAGAATGAACAGGAACGGCCACGCCCAGGTGCTGCGCGTGATTCGGCAGGTACGCCGGCGCTGGCGTCTGCGGGTCGCGCTGAGAGGCCTCGCGGTCGTGCTGGGGTTGGGGTTCGTGGCATTCGCCGCCTCGGCCCTGGGCATGGACTTCTTCCGTTTCACGCCCCGAGCCGTGACGGGCTTTCGGGTCCTCGCCTACGTGGCGCTCGTGGCGCTGGCCGTCTGGTTCCTCGTTCGCCCGCTGCTGCGCCGGGTCACCGACCAGCAGGTCGCCCTCTACCTCGAAGAGCACGAGCCCACGTTGGAGGCGGCCCTCCTGAGCGCCCTCGAGCTGGGCGACGGAGGGAACGCCGGGCACCCGTCGCCCGAGCTGTTGGGCCGGATGGTCCAACAAGCGGTGGACCGCTGTCGCGCCGTGGAGTACGGCCGGAGGGTCGAAGCCCACGGGCTTCAGCGGTCCACCGGCGTCCTCGCGGGCCTGGTGGCGCTGGTGGCGCTGGTCGTCGCGTTCGGCCCGGCTCCGCTGCGGAACGGCGTCTCCGCCCTGCTCTTCCCGGTACGGGACGCCGCGGCGGTGAACCCCTACTCCATCATCGTGCTTCCCGGCGACACCACCGTGGCACGGAACTCGGATCAGGCGGTGCTGGCCGAGCTGCACGGCTTCGAGTCGCCGGACGTGGCGCTGGTGACGAGGAGCACGGCCGACAACACCTTCCGGCGGCTGTCCATGCTGCCCGCCGACTCGGGGCGGTTCGAGATCCTGCTCCTCGACGTGGCCGACGAGACGGAGTACTACGTGGAGTCCTCCGGCGTCCGCTCGGAGACGTTCACGATCGAGGTCGCGGACCTGCCCTACGTCGACGAGCTGAAGCTGGTCTACCACTTCCCGGCCTACACCGGTCTGGAGCCGCGAACCGTCGAAAACGGCGGCGACATCGCCGCTCTGGCCGGCACGCGGGTCGAGCTGCACGCGAAGCCGACGATCTCCACGCCTGCGGGTGTCCTCTGGGTGGACGAGGCGTCCCAGGAGCTCGAGCGGCAGGAGGACGGCAGCTTCGCCGGTCAGATCGTCGTGCGCCAGGACGGGTACTACCGCATCGAGCTCGCGGGGCCCAACGGGGACCCCGTGCCGGCGTCGCCCCAGTACACCATCGACGTACTGACCGACCAACCGCCCGCGATCTCCTTCAACACGCCGGGTCGCGACATCCAGGCGAGCCCCATCGACGAGGTCCTGGTGGAGGCTCGGGCAGACGACGACTTCGGCGTCGGGTCCCTGGACCTGATCTACTCGGTGAACGGTGAGCCCGAGGATACGGTGAACCTCTACCGGAAGAGCGGCGCCGGGCTCGCTGAGGTCGTGGCCACGCACACGTTCTTCCTCGAGGAGTGGGAGCTCGAGCCAGGAGACGTGATCTCGTACTACGCCACCGTGCGGGACAACAACGGCGGCAACGGCGAGGTGATCACCAGCGACCTCTACTTCATACAGGCTCGTCCCTTCGGGCGGGACTACCGGCAGGCCGACCAGGCAGGTGGGCCGCCGCAGGGGGGCGGCGGCGCGGCCCTGGAGGGGGCCCTGTCCGAGCTCCAGCGCCAGGTCATCGCGGCCACCTTCAACCTGATTCGGGACCGCGAGTCCTACGACGAGGAATCGTTCCGCGAGAACCTCGTGAGCGTCGGCCTGGCCCAGGGCCGCTTGCGCGAGCAGGTCGAAACCCTGGCCCGGCGCATGGCGAACCGAGGCATCTTCGAGACCGACCCGCGCATGCGGGACATCGGCGAAGCCCTCCCGTTGGCCGCCGAGGCCATGAAGGAGGCCGAGGACCGTCTTGAAGAGCAGGCCCCGAAAGAGGCCCTTGGGCCAGAGCAGCGAGCCCTCCAGCTCGTGCTCAAAGCAGAGGAGACGTTCGAGCGAACGGTGGGAGAGGGCCAACAGGGCGGTGGTGGCGGTGGCGGCGCCCAGGCCGAGGAGCTGGCCGACCTGTTCGAGCTCGAGCTCGACAAGCTGAAGAACCAGTACGAGACGGTTCAGCGCGGCCAGCAACAGCAGCAGGACAATCAGCTCGACGAGACGCTGGAGCGGCTGAAGGAGCTGGCCCGCCGCCAGCAGCAGGAGGCGGAGCGCCAACGCCGGCGGGCTGCCGCGGGCCAGCAGGGTGGAGGCGGCGGGGGTGACAGCCAACGCGCCCTGGCGGACGAGACGGAGGAAGCGGCGCGCCAACTGGAGCGCTTGGCCCGGGAGACCCAGTCCCAGGACCTCATGGACGCGTCCCGAAGGCTCCAGGAGGCGGCCGACGCCATGCGCCGGTCGGCCGGGTCCCAGGGCAACGCCTCCACCGCCGAGGCCACCTCGGCCCTGGACCGGCTGGAGGACGCCCAAAGGAGGCTCGAGGAGCAGCGCGACGCCCGGCTCCGGCGAGACGTTGCGGACGCCCGGCAGCGAGCCGAGGAGCTCGCCCGAGAGCAGGAACGGATGCGAGAGGACGTGGCGGACCTTCAGAGGGGCGGCTTCGGCGGCGTCCAGCAGCTCGAGCGCCTGATGGAGCGAAAGGACGCCATGTTCGAGGAGGTGGCGGATCTGGAGAGGCAGCTCGACCGAGCCGCCGCCGAGGCGCTCCGGGAAGATCAGCGGGAGGCGGCCGGCAAGATCCAGGAGGCGGCCGGCGGAATCCGCGACGACAAGCTGAAGGAGAAGATCCGGTTCTCCAAGGGCGTCGCCCAAGAGCGGGACGCCACCTATGCCGATGCCTTCGAGGAGCAGATCGCGCGGGACATCGAGCGTCTGGGTCAGCGTCTCGAAGACGCGGAGGGGGCCATCGGCTCGGGACCCCGGGACCGCATGGCCGAGGCCCTGGACCGGACCCGCGAGCTGGTCCGGGGAATGGAGTCCATGGAGGAACGGCTCCGTCAGGGCGCGGGACAGCAGGGCGAGGAGCGTGGCCAGGCGGGACAGGATGGCCAACAGCCGGACGGGCAGCCGGGGGAAGGCCAACAGGGCCAAGGCCAACCAGGCGAAGGCCAACAGGGTGAGCGCCAGCAGGGCGAGGGCCAACAGGGCGGCGAGCAGGCCGGCGGCCAGCGGCGCCTGGAAGGCAGCGACCAGGCTGGCGGACGCCAAGGACGGGGCGGACAGCAGGCTCAGGGACAGCCCACGGGCGATCCCTCGGGCGGTCAGCCCGATCAGACCGGCGGGCGCCCCGACGGCGGCGGCCCCCCGCCGCCGGGCGGTGGGTTTGGCGGTGACCGGCGAGCGGAGCTCTCACCCGATCAGGTCCGACAGTTCCGACGGGAAGCGGGCCGAAGGGAACAGGAGGCCCGGGAGCTCCGCAACCTGCTGCAGGAAGAGGGCCGAGAGGTCCAGGACCTCGATGACGTGATCGACTCCCTGGAGGCATTGCAACGGACGCGTGTGTACGGCGATCCCGTGGAGCTGGCCCGCCTCCAGGACGAAGTGATCGAGGGTCTGCGCCGCTTCGAGTTCGCGCTGCGCCGTGAGCTGACCGTTGACGGCGACCGGGTATTCCTCGGCGGGTCGGACGAAGTGCCCCCCGCCTATCGCGACCTCGTGGAGGAGTACTACCGGGCGCTGTCCCGGGATCCGGGCCGGTAGCCGCGCCGGCGCCATCGCGCCGCGGGGGCCGGCCCGGCCCAAGGGCTGATCAGGCTTAGCTTTCGGCCTGTTCCGGCCGACGACCAGGGAGGAGGGTTTCCCGACCATCACTCCGTCCTGGTCCGTTCTCCATGTGGAACATCCTCGGGGCACGGGGTCGCGCGCTCCTGTGCGTACCCGCCGTGATCGCCCTAGGCTCGTGTGACACCACCCAACCTGACGTCGGCACAGTGGCAGGGTCCGTCACCGTCGAGGGCTCGCCCCTGGTGGGAATCGAGATCCGGCTCGTCGGGGCCACCAGCGTGTCTCAGACCACTGATGAGGCGGGCGGCTATCGTTTCGAGGCGGCCAGCGGCAACTATGTGGTAGAGATGGCGACCCACCCGGCGGACGCGTCCTTCGTCGAGACATCGCGCACGCTGACGATCTCCCGCGGGCAGGTGGAGACGCTCGTCTTCACTGGCTCCTGGATCCGGACGTCGGCCATCGGCGGGCACGTCTCCACGGATCTCGCCCCGCTGGAGGGCCTTTGGGTGATCGCGTCCGGGCCGAGCACCGCTGAGGCCCTGACGGACGGGGAGGGGCACTATTCGCTCACCGGACTGCGCGCGGGAGCCTACGAGGTCACCCTCGACGGCTATGACCCCGAGCGTTACGCGTTCCCGTCGGCGAGCGCCGAGGTCTCTCCGGGGATTGACGAGACGGTTTCGGTGGACTTCGTCGGGGTCGTCAGACCTCCCCTCGCTCCGGTCGGCGTGACCGCGGCGAGCGACGGTCCGTACGAAGTCGCCGTGAGCTGGCAGGACGTCAGCTCGTACGAGACCGAGTACAGAGTGGAGAGACGCCAGGGCGAAGCTGCCTGGGAGGTGCACCTGGTGGTGGGTGCCGACGCAGACGGGATGTCGGACGAAAACCTCATTCCGGGAACCTGGTATGCGTACCGAGTGCGGGCGTGCAACGAGGTCGGCTGTTCGGAGTCCGCCGAGGAGGCGCAGGCGCGCACGGACCAGATACCCCCCGCGCCACCGACGTCTCTGCGAGCCGCTTCGGTCGATGCCAACACGGTAGACCTCTCCTGGGGGGATCGGAGCTTCAACGAGGTCGGCTTCCACGTGTTCCGCCTGGACCCCGGCGAGACGACGTGGGCCGAGGTGGCGGTCACCCGGGCGGCGGCGACGGCCTACACCGACACCGGCCTCACGCCGGACTCGGAGTACGGCTACCGTGTTCGATCCTGCAACGAGGTCGGTTGCTCGACGTTCACGAGCGACGCCGCTGCGGCCACTCCTCCTCTTCCCCCGGCGGCCCCCTCGGGACTCGCGGCTGTCGCGGTGGGATCGAGCCAGATCGACCTGGTATGGCACGACGGAAGTGAGAATGAAGACGGCTTTCGGCTCGACCGACGTCAGGATGGACAGTCCGCCTGGACCGACGCGGCCCAGGTCGGAGCCGATGTCACGGGCTACGTCGACCAGGGCCTGGTGCCCGGGACCGCGTACAGCTACCGGCTCAGAGCCTGCAACCTCGGCGGCTGTTCGGCATACACCGCTGAAGCCGGCGCCGAAACCGACCAGATCCCACCCCCTGCGCCGGCCGACCTGGCCGCCACCGCCACGGGTGAGGACCGCATCGCCCTGACGTGGACCTTCCACGGACCCAACGCCGAGGACGTCCGTGTCGAGCGGCGTGTCGAGGCCGAGACGGACTGGGTCGAGGTGGCCGTGAAAAAACCGACGGCCACGAGCCACGTGGATCGGGGGCTCGAGGTGGGAACCACCTACGAGTATCGGCTGCGCGCCTGCAACGACGTCGGCTGCTCGGCGCATTCACCGGCCGCTTCCGCCACCACGCAGGCGCCTCCCGGGGACAACCTGTCCATCGCGGCGGTGCACCTGACCCAGGCGGTTCAAACCCTCGACGGGTCCGTCCCGCTGATCGACGACCGGGACGGCCTCCTGCGGGTCTTCGTGACGGCGAGCGCCGCCAACACGCACCAGCCCGAGGTCCGCGTGCGCCTCTATCTGGGAGCCTCCCTCGTCGAGACGCACACCCTGCCGGCTCCGTCCACGTCGGTTCCCACCAGCGCCGACCCGGGGTCTCTGGACGCGTCGTGGAATCTGACCGTGCCCGGGTACCTGGTCGCTCCCGGCCTCGCCGTGCGGGTCGACGTGGACCCCGACGACCGGGTGCCGGAGACGAACGAGGCCGACAACGCCTATCCGTCCTCCGGCACGCGCTCGTTCGACGTGCGCGAGCCGCCTCCCTTCGGCATCGTCTTCGTGCCCGTGCGCCAGAGCGTCAACGGCCTGGAGGGCGAGCCCGGCGACGGCTCGGCTTTCCTCACGCTCGCCAGCAGGCTGTTTCCCGTCAGCGGCTACAACGTGCAGGTGCGGACCACGTACGTGACCGACGCCGCCGAGCTCCAGTCCGACGACGGCAACGACGCGTGGGCCGCCGTCCTCGGCGAGATGCTCGCGCTCCGGGCCGCCGACGGCTCGAGCGCCCACTACTACGGGGTGGTGAAAGTGGGCTACTCCGGCGGGGTCGCCGGCATGGGCTACGTGGGGGCGCCGGCAGCGGTCGGGTGGGACAAGCAAGGAAGCTCCGGGATCGCCGCCCACGAGCTGGGTCACAACCTCGGCCGTAGACACGCGCCGTGCGGCGGCGCAGGCAACCCAGATCCGTCCTATCCGTACTCCGGCGGCTCCATCGGCGCCGTCGGGTACGACCCCGGGTCGGGCGCGTTGCGGTCGCCAGCCACGTACAAGGACCTCATGGGGTACTGCAATCCCGATTGGATCAGCGACTACACGTACGCGGGAATCCTCGGGTTCCTGGAGCGGAGCGGCGCGCCCCCCGCATCGCCGATTCGCGAGGCTTCCGGCCCGGGCCTCCTGATCTGGGGACGCATCGGCGCATCCGGCGCCGTCCTGGAGCCCGCCTTCGAGGTCGAGGCGCCCCCTCTGCTCCCCACTCGATCCGGACCCTACCGGGTTCGAGGACTGGACGACCAGGGCCGGGAGCTCTTCTCGGTTCCGTTCCAGGGAGCGGAGCTACCCGCCGAGGCCGGCGGCGGACACCACTTCGCAATGGTGTTGCCGCTCGACCGGTTCGACCGAGACGCACTGAGGACCGTTCAGCTGGATGGACGCTCCGTCCAGGTGGCCAGAACCGTGCCGACGGCCGGTGGGCCGGGGCTCGACCAGCTCTCCGCCGGGTCCACCGCTGCGGGCGAGACCACGCTCAGATGGAACGCAGAGCGGTTCCCCATGGCGCTGGTGCGGGACGCGACTACGGGCCGGATCGTCTCATTCGCCCGAGGTGGCGAGGTGCGTCTGCCGGCCGTCGGCCCCGATCTGGAGGTATCCTTCTCGAACGGCGTACGGTCCCACGCGCGCCGGCTGCGGGTCCGCTAGCCCGGGTCCGACATCGCCCGAGAGTGGCGCGGCACCACCGGGAAGACCCGGTGCCGGCTAACCCTGGGCGGTGGGATCCGGACCCGGCCGGCCGAGCTCGGCCTCGACGGCTTCACGGATGGGATCCACCGACGTTCCGAATCCGTACACCCGGCCGACTTCCCGCAGCTCTCGATCCAGGATCACCGTGTACGGCAGGCCCCGGTAGCCGTACCGCTCCTTCAGCTTTCCGCCACCGCGGGCGTTGGGATACCCCACGCCCCCGATCTCCCGCAGGAAGTCCCTGCCCTCGCCCGCTACGACGTCCTCGTTCAGGCCGATGACCGAGACCTCGGAAGGGTCCAGGCCGCGGGCCCACGCATCCAGCGCGGGCATCTCCCGACGGCATGGCCCGCACCAGCTGGCCCAGAAGTTGATCACCACCACCTTGCCCCGGTGATCCGCCAGGCGCAGGACGCCTTCTCCGTCCAGGCTCGGCAGATCGAACGGCGCGAAGGCCACCCGGTCCGGCGCAGCCGTCCGGGACAGCACCTCACTGGGCTCCAGGCTGTAGACGTGGCCCGAAGGAGACGCGAAGATCGCCGCACCGGGCTCCACCGCACCCGTTCGCAACAGCTCCCCCGTGGGCTCGAACACCAGCAGCACGTCCGCCCGGCCCAGAGCGGGCTCCGAGGCTGCCAGCACGTAGATCAAACCATCCGGACCTACCACGACCCCGTACTGGACGATCTCGAACTCCGGCGTGACTTGCCCCTCCACTGCCTTCAGGCGCGGCACGGCCGGTGGCGTCAGGGGAAGCCAGCTACTCCGCCATGTCGGGTCCCCGTCGGCGTCGAACCGGTGAAGCTCGGGCCGCAGTGCCGAGGCGTACAACACGGTCCCGCCGTCCCCGATGGTGGCCCAACCGGCGTTGGCCAGGTGGCCCAGGAATGGCGTTGGTGGAGTCGCCACGCGCCCCACTGGTCTCGGCTGATCACCGTCGTGTAGCCAGAGCAACGGATCTCGCTTTCGCACCGGGCCCATGTTGAACTCCAGCACGGTGCGGGTGGCGACGCCCAGGCCATGGGCCCCGGCGGTCACCGGGCCGGGGAGCCCCGATTCCGTCCAATGGTCCGGCAGGCCGTTCAGGAAGACGAGCGCGGAGCCGTCGGGCTCGACGGCCGACACGCTGCCATCCGCCCCGACCACCACGAATGCGGGCCGTGCCAGGTGCCGACCGTCTTCCGGCGCTCCCTGGAGGATTCCGCTGACGTAGCCCCGGTCGTCCAGGAGCAGAACCCGGCCCCCCTGCGTGTCCGGCCAGGCGGAGCCGCCGTCCCTCAGACCGGCAGCCGCTCGACCGTCCATGAACAGCAGGCGCGCCGGGGTCTCCGGCGCCTGTCGGTAGATGCGCAGTCGCTCCGCTGCGGAGCGGTTGGTCACGACCGTCGTCCCGTCCCGCTGCCCGACCTCGGGCGGCGTGAACGCCTCGGCCGCGTCCGCCACGGGGCCCGGCCCGCCGTCGGAGCACGCCGCCAGGAGCAGCAGCGCGAGAAGGCCGGGGCCGAAGCCCCAGCCTTCCCGGTTCGGTCTGAGTGACCGGATCATCATCTTCCGCCTACATTTCCACGCTCTCGATGATAATCGTGTGCATGCCGCCACGCTCGATGGCCTTGCCCTTGACGGTCACCGCGTGCTCGGCGTGGGGCCTGAGCCGCTCGTTGTCGCCGGCGCCGGGCATGGCCTGGCTGACAGGCAGGTACAGGGTGCCGTCCTCGGCCATCAGGCCGAGCGGCACACCGCGATCGGCGCACACCTGGGCGCACTCGCGGTGCATGTCCCCCTCCAGGCCGTACACGACCTTGCAGGACAAGTCCACGACGTGGGCCGTGAACTCCACGTCCTCGCCCTCTGCCATCTCGGGCATCATGTCCTGGGCTGAGGCGGGAACGGCGCTCAGGGCCACGAAGGCCAGCGCCAGGAAGCTCAGTGAGAGTTTCCGCATTGGATCACCTCCAACGACTCGTGATGAAGTCCGGCGCCGAGCCTCGTGCCCGGGCGCCAAAGTCAGGTCACCGGCGCGTTGCGCCACTTCGTGCGCGGTCCCGCTGCCTGATTGCGACCTGCTACCGCGGGCCATGGCCCCCATGAGAACCGGGATCGACCAACCCGTCGGAGGCGGTCGTTCCGGAGTGATCTCCGGGTGACGCATGGTGCCGGTGCTCGTCCTCGCTACCGGCATCCGACGGCTCGTCCCCCCCGGGGTTCCGGTGATCGTGCTGGGGGCCCGCTTCAGTGGATGGAGCTCCACCGTGGTGCTCATGGCCCGTGGATCCCTCCGGTGCCGCTACGTCCAACTCGAACACGGCCGCGTCCGCACCGTAGTCGAGGTTCACGTAAAGCTCCCAGAGGCCCTCCATGGGGATGTCCACCACTGCCCGGTAGTGGGCTACGCTCGACGCCTCGGTCTCGTAGCGCACGATGCCATGCATGGGCATCTCGGGTGAGACCAGGTCCAGCGACAGTGGCAAAACGTCTGGGGGGGCTTCGCCGAGGGCGATCTCGAGCCGGACCGGACCGGGCCGGAGGGGAAGAGGATCCGCGGAGACGCTGACCTCGACGCCCGAGGTGGACGCCGCCGTCCACGCGTCCCCGCTTGCCAAGTCGGGGGCCGGGGCCTGGTCTCCCTCGGACAGAACCTCGTCCGCTACCCCCGATGTACATGCCACGCCCACGAGGACCAGCACGGCCCCGGTCATCAGCTTCGAGTTCGTTCGCCCGGTCTTGTTCATGCCCCCCTAATGCCGGCACCCCGAGGGGGGTTCCCACCAAAGGCGGCCAGACCTGTGATGACGGGTTCAGGCAGGTCCCGGGGCTGGTTTTGACGGCGGGCCCAGGCAGATCTTCAGGGCGAGCAGGAGAGACCAAGTCGGCCGGCGGGAGAGTCCAGGATGGCGGGGAAGAGATCCCGGGGGCCCGGGGGATCTCGGGCGGGTCGGCGCAAGGACGTCCCGACAGCGAGCCTGGGGACCGCCGGGCCAGCGCTCGGCTCAGCGGTCGTGGGAGTCGTCCGCATACACCCTGTCGGGGTCGAGCACGACCCGATAGCGAACGAGTGCGCCCACGGGAGGTGCTGGGTGGGGCGCGCGAACCTCCAGCGTGCCCGCCGGCGTGCCGATGGCCGCGACGGCGCCGGCCGACCCGTGGGTCACGGCGGTCACCACGCCGGAGTAGGGGCCCTCATCGACCGCGATCACGCCCGACAGGCCCAGCACGGCCACCGCGCCACCGGCGCGCACCCGGACGGGTAACGGAAGGCGCCCGAGAGCGCAGTTGAACGAGCCGGCCTCCACGTGACCCGTCACCTCGTTCCCGAGACCCAGAAAGCGGGCGACCCGAAGAGACCCCGGCCGACTGAAGAGCTCGTCGGGACCTGCGACCTGCACGAAGCGGCCGTCGATCAACACGGCGATGCGGTCCCCGAGCCGGCCGGCCTCCTCCAGGTCGTGCGTGACCAGGACGATGGCCGGCCGGTACGCCTGCCGCGTCGCCCTGATGCTCTCGCGGACCTCGCCGCGGAGCGACGGATCGAGCGAGGAGAGCGGCTCGTCGAGAAGGAGCAGCGCGGGTCGGGCCACGACCGCCCGGGCCAGGGCGACGCGGTGGAGCTGGCCCCCGCTGAGGGTGCCGGGCCTCCGGCCCTCCATGCCGGACAGTCGCACGGCCGCCAACGCCTGCAGCACCCGCGGCAAACGGTCGTGGTGCGGGACGCCCCGCACCCGAAGCGGGAAGGCCACGTTCTCTCCGACGGTCATGTGGGGGAACAGCACGGGAGACTGGTGGAGGTAGACGGCATTCCTTCGCTCGGTGGGCTCGCCCGTCACGTCGCGCCCGTCGATCTCCACCGTTCCCGCCTGGACTGGGGCCAGGCCGGCCAAGGCCCGAAGCAGCGTGGACTTGCCCGCCCCGGAGGTTCCCACGACCACCAGGAGCTCCTCCGCGACCACGTTGAACGAGATGTCCTGCAAGCCGGCCTCGGCGCCGAAGTCCGCTCGGAGTCGGTCCACCGTCAGGACCGCGGCCGCCTCTCCCGGGCTCACAGCGCCAGGGCCTGGGTCCGCCGAATGGCCAGGCCCACGAGACCCAGAGCCAGGATTCCAGGGAGGGTGAGAAGGACGGCCCCGGTGGCCGCCAGTGCGTCCTGTCCGGCGCTCATGTAGGAGAAGACCTCCAGCGGTAATGTCGGAACGGCGCCCTGACCGACCAGCACCGTCAGCGGGACCTGGGCCCAGGAGACCAGGAAGCCCAGCAGGAACGCCTCCATCAGGGGCCGACGCAGGAGGGGTAGCGTGATCCGCGCGAGGACCTGGACCCGTGTCGCGCCCAGCGTCCGGGCGCATTCTTCCACGCTGTCGTCGAACGCGGTGAAGATCCCCAGGAAGAAGAGGGCCGTGTAGCCCGTGGCGGGGATCAGGTGCGCCAGCAGCACCCCCACGAGGGTG
This sequence comes from Gemmatimonadota bacterium, assembly GCA_039589315.1. Taxonomy (GTDB): domain Bacteria; phylum Gemmatimonadota; class Gemmatimonadetes; order Longimicrobiales; family Gaopeijiaceae; genus JBDHHQ01. The sequence continues at coordinate 163,707 of JBDHHQ010000013.1, forward strand.
CCGCCCAGTCCGAAGGCCAGAAAGGAGAACTGGAGACCCACCGCGAGGGCCACGGGCGGTGCCGCCACCGGGAGAAAAGCCGCCCCTGCTCCGAGGGCCCGGCGCCAACCCCGGAGTCGGGCCAGGGCGCGGCCGACGGGCATGCCTAGCGCGGCGGAACCCACACCCGTGGAGACGGCCAGGACGACGCTCGTCGCGCTGGCTCTCGCGAGTCGGCCCGCGGCACGGAACACCTCGCGCCACGCCTCCATCGTGAGCTCCGTCGGGAGCAGATCCGGATAGAACCACCCGCGACTCACCGACCCCATGGCCAGCAGCGCCAGGGGCCCGACCGCCGACAGGGTCAGGCCCACGATCAGGATACCGCGCATCGCCGCCAGGAGCGGATTCGCCAGCACCAGCGGTTGCGAGGGGCCCGAGGTCGCCCGTCCCGGGCTGGCCGCGGCCCTCACGAGTGCCCCTCGGGCCCGCGAGCCCGCACCGCCTCGTGAGCCACCACGGCCAGGGCCGCCAACCCCACGCCCAGGAGCACGAGTACGTAGGCGTCGCCCCGCTGCGCCAGGGCGCTGGCCGTGTACCGCTCCATCGTGAGCAACGGCAGCGCCAGGGGGTCGGACGGCGCCATGAGCGCCGTCGCCTCATACGTTCCGGCGACGAACGCGAACACGGCGACGACACCGGGGAGCATTCCCCTCAGGAGCAGGGGCAAGGTGACCCACCGCAGCACGTCCAGGCGTCGGGCGCCGAGGCTCCGGGCGGCCTCCTCGAGGGCCGGGCCCCGGGCGGCGAGGACGGAGAAGGCCACCAACCCCAGAAACGGGAGCTCCTTCCACGTGAGTGTCAGGATCAGTCCCCAGCCGGCCGTATCGTACACGAGCGCTGGCATGTCTCCCGGCGAAGCGATCCAGCCCAGAGCGTGGGCGCCCCGGGCGAGGAGGCCGCTCTGGCCCAGAACCAGCACGCCGCCCACGGCAGCCGCGATATGGGGGATGGGCAGCGGCAGGATGGTCAGCGCCCGGGCCCAACGGTCGCCGCGCCCCCAGCCCCGGAACGAGACCGCCACGACCACGGCCCCGGTGGTCGCGAGGAAGGTCGACGCCGCCGCGACCCAGAGCGACCATCCAGCCCCCGCCCAAACCGCGCCCTCCGAGAGCACCCTCCAGACCCGTGACGCTCCGGCGGACCCGGCACCGGGCCCTACGAACCCGACGGCGCCGGCGGCGGCGTAGGCCACGCCGACCAGGACCGGGGCGGCGACTGCCAGGGCCGCCAGCAGGCCCCACGTGGCTTCGCGCCCGGCAGGCACTCCGCGGCGGCGTCCCTCGGGCGACTCGCTCATCTACCCACGGGCCGGATCCGCCGCCGCCAGTCCTCCGCGAGCCGTTCATGGTATTCGGGCGCGACCTCGGGGAGGGCGTAGCGCTGGAGCGAGTCCGCGGGGAGCGCCCTGGGGTCCTGCTCGAGAGCCTGGAAGCGGCGGCGCCATGGCTCGGGGAGGCGGGCCGGGTCCAACACCGTTCCGTCGCCCCAGACCCCCGGCTCGGCCTTCTCGAGCTGCGCCTCGGGCGACAAGAGGAAGTCGGCCACCACCATGGCGCCCTGGGGATTGGGGGCGTTGAAGGGAATCCCCAAGTAGTGGGCATTGGCGATCGTACCCTCCCTGAGCAGCAGTGGGCGCGCCGTCTCCGGAAACAGCCCTTGCCGGACCTTCGTGGTCACCTCGTTGTGGTTGTTGGACATCGTGAAATCCACCTCGCCGTTCGCGAACAGGCGGTGCAGCTCGGCCACGCCACCCGGGTAGGCCCTTCCCCCGCGCCAGAAGCTGTCCCGGCGGGCCTCGAGCCACTCCAGGGTACGGTCCCGTCCCCGCAGGTACGCCACGTCGTCGAAGCCGCCCTCGAACGCCTCGACACCCCCGGACAGCGCGTACATGAGGATCTTGAGAAACGTGACGCCGGTGAACGACTGGTCGTGGCTGAAGCGCCCCGGGTGCTCGTCGATCCACTGCGCCAGCTCCGCCACCGTGCCAGGAGGATCCGGCGTGCGCGCCTCGTCGTAGATCAGCGCGAACTGGACGCGTCCCCACGGTGACTCGAATCCCTCGGGATCCTGCTCGAAGTCGCGCATGACGATGGCGGAGGCGCTGTCCACATAGGCCGCCGCCGGAATCCTCTCAGCCCACGGACCCCACAGCAGCCCCTCCTGACGGAGATTGTGGAAGGTCTCTCCGTTGATCCACACCAGATCGGCCCGGCCACGCGCCCCCGCCTCCCGCTCGACCACCAGTTGATTCACCACCTCGGGGCCCCGCCCGTCCACGACCCTCAGTCTCAGGTCGTAACGCTCCTCGAGCCTCGGCGCCACCCAGTTCTCCACGTAGGTGTTGATGGCGGGGTCGCCCCGCCACATCCGCCATGTCACCTCGCTTCCGCGGGCAGCGGCGACGATCTCGGGCCAGGGCAGCGACGCCACCTCTCCGGGGGCGGGCGGAGTGTCGTCGCGGCAAGCCGTGAGGGTCGTCAGCGCCGCGATCAGCAGAAGCACCCGAGCGCAGATCCCGTTGGCGCCGTCAGGCTGTCGCATGGCCCGTCGATTGGGGTGGCCGGCCCGGCCCGAGGCGGAGAAGGCAGGAAGGTCCCTCCATCGCCCGAGGCCGGGGGGGGCAGGGCCGGCCCACGCTACTGCCGCGAGGGTGCGGTGGGCGGATCCACTGGTCCCCTCGAGCCTGGTCATCGCCCGCGGGGGGCGTTCAGAACGCGTACCGCACCGAAAGCTGGACCTGACGCGGAGGCGCCGCTGTCGTGTAGGCGATGGGGTCACCGGGCCGCCCGACCTGGGTCCTGGGCCCACCTCCGGGTATCCCGTTGGCGAAGCCCGTGTAGTTGGTCGCATCGAAGACGTTGAAGACGTCCGCTCGGAGCTCGAGCAGTGTCTCCCCGAGAAAGAGACGATAGGCCCCGGTGAGGTTGAGGAGAAAGGCCTGGGGAAGGCGCTCCTCGTTACGCGCCACGCCCGAGAACCGATCGTGGTTGCCCACGAAGCCGTTGCCGAAGATCGGACCCGATCCGTCCAGATCCCGGAAATGGGCGACCCGGTTGATTGGCGTCCCGGTCTGGAAGTCGGCAATGCCACCCAGTGTGACGTTGGGGGTCGGGCTCCAGAGCCCACGAACGGTCACATGGTGTCGGCGGTCGTTGATGGCGTGGGCCCACTCGTCGTCGAACTCGTTGCCTTCGAAGGCCTGGAAGTTGATGTCCTCCGTATCGGTCTTCGTGCTGGACAAGATCCAGTTCGCCTCGAGCGTCACCTCGTCGGCCACCCGGCCTCGCGCCATGACGTAGAGCCCCAGGTACCGGGCCCGGCCGCCGGAATCGGTGGTCGTCAGGCGCCGGAAGCCGCCCGGCTCGGGGGTGACGGGTCGGTACTGGTCCCCGAACTCGGCTGGGCGATCCACGGTGTCGGCCGGCGTGAGCCGACGCTGGATGGCGTTAAGGTCCAATGAGCGTGGGAGGTTCCAGGTTTCGGACCAGACGCCATCCACCGCCACGGCCCATGTGTCGCCGAGCTGTCGCTGGAAGCCCGCGGTGGCCTGGCTCGACATGGGCTGCTCGAGGCCGTTGGCGAACATGACGCGCATCTCCCGAGGCGGAAGCTCGTCTTGCAGGCCTTCGAGATCCTCGGCCGTCGGCCCCTGCAGGAAGGGTGGCGGCGGGAAGACCTTTCCCTCGAAGGTCACCACCGCATTCCCGTCTGGGCCGAACTGGACCGCGTCGGAGTACACGGCGTACGGGAACTTCCCCGCGTAGAGTCCCCATCCTCCCCTCAGCACCGTGTTCGGGGTGGCGTACCAGTTGGCCGAGACCCTGGGCTGGAAGTTGTCGAGGTCGGGGCGGCTCTGGCCTCGGGACGTGATGTCGTCGTAGTCCCACCGGACGCCGCCCTGGATCGTCAGAGACGGAGACACCCGCCAGACGTCCTCCACGAACGCGCCCACCAACGTCTGGGTCAGGTCTACCTGCTGGGGGTTCGCATCGATGGTGTAGCTCGACACCCGGACGTCCACGGGGATGTCGGTGATCGACAGGAATTCGCCCGACGCTTCGATGTTGCCCTCGTTCACCACCGTGTAGGCCCCCGTGGGGTTGGTGGACGACCCTGTGAGCTCGAACCCCGAGGACACGACGTCGGCACCCAGCCGGAGCGTGTGATCCCGACCGATGCGACTCTCCAGCACGTCCTTGAGCTGTAGCTGCACCTCGGTCTCGTCGAAGATGAAGTTGCTCGATCCCACCACCGCCTCCACCGTCGTCTCGTCCTGCGCCACGACGGTGGTCTGCGGCGTCTGGAAGTCGCTGGCCGACGGTGGAAAGAACCAGCGGAAGGTGCCCAGCTGCACCGACAGCTCGTTGCCTGCCCTCCCGGCACGGAAGGCGGATCGGTGGGTGAGGCTGGTCAGGCTGCCGATCCGCCGGGTGGTGATGTCGGCCTCCGGCACCACCACGCCCGACCCCTGACCCTCGCGGCTCACGTCACTCAGAGCGAAGCGAAGCGTGGTGGCCTGGGACTCGCTCCAGATCTGGTCCACGCGCAGGAATGCCTTCCAGGTCCGACGCAGCTCCGTCCCCAGGAACTGGGTGCGGGCCGTTGACCCGATCCGATCCTCCTTCTCGTCGCCGAATTCCAGCGCCGCGAACAGGTAGGTGCGATCCCTGACCAAGGGCCCACTGATGGCACCGCCCAGCTGCGTTCGCTCGAAGCCCTCGGGATCGGTCCCGGCCGGTGCGAACTCGGGCTCCGAGTCCAGCGGAATGCCGGGACGGCGGAATAGGAATGCCTCGCCCGACCACCGCTCTCCCCCCGCGAGCGTCTCCACGTTCACGACGCCGTTGGAGCTGCGTCCGTAGGCCGGGCGATACGAGTTGGCCATGAGTGCGAGGCGTCGCATCCCGGCCAGTGGGATGTCCACGCGCGGCCCACCGAGGAACCCTTCGTTGTTGTCCAGACCGTCGACCAGGTACTGGGTGTAGAGAGAGTTGGCCCCGTTCACGGTCAGGACCGGGGCGTCTCCGAAGAATCCGGTGGACTGGGAGACACCGGGGAGGTTGTAGGCCAGCGCCCACGGGTTCCGTGAATCCGTGGGAAGCCCCGCCAGCTCCGTCTCTTCCAGTGTACCGCCCGTCGCGGCGTCCTCGGTGTTCAGCAGTGGCCGCTCCCGACGGCCCGTCACCGTCACCGCATCCAGCGTGTAGAGCTTCGCCAGCGTGACCGCCATCTCCTGTCGCTGACCGGCAACCTGAGGCGGCACGGCAGCCTCCTCGGGGAGGAACCCCGGCGCGCTGAAGGTGACGACACCGCCTTCCCCGGCGGGAACCACCAACACGAACCGGCCGGAGCCGTCGGTGATCGTCTCGTGGGCGCCCGGATCGAACGCGACGCGCACACCTTCGAGCGCGATTCCGACCTGGGTGCGCACTAGACCGACCAGCTGGGCGCGGTCCTGTGCCTGCAACACCGCAGGCCATGACAGGGCCATTCCTACCGACAGGGCAGCGACGACTCGGCGGCGTGACATCGGGGTCGGCATGCTCCGGGAGATAGCGGCGGGTCTTCGGCATCACAATGCCCGCTCTCGGCCTCCCGGTTCCCGACCGCGCCCGAAGCGAGGGTCGTTGCGACGCCTGGCGCGGTTGAGGATGTTCGAGCCATGTCACGGACTCCTTCGACCGTGGGACGGCAGCGGCGATGACGGCCCTGGCTGGCCTTGACGTGGGCACGACCGCGGTGAAAGCCGCCGTGTTCGACGGGGACGGGCGCGTGCTGCGATCGGCACGGCGGCTACTTCCCCGCCTCGAGATCCGTGGGCCGCGGGCGTGGCAAGACCTCGATGGGGTCATCGCGGCCGTGGAGGCGGCTCTCGAGGACGTCCGCCGCCAGGGACCGATCGATCGCGTGTGCCTGGCGACCCAGCGCGACACGGTCGTTCTGGTCGACGATGCCGGCGCTGCGCTCACCCCGCTGGTGTCGTGGCGCGACCGGCGTGATCTGGTCCACGGCTCCCTCTGGGACGCTTTTGCCGAAGAGGGAGACGTGCTTCGCGGGGCGGGGAGCGTCCGCTCTCTCGCCTCCCACCTGACCTCGCGGTGGGTCGGGCGGGCGGTAGAGGCAGCGGGCACTGTGCCTCGCCACCTGTGGGGATCGGCGCTCGATCGAGTTCGGGCCGTCGGACCGCTTGCCCTGGCGCACCCCGAAGTGGTTCCCGTGGGAAGCGCGGTGGGTGCGGTGACCGGCTCGGTGCTGCACGTGTGCGGTGGCGACAAGAACTGCGAGCTACTGGGAAGCGGGGTGACGTCGGCCGGAAAGGGGGCGCTCTCCCTGGGATCCGCCATCGGCCTGGGAATGCTGGCTGATGGTTCGACGGACCCACCGGCCGGCGTGGTGCTCACCCACGCTTCGATTCCTGGGCGCTGGAACGTGGAGACCGGCCTGGCCGGCGGCCTGGAGGGTGAGCGGTTCCTACGGGACCTGGCTCCTGTGCTCCCACCGCTCGCAAGTCAATTCGTCCTTGCGGGGATGATCGCCCCGTACTTCGCTGGGGCCCTCGACGCACCTGAGGCACTCCCGCTCTGCGACGGTATCGGCGACTCGACCCCTCCCGAAGTCGTGCACCAGGCCTGGACTCAGGGGGTGCTGTGCGAGCTGCGCCGTCTTCGCCCAGCGCTCGAGACCGCGGCCGGGAGCCCACTCGAGGACCTCGTCGTCACAGGCGGGCGGGCGGCGGACGCCGCCTGGGTTCAGTTGGCAGCCGACGCGCTGCAGCTCCCCACCCGACCGCTGGCGGATCCATGGGCGGGCGCCCGTGGCGCCGTCGCGGCCGCCCTGACGGCGGAACCCCCAGAGCGGTCGGAAGCATTCCTTCGACGTGGGGCCGCGCTGGCCGAACCCTGTCGTCCCGACCCCCGACGTGCCGATGATGTGGCCCGCTACTACGATCGGTGGATGGCCCTGAGCGACGTAGCCCGCAGTCGGAGCGGACAGCACCCATGAAGCCGGTTCAGATCACGCGTCGCCCCCATGATCCCCTCGACGATCCGCCGGGCGCCCCACGACTACCCGAGATCCTGTTGTACCCGGGCAACCGCTGCAATCGGGATTGTCACTTCTGTTGCGTCGACGGGAGCCCCGGCGGCTCCTTCGCTCCGTTCGCCCTGGACGCGCCGGAGCGGCTCGTGCAGTTGATACAGCCGGGAGCTCGAATCAAGCTCTACGGCGGAGAGCCCACCCTGCATCACCGGTACTTCACCGGCTTCATCCGCGACCTTCGGCGCCTGGGATATGTCGGGCGCCTGACGGTGTTCAGCAACGGCGTCCAGTCGCAGCGGCTCATTCATATGTTGGAGGCCGACCCACCCGCCGATCACCACCGCGGCACCGACGCGTACCTGAACCACTACGTCTGGCATGGAGACGGCGTCGAGCCGATACCACCCGGTCGTCGGGCCGAGCTGCAAGCCTGGGGCACCGCCAACCCCGGCCGGCTCTGGCTGGGGCACGAGGACGTGCTCCAGGTGGGAGGCGCGGCCCGTCACACGTCCGACGACGTCGCTGGTCGGCCCGACTTTCGAGGGCGGTGCGCTCGTTGTCACCCCACCATGAAGAGCGACGGACGGATCCACGCGTGCGCCTTCGCGGTTGAGGTGGAGGCGGCCCAGTACGATCTCGGTACGATCGCGCAGTCGCCCTGGCAGCTGCGAGCCCGTCGCCAGCGCTTCCTCAGGTGGGTCGACGAGGTCTTGGAGCCTGCGGCCGCGGACCGCGAAGAGCACCCGTGCGTAACCTGCCTCCGGTGGGCGCGGGCGGAGACCGAAGGCGGGACCGCACGAACGCTCCCGGTGCTCCGACCGGAGCTGGTGCCAGCTCCTTAGACGGCGCGTCGGACCCACGTGTGCCGAGGCCCTGACCCTCGCCGCCTCGCCGCGCTGGTTGGGGGCCTACCACTCCCGCGAGCTGCCGCGTCGCGAGGCTACACTAGAGGTAGCGTACCGCCCAGACAATCCTCTGGAGCGTGCTCAGCCCCACGAGGAGGGCCAGCACCGTGAACAACGGGATCAGCCGGTCCGGAAAGAGCAGGAACAGGCCGTAGAACACCATGGTCTCGGTACCTCCGACGATCCCGGCCGGCATGGAGACGGTTGTCTGCTCGGCCCGCTCCCGCGCGCCCCGGTTCCGCTTCTCCAGGATGGCCGAGAGCACCGTCCAGCTCGCCGCGTTCACGTAGAACGTGGCCAGCATGACGGCCAGGGTCAGGTACAGCAGCTCGGACGCGGGCCGGGAGAGCACCAGGCCCAGCGGCACCAGCGCGTACACGAGGAAATCCAACACCAGGTCCAGGTAGCCGCCCAGGTCACTCTGTGTCCCGTGGACTCGGGCGGTCACGCCATCCAACCCGTCGAGGAACCGGTTCCCCACCCAAGCGAGCAGAGCCCAGCCATAGGCCTGTCGGAGGCACAGGACGAAGACCGCGCCCCCCAGCATCAGGGCGAGGAGCGTGATGAGGTGGGGATGCACGCCGGGCCCCAGCGCCCTGGCGGCCGGGGCGAGCAGACGGTCCTTGAAACCGCGCAGAGCGTCGTCCAGCATGCTACGGACCAGCTCCTCCGTTGAGGCACTCCTTTACACTACCGTTTGCGGGCACCCGGCGCATAGGCCGGGGTACGCGCGACCGGCAGTCCGGCTGCCGTCCCCGCCGGCAACACCACAGAGGAGCACCATGAGCGATCCGCGCTTCATCTACGTGATGAAAGGGCTCGGCAAGATCGTTCCGCCGAAGCGGAAGATCCTCGAGAACATCTGGCTTTCCTTCTTCCCGGGCGCGAAGATCGGCGTCGTGGGCGCCAACGGCTCGGGCAAGAGCTCGCTCCTCCGCATCATGGCAGGCGAGGACACCGACTTCATGGGCGAGGCGTGGGCGGCCAAGGGCACCGGCGTCGGATATCTGCCCCAGGAGCCCCAACTCGACCCCGAGCTCGATGTCCAGGGGAACGTGGAGCTCGCCGTCCAGGAGACGCGGGACCTTCTCCGGCGCTACGACGAGATCAACGCCGCCTTCGCCGAGCCCATGTCCGACGGGGAGATGCAGTCGCTCATCGACCGACAGGCCAAGGTCCAGGACGCCATCGACGCCGCGAACGCCTGGGACCTGGATCGCAAGATCGAGATCGCCATGGACGCGCTCCGGTTGCCGCCGCCGGACGCCGACGTCAGCACGCTCTCCGGCGGCGAGCGGCGGCGGGTCGCGCTCTGCAGGGTGCTGCTCGAGGAGCCGGACATGCTGCTCCTGGACGAGCCCACGAACCACCTGGACGCCGAATCGGTGGCTTGGCTCGAGCGTCACCTGGCAGAGTTCCCCGGGACCATCGTGGCCGTGACCCACGACCGCTACTTCCTGGACAACGTGGCCCAGTGGATCCTCGAGCTGGACCGGGGAAAGGGGATCCCCTGGGAGGGCAATTACTCCTCGTGGCTCGAGCAGAAGGAGACGCGTCTCTCCCGGGAAGAGAAGGAAGGCTCTGCCAGGCGGCGCACCCTCGAGCGCGAGCTCGAGTGGATCCGGATGACGCCCAAGGGCCGACACGCCAAGGGGAAGGCCCGCATCAACGCCTACGAGGAGCTCCTCGCGCAGGATGAGCGGGAAAAGGTCGGAACAGTGGAGATCCTGATTCCGGCGGGCCCCCGATTGGGCAGGGACGTCATCGAGTTCGAGCACGTGTCCAAGGGCTACGGAGACGTCCAGCTCATCGACGACCTGTCGTTCACCGTTCCCACGGCGGCCATCGTGGGCGTGATAGGCGCGAACGGCGCCGGGAAGACCACGCTCTTCCGGATGATCACGGAACAGGAAGGACCCGACAGCGGCACCATCCGCCTGGGCTCCACCGTCCAGCTTGCCTACGTGGATCAGAGCCGGGACGCCCTGGACGGTGACAAGACCGTCTGGGAGGAGGTCTCGGGCGGACTCGACCAGATCACCCTGGGCAGAGCCGAGGTGAGCTCACGGGCGTACTTGTCGTGGTTCAACTTCCGGGGCACCGATCAGCAGAAGAAGGTCGGCGTGCTGTCCGGAGGGGAACGGAACCGGGTGCACCTGGCCAAGCTGATCAAGACCGGAGCCAACGTGATCCTCCTGGACGAGCCGTCCAACGACCTGGACGTGGACACGCTGCGCGCCCTGGAAGACGCGCTGTTGGACTTTGCCGGCTGCGTCCTGGTCGTGTCACATGACCGCTGGTTCCTGGACCGGATCGCCACGCACATCCTTGCCTTCGAAGGCGAGAGCCAGGTCCGCTGGTTCGAGGGCAACTACCACGAGTACGAAGCCGACCGGCGGCGCCGCTTGGGCGCAGAGGCGGAGCAGCCCCACCGGATCCGCTACAAGAAGCTGGTGCGGGGCTGAGGGTCCCTGACTCCGGCCCCGGCGCCGTGACGATGTGGAGCGCCCACGACCCACCGGCACCCGCCCCGTCCATGGGTCGGGGATGATCCGGGACACCGCCCGCCCGGCGACCGGTCCCCCCACGGAAACCGGCGCCGGGCCCCTCGTGGCGGGAGGGATCGCGCTGGGCTGTTACGCCTGACGACTGAGCAGGTCGCGGATCTCGGTCAGCAGCTTCTCCTCGGCCGACGGCTCGGGCGCGGCCGGCGGCGCCTCCTCGGCTGCTTCCTCCTCGCGCTTCATCTTGTTGAAGCTCCGGACCACCATGAACACGGCGAACGCCACGATCAGGAACGAGATCAACGCGTTGATGAAGACCCCGTAGTTGATGGTGACGGCCCCGGCCTCCTGCGCCGCCGCCAGGGTCGCATACGGCCCAGCGGGGTCGCCGGCGGACAGAGTGATGAACAGGTCGGCGAAGTCTACGCCCCCCATCATCAGGCCGATGGGAGGCATGATGACGTCGTTCACGAGCGACGAGATGATGGTCCCGAACGCCGCTCCGATGATGATGCCGACGGCCATGTCCAGCATGTTGCCCTTGACCGCGAACTCCTTGAACTCCTTGAGCATTCCTCCTCCTTCTGACCCGGGATCTGTTCCACGGCCGCCCCACCACCAGACCTCGATTGTCCTGACCGGTCTTCCTACCCGCAAGTCACATTGGGGGCCCAGCCTCCGTCATCGCCAGAGCTACCTGGGCGGGAGCGCGCTGCAGCCGCCCGGCCGGCGGAGTTCGCCGGTGGCCGGCCTCGATTGCCGGGCCTGCAAGGATCCCGGTGCGTGGGTCCCGGGTAGGGCATCTCGGTGACCACGGGGTCACCGCTCGATTCTGCAACCTCAACCGGTGGAAGCCAATGCGTTGTTCGGCTCGCGTGTTCGGTCTCGGCAGCCTCGCGATCGTCGTGGGATCCGTCTCCGGCGTGGTGGCGGCCTCGGAGACGGGTCTGCACCTGGCTCTGGAGAAGTCGTCTCCGGCCGAGGATGCAGTCCTCGACAGCGCGCCAACAGAGATCCGCCTGTTCTTTTCCCAGGAGCCACAGGCCGCAGGGACCTCTCTGCGCCTCATGGCCGCCGACTCGACCCGCGTCTCCACCGGCGACCCAGAGCCCTCGGCGGACGACACCGCGGTCTTCTCGGCTCCAGTGACCGGCGCGATGCCCGACGGGTCGTACACGGTCGTCTGGCGCGCGATGGCGAAGGACGGACACGTGGTTCGAGGCGAGTTCTCCTTCACGCTCGTTGCGGCCGACGGCGCCCCGGACCGCTGACCGGCGCCGGGCCGATGGCGCGTCATCCCGGCGCCTCCTCTCTGCGGGCTTGAGGCGTGGCCACGGACTCCCCTCTGGCACTGATCGGCCGGTGGCTCCTCTTCTCGGGCACCCTTGCCTGGGTCGGAGCCGGGACCGTCCGGTGGGGACTGCTCCCCGTGTGGTCCCGCGGCGCTGGATCCCCCGAGCCCCTTCGGGGCGCGCTGACCCGTGGGGCGGCTCGCGCCGGCGTCCTGGGCGGCCTCTTCCTGCTGGCCGGAGTCGTGTCCCGGCTGCAGACGCAGGTCGCCGACTTCGTCGACCCCTTCGACCCCGCCGGCCCTCAGGTCCGCCTGCTACTGACGGCCACCCTGTGGGGCAAGGTGTGGATCACGCAGGCCCTGCTCACCGCGGTCGGCCTGGTGGCCTTTGTGGCCGTGTTGGCGGGGCGGGGAAGGGTCGGGTGGGGTGCGGCTGGTGTGGCCGCCGTGGGGGTGGGTGCGATGCCGGCCCTCTCGGGGCACGCCGTCGGCAGCGAGAGCCTCACTACGCTCGCCGTGCTGGCCGACGTGCTTCACGTGCTGGCGGCGGGCGCCTGGATCGGGGGGCTGCTCGTCGTGGTAGCCGCGGTGGCATCCGGCCGAGCTTGGCGTGCGGACCCCGCCGGTCGAGCTCAGGTAGCCCGGCTGATCGGCCTGTTCTCGCCCATGGCGCTGGCGGCCGCGGCAGCGATCGTGGTCACCGGCCTGTTCGCCACCTGGCTCCACCTGTCCAGCGTGGAGGCCTTCCTGGGCACGGGGTACGGACTCGCCGTCCGCCGGAAGCTCATGCTCGTGGCCCTCGTGTTGGGGGCGGGCGCCTACAACTGGCGGCGCGTGAAGCCCAGGCTCGCGGACCCCGGGGGGCCCGACCGGTTGCTGCGGTCGGCGATCCTGGAGCTGATCCTGGCGGGGCTAGTGCTGCTGGCCACTTCGGTGCTGGTGGTGACTCCGCCTGCCATGGACATGTGACGGGCCCCGCAGACGCGTTCGACGACAGGGACCGAGGGACAGATCGGGCGTCGGGGCCTGGGACCGATTGTCCGGGCGGACGCCCGGGTGGGCCTCAGGGGCTCCCGCCGGGCAGCACCACGTCGATCCAGACCATGCGGTGGTCGGACGCTGCCTCCGCCAACGCGGCCCCTTCCGCGTCCTCGTCCGGGTCCGGCCAGAACACTCCCCCACCCGACACCGTCAGGTCGCTGCTGGGGAGCAGGTAGTCGACGCGGACGCCGCCCAGAAACGAGGCGGTGGCGCGCTCCGGGTAGTCGGGCGCACCGGGCGCTCGGCCCTGCAGCCCCCCTCGGCTCCGGGTGATGTCCCCGGGATCCTGGATGCGCGGATGATCGAGAAGCTGGGCAATGGCCGGTAGGCCGTCGTAACGGGACTCGGTCGCGCCGGGCTGGGCGTTCAGGTCTCCGGCGATGATGAACGGGGCGTCGCCGCTGAAGCCACCGCTGCGTCCCTGGTCGTCGTATAGTCCGTCGGAGCCCTCCAGGTACAACGTCCAGAAGCGGATCTCGTCGAAGTTGCGACGGCCGTTCCGGTCCTCGTCGCCGTCGAATACCGGAGGCGTCGGGTGACTCGCCCAGATGTGCAGGACCTGGCCGTCGTCGATGACGATGGGAAGATCCCAGTGGGACTTGGACGACAGCGGGAGAAGAGCCTCCACCTCGGCGCTGTAGAAGTCCGGCGGCATGTGGTGGCCGGGCAGATCCCGCCACAGGAACGAGCGGAAAGTCCTGCTGCCCGCGCCGTCCATGGGATACCGTGACAGCACTACCATGGCGTACTGCCCGCGGTAGGTCCCGAATCCCCAGGCGTCCTCCCCGTATTCCCGGCTTCCCTGGTCCGCCTCGGTAGCCACCTTGCCGTCTCCGTTCAGGTCGAGGCCGGAGAGGACGCCGGTGTTGTTGGGCGCGATGAGCACGTACGGATAGTCGAGGGGCGCCTCGCCGGTCTTCAGGTAGAAGTCGGCGAAGCGGTGCGCATACGCGCTGAGTCCCCGGACCCCCTGTTCCCAATAGTGATCCAGCTCGTTGAGCACGAGCACGTCGGGGCGGATGCGCTGGATGATGGTGGCGGCGGCACGGGCCTGAGGGTGGGTGCCAGCGCCCGTCTCGTCGCGCTGGAAGATCTTCTCGCGGTCGAGCTCCTGGATGTTGAACGTCGCGACGCGCACGAAGTCCCGCTCGGGCCAGGGCGGAATGGCTGGCTCCGCGGCCTCTCGATCGGCCGCGCCCACCTCCTCCGACCTGTCGGCCGGCGCACATGCGGCGATCAGGGCCAGCGCGAGAGCGACCGCGCCGGCGTGGAGCGTCGCGCGCTGCCGCGCTCTCCCTACCACCGGCCCGGGTGCGCCGTGAGCCCCCCCAGGGCTTCCCCTCATTTGCGCGTTCCCCTCGACCGTTGTTGGTTTCCCCTCTCCCCTCCCACCCACATCCGCAGGGAAGACAACCATGAGGCTATCCCCCGGATTCAATGACCGCCAGCCGAGTCCGCCCCGGCGCGGCGACTCCGAAGAGCCCCGGCAGCCCACGGCAGGTCGGGGGCCGTGGGTGCCGGGAGCGAAGGGCTTCGCGGCGGCGGGAGCGATCGCCCTCTGCCTGGTGTCGTCGTGTGGTCCCGCCGAGGCGCCCCGATCGGACGACGCGGCCGGGGCGGACGAGGCGCCGCCCTATGCGCCGGAGGGCACGCCCGTGGAGTTGGGACTGGCGGGGTGGGCCAAGGTCCTGTGCTCCGCCGTGTTCGTGTCGGGCAGGGATCCGGACGAGGCCTTCGTCAACAGCGGCTTCTTCTTCATGGAACCGTCGGACCGGCCCCTGGTGAGCGGCCGCGTCATCGACCGCGATTCGGGTTCGGTCACGCTCACGTGGGCCGACTCCATCAGCCGGACGGCTCGGTTCCACGGCGACCAGGGCTGCGTCATCGACACCGAGGCGGGCATCGCCTTCACCCCCGTTCCGGTCGCCAGCACGCTCCCCGATCCGGCCACCCAGGATTGGCCCATGGGGGACCGGGTGCCGGAAGCGCCCTTCCCCGCCGACGTGGACGGACAGCAGCTCGCCGCAGCGGTGCAGACGGCGTTTGCCGACACCGCCAGCCTCACGGCCGCGTTCCTGGTGGTCCACAGGGGCCGGATCCTGGCCGAGCGGTACATGCCCGGCATCGGCCGGGACACCCAGCTCGAGAGCTGGTCCATGGGCAAGAGCCTCACCGCTACGCTCGTGGGCATCCTGATACGGGAGGGTCACTTCGGCCTCGCCGATCCGGCTCCGGTGCCCGAGTGGCGGGAGGGCCCCGACGACCCCCGCGCCGCCATCCGGATCGCCGACCTGCTCCAGATGTCCAGCGGGCTGCGCTTCATCGCGCCCCGGGACCCGGACTACACACCGGACAAGGGGTACCCGGACCACATGTACATCTACACGGGCGCCATCGACGCCTTCCACCACTCCGTGACTCGTCCGCTCCAGTTTCCTCCGGCCACGGAGGGGCGGTATCGCAACTCCGATCCCCTGACTCTGGGCTACGTCGTACGCCGGACCGTGGAGAGTCTGGGCGAGGAGTATCACACCTGGCCGCAGCGGGCGCTCTTCGATCGCATCGGTATCCGCCGCCAGGTGCTGGAACCGGATCCCTTCGGGAATTTCCTGCTCACGGGCTACGACTACGGCACCGCTCGGAACTGGGCACGGCTGGGGCTGCTCTACCTCCAGGACGGCGTCTGGCAGGGCGAGCGGGTCCTTCCGGAGGGCTTCGTCGACTTCGTGAGCACCCCCGCGCCCGCCTGGACCGTGCCGGTGTACGGCGGTCTGTTCTGGATCAACGGCACCGGGGAGTGGAACCTGCCCCGCGACGCCTACTTCATGGCTGGGGGCGGCGGTCAGAGGACCTTCGTGGTTCCAAGCCGCGATCTGGTTGTCGTTCGCCTGGGGCACTTCCGCGGCAGCGGGCCCGGGATGCGGGCGTTGAACCAGGCACTCGGTCTGCTGATGGAGGCGGTCCCGGAGGTCCGGGGGCGGTAGCGGCCCACCAACCGGGCCACCGGCCCTTCGGGCGCCGAATCCAGACCGTCCCAACAAGAGACCCCGATGCGGCATCCAAAAGGTCGGCAAGCCCCTCCCGACCTGTAGAGGATGTCGAGATGAGACCGTCGCCCACCGCTCTCGCCGCTGCCGTGCTGTCGGCCGTTGTGTCCGCCGCGTCCCTCCCCGCCCAGACCGTCGAGGGGACCTGGGAGGGCCGTTTCCGTGTGGGCGCGGATCCCGTCGCCCGAATCCAGCTCACGGCCGACTGGGACGGCGAGGACGGGACCTACAACACCACCGTGCGACTCTCGGAGGCCGAGCAGCGATCCCTCGCCAGTGAGGCACTCGCCAGTGCTCCCGGCGCCTTCTTCCGGGAGATCAGGCGTGAAGCGGGGACGATCCGGCTGGAGGGCCGGATCCGGGACGGAAAAGGCGTGGGCATGTTCGAGTTCGAGCCCGATGCGTCATTCCCGGGTCGCATGGCCGACCTCGGGTACGGAGGCATGGACGAAGAGGAGGTGTTCTCGGCCGCCGTGCACGACGTCGGGCCCCGGTGGGCCCAACAGCTCGCTGGGGTGGGATTCGGCCGCGTCGACCTGGACGACCTGTTCGCCACGGCCATTTTCGACGTGGACCCCGACTTCCTGCGGGAGATGGCTTCTGTCGGCCTGGATCGGCTGGAGCTCGAGGACTACGTCGCCCTCCGGGTCCACCGGATCGACGCGGCGTACGTGCGAGAAGCTCGCTCGCTGGGCTTCGGCGATCTGGATCACGAGGACGTCGTGGCCATGCGCATCCACGGCGTGGACGGCGAGTCCATGCAGGACCTCGCCGACCTCGGCTTCGAGCTCACTCGCCTGGACGACGCCCTGGCCTTCCGGATTCACGGGATCGACGGCGCCTTCGTGGAGGACGCCCGAGGCTTGGATCTGGGCAGCCTCTCCGCGGATGACCTGGTGGCGATGAAGATCCACGGCGTGGGCCGGACGACCCTCGAGGACGCCGAGGCCATGGGATTCGGCGCTGTGGACCTGGACGATCTCCTGAGTATGAAGATCCACGGCGTGAGCCGGCGCTTCGTCCAGGGCATGGCCGATGTCGGCCACGCTCCGGACGACCTGGACCAGGCTCTCTCGTTCCGCATCCACGCCGTGACGCCGGACTTCGTGAGGGAGCTGGAGGATCTGGGGTATCAGGACCTCACCAGCGAGGATCTGGTCTCCATTCGCATCCACGGCATGGACCGGATCCTGCGCAAGCGGAGGTAGCGGCGGGCGGTGCGACCGGGCGGTGAGAGCTTCGGCGGGGCGACCGGGCGGACAGACACGAATCAGGGGCACTGCGGGCAGTAGGCGGATCGAGCCAGGAGGCACGCTTCACACCGGCTGATCGGCTGCTTTGCCAGGGGAAGGTTTACGCAGCCCACGCCCACGCCCGTCAGCACCCCTGACTGTTGAACACGCGGGAGCGCGAAAGAGATCCCCTCCGCTGGACCACGTTGCCGTTTCGAGTCTATGGTTGGCCGTTCTGGCGAGCCCGGGGCCGGCGACTTCCCGCCCTGGAGCTTCGCCGCGCCATTGTTCCTCGGAGGACCCGCATGCGGGGTACGGCGCCGCTGTTCGTCGTGTTCGCCTTTGCTGCATTTTCCCCGGCCGGGGCGCAGTCTCCCTCGTCCGAGGCTCCACATGGGGACCGCCGCGTTCGCTCGATCCGCATCGAGCCGGAGCCCCTCACCGTGCAAATGGGCGATACCATCCGCTTCACGGGGGTCACCGTAGACGAGAGCGGAGCCGAGGTGGCCGACGCGGTCTGGGGCGCCACCGACGGGACCGTCTTCGAGATCCAGCCGGTCGAGGGCGATGGCGCCGATCCAGCGTTCGAGCTGTGGGGCACGGACGTGGGCGAGTCACCGATGATGCTGTTCATCGCGGCCCCCACGCAGGACGGGAGCCCCCGGTGGCGCCGCGTCGGCAGCGTGACCGTGACAGTGCGCGACTACCCGGTCGCCGCCCTGGCCCTCGATCCGCTGCCCTTCGCGCCCTACGCCGGCAGCTCCTTCGCCCTCTCGGGAAGGGTGGTCAACGCCGTCGGACGAGAGCATGCGGAGGCCCGGATCACGTGGTCCGCCACACCGCCGGACGTGGCCACCGTCGACCTGGCGGGGCGCCTTCACGTACAGGCGCCGGGATCCTTCGAGTTGGTGGCACGCGCGGACACGGTGGAGGCCACGCTGGCTGTGCAGGCGCTCCCCAACCCGGTGACGCGACTGGAGCTCCCGGACCCGCCGTCCCGGATTCGCACCGGTGACGTGAGCCGTCTGACGGCCACCGCTCTGGCGTCTGACGGCCGCCGCGTGGCCGACGTGGCCGTCACCTACCAGGTGGAATCCACCGACCTGGCGGCGGCCGGCGCCTGGATCGGACCGGACGGCACCTTCGTGGCCGAGAGGCCCGGCAGGTACGGCATCTCCGCCACGACCGGCGAGGCTACTGCGCGCGTCGAGTTGGAGGCGTTTCCCCGGGACGTGGAACAAGTGACCACATTCGTCGCCCACGTGCCCACCGTACGGGCCACCGATGTGTGGGTGTTCGAGGGTCTGGACGGCCGGGACTACGCCTACATCGGCACGCTCACGGCAGCCACCATGTACGCCATCGACGTGACCGACCCAGCCGCTCCCGTGATGACCGACTCGGTCACGGCGGACGGTCGACGCGTCAACGACGTGAAGATCAACGACGACCGCACTCTGGCCATCATCACCAGCGAGAACGCTTCGAACCGACGGAACGGCATCACCCTTCTGGACATCAGCGACCCGGCGCACCCTTCGGTCCTTTCCCACTACACCGACGGCCTCACCGGCGGTGTGCACAATGTCTGGTTCGTCGGGGACCTGGTATACGCCGTCAACGATGGTACCCTGGACGTTCACGTCATCGACGTGTCCGATCCCACCGCTCCCACGGAGGTCGGTCGTTGGGGACTCGACCGGCCCGGCCGCTACCTCCACGACGTGAGCGTCATCGACGGCCTGGCCTACCTGTCCTACTGGAACGACGGCGTGGTCATCCTGGACGTAGGCGCCGGGATCCGGGGTGGAACCCCCGTTCAGCCGGTCTTCGTGTCGTCTTACAAATACCGCTACGAGATCAACGGCGCCCAGTACGGAAACACCCATCACGCCATCCGTTACGGAGACTACCTGTTTCTCGGTGACGAGATCTTCGGGTGCCCGGGGTGCACGGGACCCCGAGGCTACGTGCACGTCGTCGACGTGCGTGAAATCGAACGGCCCCGGGAAGTCGCGTTCTACCGCGTGCCCGAAGCGGGCAGCCACAACCTCTGGGTCGAGGACGGCCGGCTCTATGTGGCCTACTACCAGGGCGGACTCAGGGTCGTGGACGTGTCGGGAGAGCTGCGGGGCGACCTGCGCGCGCAGGGCCGGGAGATCGCGTCCTTCGAGACCAGCGGGACCGGCGGTACCATGTCCTGGGGGCCCCAACCGTTCAAGGGCCACGTCTTCGTGTCGGACATGAACTCGGGGCTGTGGATCGTGAAGCTCGAGCCCGAGCAGGTGGTCCCCTGAGGTCGCCGGTCCCACGGCGTGCGCCCGGTGGAATGGCCGGTATCGGCGGGATGATCTCACGGTCTTCCAAGGACCGGTGCTGCGCTAGCTCGCCCCTGCGCCCTCGAGCTCGGCCACGGTGCTCTGGACCCGGTCGAGGTCCCGCTGCATGGTGTCCATCTCCTCCCGGAGTTGGTCATAGCGCCCGTGCGCGTCCCGCCCGGGCTTCTGATCGGCCGTGGTGAGCATGCTGTAGAGGTACTCGATCTGCCGCGTGAGCATGCGCGGTGAATAGCTCGCGCCCTCGGTGACCATGGCCGTGCGAAGGCGCGTCAACTCCTCCCGAGCCTCCGCCGCGCTGCCGCCGGACGCGCCATCGAGACGCTCGAGGGCTCGCTCGATGGTGGCCTGGGCGTCATATGCCTCGCTCAGCATGTCCCGGGTCTGGAGCGCCAGCGCCAACTGCTCCTCGAGGTCGGCCTGGGTGACCCCGTCCTTCGCCACCCGGGGATCGATCGTGACGGCGAGATCCGCCGTGCGGGTTTGCCCACCGACGCTCAGGCGCACCTGATACGCGCCCGGGAGGGCCATCGGACCGGCGCGTTGCTCACCGTCTGCGTCCTGCGGCCCAGGGTGCCGAAGGTTCCAGTAGAACCGATGTGTGCCGGCCGTCGACGCCACCCGGGGCTCACCCTGGACGCCCTGCCACGGCGCCCGCATGCCCTGCCCCTCGGTCACCTCCTGGCCGGTACCCTCCGAGGAGAAGGAGCGAACCACGCTCCCGTGGCCGTCCACGATCTCTAGCGTCACCTCGCCCGTCTGGTCGGACGCCAGGTGGTAGTCGATCATGGCCGGCAGCGTGTGTCCCCCACCGAACTGTCCGGCCGCCATCATGGGATACTGGGGATCCGCCGGAGATGGGCCGTCGCGCATCCCGTCGGTGCTGAAGCGCGTCCGATGCAGGGACCGCGGCTCGAAGAGGTGGTCGCCACCCGAGGCCATGACCTCGTCGAGCTGATGGAGACGGGTCACGTCGTCCATGATCCAGAACGACCGGCCCATGGTGGAAAGCACCAGATCACCCTGGACCACCTTGATGTCGGTGATCGGGGTGACCGGCAGGTTCTGCTGGAACGGCTGCCAGCTCATGCCGTCGTCGAACGACACGAACATGCCGAACTCGGTGCCGAGGTAGAGCAGGCCCGCACGGTCGGTGTCCTCCCGGATCGCCCGGGTGGGAAAGTCGGCGGGTACGCCGTTGGCGCCCGTGGTCAGCCGGGTCCAGGTGGCGCCGTAGTCATCGGTCCGGTAGGCGTACGGCTCCCAGTCGCCCAGGAGGTACCGGTACCCGGCGAAGTAAGCCTTGCCTGGCGTGTGCGGGGACACGTCTATGGTCTGGATGCGACCCTCGGGCGGCATGTCGGGAGGCGTGATCTCCGTCCAGCTCTGGCCGCCGTCCCGGGTCACGTGCAGCGGCCCGTCGTTGGCACCGGTGTAGATCACACCAGGCTCGATGGGCGACTCCTCGATGGCGTAGAGGACGCTGTAGTGCTCCTCACCGGTGATGTCCCGGGTGATGGGCCTGCCGCTGTAGACCTGCCGCTCCGGCCGGAACGCCGTCAGGTCCGGGCTGATGCGCTCCCAGGTCTGGCCGCCGTCGGTGGTCGCGTGCACGAACTGGGATCCGTGGTACACCCTGGACGGGTCGTGCGGTGAGACCTCGATGGGCACGACCCGCTGAAATCGGTATGGCAGGTCCTTGGGGTTGGCGCCGTACATGTCCACCGCGCCCACGTAGTACTGTTGCTCCATGCCGGTGATGTGGCTGTAGCGGCCGAAGCGGCCCTTGCAGTTGGAGAAGACGACGTCGGGGTTGCCGGGCTGGGGAACCGCCGGTCCGGTCTCACAACCGCCGATGGCCTTCCAGGCACCCTGCCAACCGGCCGGGGACCCGTCCTCAGGCGGCATGCTGGGGACCATGATCGTGGTGTTGTCCTGCTGACCGGCGTACAGCCAGTAGGGGTACCGGTCGTCTACGTCGATCTGGTACAGCTCGGCGGTGGGCTGGTTCAGCTGGCTCGACCAGGTGTGACCCCCGTCGAGCGTGACGTTGGCACCGCCGTCGTTGGACTGGATGAAGAGCTCGGGATTGTCCGGGTTGATCCACATGTCGTGGTTGTCGCCGTGGGGCGTCGACACACGGTTCCAGCTCCTCCCGCCGTCGTTGGACCTGTAGAAGCGCTCGTTGTTGACGTAGACGGTGCTCGCGTCCGTGGGGTCGGCGTCGACATTGGTATAGTAGAACGGACGATTCATGATGCCCGCCTCGGTGCTCACGAGCTCCCACGTCTCGCCCCGGTCTCCCGACCGGTAGAGGCCTTCCTCCTCATCGATGGCCTCGACGAGGGCGTAGACGATATTCGGGTTGGCCGGCGTGACGGCCAGGTCGATCTTGCCGATCAGCCCTGCCGGCAGACCGGTCGTCTTCTTCTCCCACGAGTCGCCATAGTCGGTGGACTTGTAGATTCCCCCGACGCCATCGGCACCCGAGATGATTGACCACGGCTTCCGTTCCGCGCGCCACATTGCGGCGATGACGGTGGACGGGTCGTCTGGAACGAGCTCCAGGTCCACCGCCCCCACGCTGTCCGCCACGAAGAGGACCCGCTCCCAGTTCACGCCCCCGTCCCGGCTCCGGTAGACGCCCCGGCGCTCCGACGGACCGAACGCGTGGCCGATGGCGGCGACATATACGGTATTGGGATCTCGGGGATCGATCTCGACCGCCCCGATCTGCCCCACGTCCTCCAGCCCCACGTGGCTCCACGACTGTCCGGAGTCGGTGGATTTGTACACGCCCTTGCCGGTGATCACGTTGCTGCGGATTCCGTCCGATCCGGTGCCGACGTACACCGTGGTAGGGTCGGAGCGGGCCACCCGAATGGCCCCGATGGAACCGGTGGCGAAGTAGCCGTCCGAGATGTTCTGCCAGGTCGCACCGTAGTTGGTCGTCTTCCAGACCCCACCGCCGGTCGCCCCCATGTAGAAGGTGCCCGGGTGGCTGCGGTGGCCGGCGACGGTGGTGACGCGCCCACCCCGGGAGGGTCCCACGTTCCGGTACGCGAGCCCATCGAACATGGACGAATCGACGGTCTGGGCCCGGATCTCGGACACCATGACGAGGACTGCCAGGGCGCAAGCGCCCATGACGGCTACGAGCCGACGAAGTCGGCGTACGTACAAGGAGGATCGAGACATCGCTGCAACTCCGAGTGTCGGGTGCGACGAGCCCAACGGCGCCCGCCCGCCCTGACCTGCATGTGTGAGCCACTGAGATTCGCCATCTGGCTGGCCACGGGCAAGCTTCTCGGGGTCGAGGCCCGGCACGGCCTTCCCGTGAGACCTGGAAGTAGTCGGTCAGGCGCCCAAGCTGGCCGCCTCGTCGGCGATGTGTTTGCGCAGGAGGTCGGTCAGCCGACCCGGTGCGCCACGGCCGTGACCGAGGCAGTCCCGGGCCGTGATCACGGCATCCGGGTCGAACTGCTCGACCGCCCCGGCGCGCTGGTAGAACCTGTTGACCGCCGCCGTGGCCGGGGCCATGTCGGCCTCGACGAAGAGGACCATGTGGGCGACGACGTTGCCGCCCGGGCGATGCGTCGGCGCCAGCCCCCCCCGCCAACGTTGGGACGTGCCCGCGATCTTCCTGCCCTGCGCCACCAGGTTGAAGCGTCCGTCGCAAAAAGACCCGGGCACCTCGCCGTATTCGACCGCCACGCCCAGGGTCGCCAACGCCTGCCGAACCGGCCCGCACAGGGCCTCATAGACGGCCTCCAGCGCATGGGCGGCCAGACCCCCCTGGCCGAGGAGCAGGGAAGCCTGGAGGATGCCCGGCCCGTGTGGCACCGCCGTCCCCCCGCTGTCTCGGGCGACGACGGGCCAGCCCTCCGCGCCGGCCGCCTTTGCCGCTGCCTCGGCCCCGGGCAACCTGGCCTCCCGGGCCGTGATCACCAGGGTCCGCTCGTTCTCCCAGATGCGGTACGTGGGCGCACGACTGCCGGCGCCGATCTCGCGGGCCCAGCCGAAGTCACGCTCGACAGCGGCGGCCGCGTCCATGGGCGCCCGGTCGTCGAGGACCTGGAGGTCCCGGAGCGCTGTCCCGAGCTCTGGTGGGTGTCCCATGTTCGAATTCGCCGCGGAGTGGAGGACGCCGGGCCTACCCCTGGTGTGCTACACCGGTTTCCCGGTATTTCTGTCGCCGCCGATCGGAGCCCGCTACACAGGTTCTAGCCATGCCCCACGTCTTCGCCTACGAATCGGACCCCTACCAGAGGGAGATCTCCGTCCGCCTGCTCGAGACGGGGACCGGAGACGAAGGTCCCTACGCGGTCGTGAATGACACCGTGCTCTATCCAGGCGGAGGAGGACAACCGAGGGACCGGGGCACCCTGGCGGGCGTCGGGGTGGCGGCCATCTCTCCCGAGGACGGGGTCGTGCGTCTCGCCCTGGAGCGGCCGGTCACCGGTGACGCGGCGGATCTGGTGGTGGACTGGAGGCTGCGGTACGACCGGATGCAGCAGCACACGGCCCAGCATCTACTGACCGCCGTCGCGGCGGATGAATATTGCTGGGATACGACTTCGTTCCACCTCGGCGAGGAGGTCTGTGACATCGAGCTGGACACGTCATCCATCTCCCGCCATGACCTGAGCCGTCTCCAGAGCGCGGTCGCGGACCGGGTCCGCGCGGCGCTTCCGGTCCGTGCCCGCCGGGTGCCCATGGACGAGTACCGGAAGATGACGGTGCGCACCCGCGGCCTGCCCGAGGGCTTTCGGGGCGAGGTGCGCCTCGTGGAGATCGAGGGCTTGGACCTGACGACGTGCGGAGGAACGCATGTCGACCGCACGTCCGAGTTGGAGACCATCTGTCTGCTGGGCACCGAGTCCGTGCGGGGCGGCAGTCGCACGCGGCTTCGCTGGCTGGCCGGGCGCCGCGTGCGCGAGCGTCTCCTCCGGCACGAGGACCGCAGCCGCGATCTCCGACAGGCGCTGGGCGTCGGCGACGATGAGCTCGCACAGGCCGTTCTGTCTGGTGGTGAGCGCCTCAAAGCCGCCGACCGGAGGATACGGCACCTGGAGTCCGCCCTGGCCGGCGAGGTCGCGGCCCGGCTGGTCCGCGGAACGGACCAACTCGTCCACGCCGACTTCGACGACGTGGAACCGAGCTTCGTCCAGGCCGTAGCCCGCACGTTCGCTGCCAGCGAAGTGAGCAAGGTGGCGCTGCTGACGAGCCGGGGGCCCAAAGGGCCGTTCTTCGTAGTCGCTGGCGGCGGCGCCCTCGGGGGAGACGTGCAGGCCGTGGGCGCCTGCGTCGCCGAAGCCCTGGGTGGCCGTGGTGGCGGCTCCGGGAGCTTCTTTCAGGGCAAGGCCGTGTCCCTGGACCGGCTCGGAGAGGCCATACAGACCGCCGCGGCGAAGCTGGCAGAGCGGCCGTGAGCCAGCTCTCTGCCGTCACGGGCCTCGCGGTCGCGAGCTTCGTGTCGACGAGCCTGGACAACTTCACACTGCTGCTGGGGTTCTTCGCCGACGACGAGTACCCCAAGCGCCAGGTCGCCGGCGGCTACGCGCTATCAGTCGTTCTGGTGCTGCTCCTGGCGTGGGGGGCTTCCGCCGCCGTCGAGATGGTGCCGCCTGGGTACCTGGGCTACCTGGGCGTCGTCCCCCTGGGTCTCGGGCTGGTCGGCCTCTACCGGCTGCTCCGCCACGCGGGCCCGGCTGCTGTCGCCCAACCCCAGCGGGGCAAGGGCTTCTTCCCTGTGTTGCTCGTCATGCTGGCGAACAGCGGTGATTCGTTCAGCGTGTACGTCTCCGTCTTCGCCGACACTGCGGAGCGGCTCGAGGTCCCCATCCTCACCGTCGTGGTGACGTGCGCCCTGCTCGCCGCCGCCGCGGCCCGCTGGCTCGTCACCCGCAGAAGCCTCGGACAGCCCATTCAACGCATCGCCAGGCTCGTGCTGCCGTTCCTGCTCATCGCGATCGGCGCCTACATCCTCATCGATACGGGGACGGACGCGCTTCCCTAGAGCGCCACTTCACGCGGTCCGATCCGTCCTGGGCGCAACACCGTGCCACGCGGAATCCCGCGCGGCGTCTCAGGGGTGCGGTGAGTCCAGGCTGAAGTCCCCGGACGAGGCGAGATCGCTCACGGGCCGCGGCTTCGACCGGACGGGTCCCAGCTCACTGGACTGCTGGAAAGACGTACCGTCTCAGCATGTCCATGGCCTGGTTCGACAGCACGCTGTCGTTGCCGCCGGTGAAGACGGCGACCAGGTCGAAGTCCGGATAGACGAAGATCCACTGACCGCCGCGACCGGACGCGGCCACGACGTCGAAGACCTCGTTGGAGAGGTCGAACGGGTGCTCGTGCCGGGGCAGCCGGATCCTCCACCACTGATAGCCGTACCCGGCTCCGGGCGCCCGGGCGCTGGTGGACTCACGCACCCACGACTCCGAGACGATGCGCTGGCCGTTCCAGATCCCTCCGTTCAGAACCAGAAGCCCGATTCTCGCCGCGTCGCGGGGGCGTAGCGCCAGGCCGCCTCCGGTCTGGACGGTGCCGTCCGGATAGCGCCACCACGCATAGTCCGAGATACCCAGAGGACCGAAGAGGAATCGCTCGGCAAACTCGTCCGCCCTGAGACCGCTCGCACGGTGGATGACCTCGCCGAGGGTGATGGAAAGGCCGCTGTTATAACGAAAATGTCGGCCCGGCTCGTTCACTGCCGGCAGCCCCAACGTGAACGCCACGGGGTCCCCGGACCGATGCAGCTGCACGTGGCTGTTTCGCGAATCCGAGTAGGGGTGGGTGTGCTCGTCCCATTCGAGTCCCGCCGTCATCGTGAGAAAGTGCTCCAGCGTGAGCGCGTCCTTGCGCGCGTCGGCGAAGAACGCGGCGTGCTCGGGGAAGAACACGGAGATCCTCTGGTCCACGTCCTCGACGAGCCCCTGATCCTTGGCGATGCCGAAGAGCAGGGAGTTCACGCTCTTGGTCACCGAGTGGAGGTCGTGGAGATCGTCACGACCCCACTCCACGAAGCGATCGCCGGTGGTTGTCCGGCCCGAGGCGTACTCCTCGAGCACCAACCGGCCCCCACGGACCAGCAGCACGCCGTGGATGTTCACATAGCTCCCATCGCGGATGCGCTCCACGAGCTCTACCAGGGGCTCTTCCCGAACGCCGACGGCGTTCAGGTGGGCGGTGGCCCAGCCGTCTCCCGCCTCGGGCGGCACCTGGTACGTGTAGGACGGTGCCGGGCGCGTGGGGGCGTCGTCACAGGCCACCCCAGCGATCAGAATGAGCGACGGAAGCAGCCAAGTCCGGAAGCAGCGGAAGACTCGACCGAGGGCTGCGCGGGGCCGGGCGCTCACTCCGTACCTCCGAGCGGCACGACATAGCCGACCGTCAGGTAGAGCGCGCGGTTCCTGGCCGCCCCCGGGGGCGTCGTCTCACGATTGATGTTTGTGAGCCCGCTGTTTGCCCACAGATCGACGACGACGCACCCGGGGCCGGCCCCGAAGCCCATGCCAGCGCCCAGGGCCAGACCGAAGTCCACGGTCGCTCGCTGCAGCCCCGCCAGGACGTCGTCGCACTGCACTGACCCCACACCTGGCACACGGCGTGACTCGCAGCCGACCTCGAAGCTCGCCACCGGACCGGCGAACAATCGGGGCGCAAGAGCGACGGGAAAATCGATCTGGAGGAAGAGAGGGACCTCGAGGTAGGCGAGCTTCACCTGCTCGTCGTCGCTGTCGAATCCCTTCTGCGTGAATGCTAGACCACTGCGAATCGCGGTCGCGCTACCCACTCGGGTGAGCACGATGGCGGCGAGGTGAATGCCGGGAGTGGCCTTGGCCAAGGCGTCGGCCGTCGGGTTCTCGAATGACACCCGCGCGGCGTTGAGGCCCCCCGCCAGCCCGGCGGCCCAGCGCTGCCCGATCAGCGGTGAAACCATCGCGAGCCACATCACCCCCGCCAGAAGCGGGGGCCCACGTCTCGAGAGCATCACCCAAGACCGCATCCGTACAACCTCCAGGATGTCCTCGCGGTCACCCGACGCGCCTTCCTCTGGAACATACCCCCGGTAGCAGCCGGTCCCCGTCGGGCAAACCGCTCGAACGGGTGTGGTGGAGCCTCCGATCGACAGACGAGCCAGCTCCCCGACCGCGGGGCCTCCGGGGGGAGAGGACGGTCCCGCGGGGCCAGCCCTTCCTCGGGCGGCGGCCAGCGGTCCCGCCAAAGCCCCTCCATCCGGGCGGACAGCCCACCGGTGACGTCGTCGTTGTCCGTGACCGGGGCTCGCCCTACCATGGGTCACGAGGCAACGACAGGAGCGGTGCGCGTGACCGAGACAGACCCCTCGACCGACGGTCTCAGCCGACCCGGTGGGGGCACCACAGCGGGAGGTCTCCCCGAGCCCGTGACGGCTCCGGCCGAGTCGGAGCATCGTCCACACTGGTCCCGACGGGACTTCATCAAGGGCGTGATCGCCTCCGGCGTCGCCGTCTCCGCAACGTCGTACTTCACCTCGGCCTGCACCCGCCCCCCTCCCGCCGTGGCCGGCGGGGTGGAGCGCCTCATCTCCCTCACCGTGAACGGCCAGACCCGACGGGTCGACGTGCTCCCCAACGAGACCCTGGTGATGACGCTGCGCTACAAGCTCGGCCTCACCGGCACGAAGCTGGGGTGCGACCGGGGTGAGTGCGGGGCCTGCACGGTCATGATCGACGACGTCGCCCACTACGCCTGCTCGCTACTGACCCATCGTGTGCGCGGTCGCCGGATCACCACGGTGGAGGGTCTGGAGGGGCAGGGCGGCGAGCTCCACCCGGTTCAACAGGCCTTCATCGACGAGCTCGGACCGCAGTGCGGATTCTGCACCCCGGGGCAGGTGATGTCGGCGGTGGCCCTGCTGGCAGCCAACCCGAGTCCCACCCGAGAAGAGGCCCGGGCGGCCATGGCCGGGAATCTCTGCCGCTGCGGCGCCTACGATCATTACCTGAACGGGGTCCTGCGCGCCGCGAGGGAGGCTTGACGTGGCCTACGACCTGATCGGCAAGAACTTCACGCCCCCCGACCTGGTCGGGAAGGTCACCGGCAGGGCCAAGTACGCCGAGGACTTTCGCGCTGACGGCATGCTGTTCTGCCGGCTGCTCACGAGCCCAATGCCCCACGCACGGGTCCGCGGCATCGACGCGACCGAGGCACTGGCCATGGAGGGGGTCGTCGCGATCCTGACGGCCGACGAGGTGCCAGCCGTCCCTGCGCCCCAGAACCCCATCCTGACCAACGAGCCCCACTACGTGGGCGAGCCCATCCTGGCGGTTGCGGCGGTGGACGAGACCACGGCCCAGGACGCCATCGGGAAGATCGTCGTGGACCTGGAGCCGCTGCCGTTCACGGTGGACCCGCTGGAGAGCCTCCGGGCCGATGGCGCCAATGCCCGGGTGGACGGCAACACCATCGTTTCGCGGGAAGGCGTCCGGGAGGTCAAGTGGTCGTCCGAGAGCTTCGCGGCCGTCGGAGAGGGCCAGCTCCCCATGGGCCCGCCGGGCGCCGAGTGGTCGTACGGCGACGTCGAGGCAGGCTTCGCGGACGCGCTGGTGGTCCTCGACGAGAGCTTCGTGACGGCGGGCACGTCCCACCACTCCATGGAGCCCCGGAGCGCCATGGCCTACTGGCAGAACGGGAAGTGCTACCTGTACGGGTCCAGTCAGAGCCAGAGCTTCGTCCAGCCGGGCTTGGCCAACCTCATCGGCATCGAGCCCGAGGACCTGGTCTTCGTGGCGGAAAACTGCGGCGGCGGGTTCGGCTCGAAGGGAGGCGCCTATCCGATCATGACGATCCCGGCCCACATGGCGAGGAAGACCGGGCGGCCCGTCATGATGCGGATCAGCCGGCTCGAGGAGTACTGCATCGGCTCGGCTCGGCCCGGCTTCCAGGGACGTATCAAGATGGGGTTCCGGGGCGACGGACGGGTGACCGCGGTGGACCTCTACGTCGTCCAGGAGAACGGGCCCAATTCCGGCTTCGGGGATTTCAGCAGCGCTGCGGGCGCGGTGTCGCTCGTCTACACGCCCCTCGCCATGCGCTTTCGCGGTATCCGCATCCTCACCAACACGCCGCCCCGCGGGGCCCAGCGCGGTCCGGGTCAGAACCAGATCGCCGCCGCCGTGGAGCCCCTCATCGACAAGGCCGCACGGGAGCTGGGCGTGGACCGGGTCCAGATCCGGCGGATCAACGCGCCCGACAGCGACTCCCGGTACGGCGGCGAGCAGGGACCCATCACCAGCGCCCATCTGCGGGAGGCCCTGGACAAGGGCGCCGAGCGGTTCGATTGGGAGGCCAAGCAGGCCCAGAGCGGCCGACGCTCCGGCTCCAAGGTCATCGGGGTGGGCGTTGGCCAGGCCTACCATTCGGCCGGGTCGAGCGGCTTCGACGGCCTGGTCCGGCTCACGCCCGACGGTAAGCTCCATATCCACACGGGTGTGGGCAACCTGGGCACCTACTCCTACGCGGGCACGTCCCGCGTGGCCGCAGAGGTGCTCAAGTGCCGTTGGGAAAGCTGCGTGATCCACCGCGGCAACTCCAGCCGAGGTCTGCCCTGGAACCTGGGTCAGTTCGGCAGCAACTCATCGTTCACCATGACCCGCACCAATTACGTGGCGGCCATGGACGCGGTGCGGAAGCTCAAGGAGATCGCGGCCGGCCAGTTGGGTGGATCCCCGGACGACTACGACATCGGCGACGAGTCGGTTTTCGCCCGAAACAACCCGTCCCGGAGCCTGAGCTACGCGGCGGCCGCCGAGCGTGCGATCGCCCTCGGCGGAGAGTACAGCGGCCACGAGGTCCTCGAGGACATCAACCGGTTGACTCGAAGAGCCGTGCGTGGCCTGGCGGGCACAGGCCTCATCGGTGTGGCGAAGGACAACCTCGAGCGGACGGGGACGGTTCCGGCCCTCGCTGCCGGATTCGTGCAGATCGAGCTGGACGTGGAGACCGGCAAGTTCCGGATCCTGGAATACCTGGGCGTCGTGGACTGCGGCACCGTGATTCACCCCCAGAGCCTGTCCACGCAGATCAAGGGTGGCGCGGTGATGGGCTTCGGTATGGCCTGCCTGGAGCGTCACCTCTACGACCCGCACCTGGGTCTGCCGGGAGCCATGGGATACTACCAGACCCGGCCTCCCTCCTACCTGGATGTGCCGGCGGAGATGGAGTGGGACGCGGTTGAGGAGCCGGACCCACAGAACCCCGTCGGCGCCAAGGGGATCGGCGAGCCGGTCATGGGCTGCGCGGCCGCTGCGCTCCTCTGCGCGATCTCGGACGCGCTCGGAGGGCACTACTTCAATCGCACGCCCGTGGTCCCGGACATGATCGTCAACGCAGCCGCTGGCCGGCCCCAGTCCCATGGGCCGCTTCAGGTGAACTCCCCGTGAGGGCGCGGCCGTGTTGAGGGACATGATCCCGGGCTTCGAGCTGTACCAGCCCACGGACCTGGAGTCGGCGTTGGCGCTTCTGGACCGGTTCGGAGAGCGGGCGTGGCCCATGGCGGGAGGCTACGACAGCCTCGATTGGTTCAAGGATCGGGTAAAGGAGCCGCGCGCCGTCATCGATCTCGAGGGCCTCGAGGAGCTCCGGGGAATCGAGGAGAACGCCGGCGCGATCGAGATCGGTGCCCTGACCACGCTCACCGACGTGGAGCGCGACGACAAGCTACGTCGCGACTTCCCGTTGCTCGCGGACGCCGCCCGGCAGGTCGCCAGTCCCCAGATCCGGAACGCGGCCACCCTCGGTGGAAACCTCTGCCAGGATGCCCGCTGCTGGTACTACCGTCAGGGTCTGACCTGCTATCGCGCGGGCGGCAACGTCTGCTACGCCGACACTCCCCAGGGCATCAACCGGGAGCACTGCCTGTTCGGGGCAAGTCGGTGCGTCGCCGTCACGCCCTCGGATACGGCACCGGCGCTGGTGGCGCTGGACGCGTCCATGATGATCCGCAGCGCCCGCCGTGAGCGCGTGGTGAGGGCCGAGGATTTCTTCATGCGCCCCTCCGTGGATATCACCCGCATGACGGTCCTGGAGCCAGGTGAGCTCCTGACAGGGGTCCGGATCCCCGACACATGGGCTGGCGCCGGCTTCTACTTCGAGAAGGTCGCGGACCGGAATACCTGGGACTTCGCCCTGGTGAGCGTGGCCGCGGCGATGAGGATGGACGGGGAGCGGATCCAGGAGGTGCGTGTCGCCTGTGGCGGCGTGGCGTGCACGCCCCGGCGGCTCAAGGAGGTCGAGGGGTTCCTGACGGGCCGCGATCGCGACGACGAGTCCGCGGAGCGCGCGGGAGCGCTGGCGGTCCAAGGGGCCACGCCGCTCAACCACAACCACTTCAAGGTTCCCCTGCTGGACAACCTCGTGAAACGGGCAGTTCGGGGCGCCTGAAGCTCCGCGGAGGACGTCAGGCTACCCCCTCCTCGTCCTCCGTCGCGAGGCCGTTCAGCGCCTCGTGCATCCGCGCCGTCGACGGAGCGCGGGGCTTCCGAGCGAAGCACCGGCCCTTCCCAGAGCGCACCGGACAGGTGACGGCGGTTACGTCAGCCCCTCTCACCTCGACTGGGCACTGCCAGCCGGCGGCTGCCGAGGACGAGGTGACACCCCTCAGTCCATCCCGTCCGCCACTGGAACTCGGCCCGCACCTGAAATGGTTCTTTCAGTTGAACGAATGAAGATAGGTAGGGCATGTCGAGGAAGTGCCGCGCCCAGGGGGGCCGCGGCGCTGGAATCCGTGGACGGGCGTCCCGGATCTAGAACCGGGGGGGTGTAAAGGACGTGGTGAGGGCGGGTGCAGTCGGAACGGACGAAACCAGAGTTGGCTGCTTTTCCGGAAACGCGGGGGTTGCGAAGCCCTCGAGCTGGGCACGGACTATGTTCCGGACGTGCCTGTTGACCCTGATCCTCGGAGGATGCCAGTCCGCCGCAGGGAGCGCTGCGAGCGGCTACGGGCCCGGAGTGCCACCGTCCGACGGGCGGGAGGCCGAGTTCGTCGTCGAGAGCCAGATTCCGGGCCCGGTCCAGCTCTACGCGGTGTATGGGGCCCTTCGCGTCCGATTGGGGACGCTCACGGCCTGGCACCCCACGCGCTTTCCCGTTCCCATCGAGTTGATCGGCAAGGGCTCGGGTGTCCGGCTCCTGGCGCGCGCCGTGGGGGATCGACGGGAGGTCAGAACCGAGCCGTTCGCCGTGCAGACCGGCGACCGGGTCCTGTGGACCCTGTTGCAGCCCATCGAGAGCTCCGTCGCGACGCTACGGATCGAGTTCGGCGGACTCCTATGACGGCGCCGCTTGCCGACCCCACCGAGAAGCAGGTTGAGGCCAACAAGCCGCGGACCTGGCTTCACCCGCCCGGATGGTACTCCCGCTCGGTGTGCCCCTCGAGCTGCGAGCGGTAGAAGTAGACTTCCCGCAGGTTCCCGGTGCTGTACCGCTCGGCCTGGTCGTTGAAGTGCGGTGAGGCCGGGTCCCCGCTCTGGCCGCCGGCGGTGATGGCCCGGGCCCGGAGGGTGTCGCCGAACTCCACCACGGCCACGAAGCTGTTCCCGCTGGTGCCGTAGAGCTTCCTCGAGCCGTCGTGCCTCCGCGCGCCGAAGGAGGCCAGCGACCCCCAGCGGCCCGACGTGAAGCCCACGGGAATGCTCGGCCCCTCATCGTCGAACGGATGGTCGATGTCCCCAGTGAGACGCTGGTAGCGATTGATCTCGCCCCACGGCGTCCTCCAGCTGCCGAAGTCCTCTTCGAGCCGGTCGGATACCGCAGCCAGCGTTTCGAGCCGCTGCTCCGCCGAAGTTCGGGTGGCCATGTACTCGTAGACGGACACGCCGGCTGTCCGGGCATCGTCATTCACTTGCCGCATGAGCTCCTCTCCCCACAGCACCGCCAGCGCGGTGGGCACCGACTCTACCGACCACCGGTGGTCCCAGCCCCGCAATGCCTCGATCTGCTCCCCCAACCCTTCCTTGAACGGGCTCGACGCGGGGGCCTGATCGTACGCCGCGACGAGGGAAGGAATGAGCTGCTCGAAAGCAGGAAGCTGGGTGGAGTACGCGGCCTGGATGAGGGAGCTCAGCGTGAAGTCGGCCTTGTTCTCGAGGACGCGGATCGCGTGAATCCCCCTGGGGTTCTCGCTGCCCCGGTCCATGTACGACGGAAAGTCCTCCGGTTCGGGGCTGTCGGGGCCGGCGGCCGAGTACGGCCAGTTGTTCGTGTTCTGGATCCAGCCCACGGACGGGTTCAGCGAGTTGGGGCTCTCCTCCACCGGGTGCACACCCTGCCAATCCGTGGTGGGGTCGCTACCGTCGACGGGCTCGTCCCAATCGAAGCGGGTGTCCCGCTCCGGCACGAAGTTGGAGTGGAAGTAGGCGATGTTGCCGTCGGCGTCGGCATAGACGGTGTTGTTGGAGGAGTTGGTGTGGAGCCGCAGCGTCTCCACGAAGTCGTTGAGCGACCGCGCCTTCGTCCGTAGGTAGGACTGGGTCAGCGCACTGGTGGGCTCCTCCATGAGCCGGATGCTCACCCATTTGCCGTCCTCCTCCCGGACCACCGGGCCGTGATGGGTGCGGTAGACCGTGAACTCTCTCCGGGCCATGCCGGTGTCCGTCCTGTACGGGACCGTGACCCGCCTCGCCGTGATCGGTCGCTCCTCGTCGCCGTACAGGTAGTAGAAGGCGTCATCCCGCTCGACCACCGTCTCCAGATACTCGTCGATGTTGTCGACGCGGCTGGACGTGTGCATCCAACCCGCGCGGTCGTTGAAGCCCTGATAGACGAAGAACTGACCCCAGGTCACGGCGCCGTAGGCGTTGAGCCCCTCGTTGCTGACCACGTGCACCTCGGCCCGGAAGAAGAACGAGGTATGGGGGTTGATGAGGAACAGGGCGTTACCGGAGGCGCTGTTGGAGGGCGCGATGGCGATGCCGTTGGACCCGGTGGGCTCCGGCAGGAACGCGCCCTCGGCCGACGGCGCGACCTCATCCGGGCCCACCCCAGCCTCGTCGGGGACCGGGCCGAGCCCCCCCGGCGCCATCCCACTGGCCACGACCGATGCATCGCCTCGTTCCTCCACAGCCATATTCTCGGGACGACTGCCGTAGAATGCCTCGAGGTCATCCAGGTCCACGCGCTCGATGTCTCCGCCGATGCTCCCCTCGCTGAACGTGAGGGCCATCCACGGCTCGAAGCGGGTGATGACGCGGGGCGTGACCTCGGGGTGGGCGTGCAGGTAGAAGTTCAGCCCATCGGCCCACGCATCCATCAACGACTTGAGCAAGTCTGGGCTCGCCGCGTACTGCGCTCGCATGTCGTCGGGGTCGACGAAGAGCTTCATCCGGAGGTCCCGGTAGATCTCCTCCTCGCCCTCCGCCTCAGCTAGTCTGCCCTGAGAGTTGAGGAAGTTCGTCTCAACGCGATTGAAGTCGTCCTCCGCCTGGGCGTACATCAGCCCGAACACCGCGTCCGCATCCGTTTCGCCGTACACGTGGGGGATGCCCCAGTCATCCCGGATGATGGTCACGCGCTCGGCGCGCTGCTCCCACGCGGCCACCTCGGCGTTCGGCGCTTCTGGGGGTGAGCACGAGGCCCACGTCCATGCGAGGAGGAGGACGATCTTTCTCATGGCGTACGATCCGGCACAGGGATGGCCGGCTCCAGGTCGGCCGGGGTGAGCATTCTACGGGCGCCCACCCGGCGTGACCAGCCGCCTACCCGCGTGGCTCCCGGCCTCCTCACCCGCCGAGCTGAACCAAGACCCTCAGGGAGTCGATCGGCGAGTCCCTCGTATGCGTCGTCTCGCTATGTGTACTGTCCTGTATATATACGACACTGTACAGATGGGTCCCCATCAACTCGAAGGAGGCCGCGGCATGCTGTGAGTGTGCCTTGACGACGTCCGCGGACCCGCGCCGATCTGAGCCCTGAGGGCAGGATCCGGTGGCGGAAGTGACGCGGGGGTGGTACTTCGTGCACAGTGCTCCACCGTCCGCGGCCTGACGCCCATCCATCCCCCAGAGACCATGAAGACACTCGAGTCCGCAGCTCCCAACGTCCTCCTCGCTCTGCTCCTCACGGCAGTCGCCCCGCTCGTCGCGGCTCCCGCGGCTGCGTCGCAGGGCGGCAGCGCGCGAGGCGACGCCGGGACCGATCAGGATGCTCAGGCACGGCACTTCGTGGCGTCGACCCCGGAGAACACGAGCTGGGGCTGGTATCCCGTCGACAAGCCCCCGGTGCTCACCGTCCGACCCGGAGAGACCGTCCGCATCAACACCCTGACCCACGCGGGTGCCGTGCAGGACGCCGAGCCCGTCGCCTACCTCGCTGAGCTCGGCGTCAGCCGCGACGAGATCCTCGACGACATGCTGGAATTCTGGGCATCGAGGGAGGGGCGCTCGAGGGAAGGACGCAGCGGACACGTGATCACGGGGCCCATCTTCATCGAGGGAGCCGAGGCGGGCGACATGCTGGAGGTCCAGATCCTGGACGTCGAGACCCGGACGTCGTGGGGCGTCAACAACACGAGTCCCCGGGGCGGCGTGTTCTCTCCCAGCTATCCCGGAGCCCGCCCAGACGACGCAGAGCTGGACATGGCGCCCACCCGGCACCTGATTCGAACGGGCGCGGCCGGCGGGCGACAGGTGGCCTTCTTCTCGGACGACATCCAGGTGCCGTTGGCACCCTTCTTCGGCATCCTGGCCGTGGCCCCCGATCCGGTCGTGGGCGAGCCCGGCGTCACGGTTCCGGGAGTCCAGGGCTCGCGGCCGCCCGGCGCCTTCGGCGGCAACCTGGACGTGAAGGACCTCACCGCGGGCACGTCGGTGTACCTACCTGTCTTCCACCCGGGCGCGCTCTTCTACGTGGGTGATCCCCACAGCGCCCAGGGTGACGGGGAGGTCAGCGGCACCGCCATCGAGCAGTCCCTCAGCGGCGTCTTCCGGTTTGTCGTTCACAAGGACGCGACGATCTCCGGCCCGAGGGCCGAGACCGACACGCACTACCTGATCATGGGCATCGATCTGGACCTGGACCGTGCGGCCCAGAAGGCCACCCGAGAGGTCGTCGACTTCCTGGTAGCGGAAAAGGGCATGACACCGGACAAGGCGCTCTCCCTGGCCAGCATCGCGGTGGACTTCCGGGTCAGCGAGGTGGTCGATCTGACCCAGGTCGTGACAGGCTTCATCCCGAAGGCCGTCTTTCTCGAGCGCTAGGGCCCAGGGTCAGCGAACGAGCTCCTCGGGAATCGGATCATCGGGCGACTCGAAATCGGTAGTGATCGCCGCGATCCACCAGCGCTCCCCGTCGTGTACCAGCTCGATGCTGTCCAAGCCCCGGCCTCGCATCGGCGACTGCGGTGGGCCCAGGCGAGGCTCGAAGATCACGAAGGCGTGTGCGATGCTTCCGAAGGACCGAACCGCCATGCCCCCGATCGTCTCCGTGAAGCCGGTGCTCTCCAACCCGGCCTCGCGGAAGAACTCCTCCCAGTCCCGTATGAACGCGTCCACGTCCATCACCCGCATCGGCTGGCTCCCCCGAGGCGAGAAGACCAGCACCGCCTCCTCCAGAAAGACGGCGCGGAACATTTCCCAGTCCGGCTCGGGGCCGGGTCCGAACGAGACCATGTCGTAGAGAGCCTCGATGAGGCCCTCGGGGGTATGAGCCGCCTCCTGTAGGTCGGGCGGCGGCGCGACCAGGGCCAGGGCCAAGGTGAGCACTGCCGGAACGGGCGTCATCATATCTCCTTGGTAGGCGGGCCGGCCTCAGCTCGTCGTCTCGTCGACGACGACCCCGATGGCAGCCAATCCAGCAGGCAGCACGTTCGCTCGACGCGCGATCCACGCCGCGCCGACCAGCCACCCGCCGATCGGCACCATCTTCATGAAGTCCCCGGAGAGCGGCAGGTGGAGGGCATCCCCTGCGATCATCGGCCGGCACGACACCCAGGGCCAGGAGGCCCGCCAGCTCCGGGCTGCCCCACTCAGGGCGTCACGTTCCTGTAGACCACGCCACTCTTCATCACGAAGACCACGCGACGCAGGGCGGTGATGTCCTCGGCCGGGTTGCCGTCCATGGCGATGAGGTCCGCCTGGAAGCCCGGCGCCAGCGTGCCGATCCGGTCGGCCATGCCCAGCGACTCCGCCGCCAGAGAAGTCGCCGAGACGATGGCCGCCATGGGATCCTGCCCGCCCACCTCGACGCGGTAGATGAGCTCCTCCCAGTTGCGGCCATGGCTGCCGGCCAACGCGTCCGTGCCGAAGACGATCTTCAGGTCGGGCCGTGCCAGCGCCTCGGCAAACACCGCGCGCATGCCCTCCAACAGCTGCTCCATGTGCTGGAACCCTTCCTCGGTGTAGTTGCCGATGCCGAGAAAGCGCTCCTTGTTGTCCAGGTAGTTCTGGATCACCAGCGACGTGTGTGGATCGTAGAACACCCCCGCGGCGGCCATGGCGCCGAGCGCCTCGGCGTTGGCGAGTCCCCCGTGCTCCAGCGTCGTGCACTCGGCCCGTGCCGTGCGCATGGCGGCTTCGGCTGCATGGGCGTGCACGACCGAGCGCACCCCCAGGCGGCGCGCTTCGTCACAGGCAGCCGAGAGTTGATCCTGGCCGAGCGTCGGCACGCCGCCCTCGCGGATGCTCTTCGAGGCGAAGATCTTCACGGCGTCGGCTCCGGACTCGATCCGCTCTCGGACCCCCGCCCGGAGCTCGTCCGGCGTCCCCTCGGTGATCCACTCGTAGGTGGTGAGCAACCGCGGACCCGGCAGGACCCCCCGCGCGATGGCGTCCCGCACCGGACCGTCGATGCGGGCGCCCATGCTCTGCACGGTGGTGATCCCGGACATGAGCGTCACGTAGGCGTTTTCGGCCACGTACAGCGCAAGCGTCTCCCTCGACTCCGGGCTGTCGTCCCGCGCCCTGTGCACCCGTCCGTCGGCGTCGAAGTGCGACGCGATGTGCACGTGTGTGTCGACTCCCCCCGGCATCACCGTGAGGCTCGACAGATCGTAGGTCGGCTCCCGGGACGACTCGCCGTCGACACTGGCGATCACCGGTCCCTCGATCACCAGCGTCGAGGCCCCCAGCGCATTACCCTGCCCGTCCATCACTTCGCCGGCGCGGATCACGATCGGCTCCTGGGCGAGCACCGTCGGCGGCACCACGAGGAGCAGGGTCAGCGCAGTCGCAGCTGACCTCGGAGCTGGTCGGGTCGTCGTCATCGAGCGAGCCTCCGCACGTGTCTCTCCTTCGCCGGTGTGTCCGCTATCCTTCGGGCGCGACCAACACCGTCGTCTCGTCCCAGGGGTCCAGCGGCTCGAGCCCGAGCCGCTCCAGCTCGCCGTTCACCGCGGCCAGCTCGTTGGCCCAGATCGCGTCCAGCCGAGTCGTGTGGCCCTCGAGCT
The DNA here is from genome assembly GCA_039589315.1 of Gemmatimonadota bacterium. Lineage (GTDB taxonomy): Bacteria > Gemmatimonadota > Gemmatimonadetes > Longimicrobiales > Gaopeijiaceae > JBDHHQ01. The sequence continues at coordinate 202,572 of JBDHHQ010000013.1, forward strand.
CGTCGACCATGATCTGGAATACCTCGCGCATCCCGTCGTTGGGCTGTCCGTCGCCCCGTTCCACCATCGACAGCAGGTTGGCCAGGCGGTTGTTCACCTTGATGGGGAAGTTGAGCGGGTCCTGATTCGACCGGTTCCTGACCTGGTAGATGTCAGCCTCCACCTCGCCGGCCTGGATCAGGAATTCGTGGGCGGCTTCTCGCAGGCCCGGGTCCTCCGAGCTCTCCAGGCGCTCCATGAGCTGCGTACGGGCCCGCCGGATCTGCACAACGGACGAATTGGCCGCGTTGACCTCCTCCCAGATCTCGCGGCTGAAGGCGTACTGGACACGGAGATCTTCATCCGCCACATCCGTGATCCACGGATGGCGGCGGATCTCGACTTGCGTGGTCTCGATGTGCTCGTCGGCGGTGAGACGCGCGGTGTACGTGCCGGGTGGCAGAGTGGGTGCGATCGCGGATCGGACTCCCCAGAGGATCATGCCGGGGAAGGCCACGGCCTGTTGCCCGCGCAGATCCCACTGCACATGGTTCAGACCGGCCTGGGCCGGGATGGTCTGGGGAGCCCAGCGGTCCCGTTCTTCCTCGTCGTCGTCGTCATCCTCCCCATCCTCGTGCTCCTCGTCCTCCGCGTGCGCCTCCTCATCCTGTTCTGCCGCCGTGGCCTCGTGCGCCTCCTCGGCCTCGAACGTACGAAGCACCTCACCGCTGGAATCCAGGATCTCCAGCATCGCCTCTTCCGGCGCCTCGGCCAGCCACCAGGACAGCGTCACGCCATTGGCCGACCGGTACGCGACGGGGGGATCGAACAGGACCACATCCTGGGTGGTGGTCGTCGCGCTGAGCTGCCTGAGCGGCGCCATGTTGTCCAAGACCCAGAAGCCCCGGCCATGGCTGGCGATGGCAAGCTCGTTGTGCTCGACCATGAGGTCCACGACAGGAATGTCCGCGAACCCGGGATTCAGCTCCTGCCAGTTGGCGCCGTCATCGTACGAGATGTAGACGCCGTGCTGGGTCGCGGCGTAGAGGAGCCCCTCACGGTTCGGATCCTCACGGACCGCGTGCACATAGGCGTCCTGCCGTATGCCGTCCACGATCTTCGTCCAGGTCTGACCGTAGTCGTCTGACCTCCAGACATGGGGCGCGAAGTCGTCCAGGAGGGGTCGTCGAACCGAGAGGTACGCCTTACCCGCCTGGAAGGCCGACGCGTCGATCATGCTGACCCGGCCAAAGTCGGGCATGTCGGGCGGGGTCACGTTGTCCCACGTCTGGCCTCCGTCCCGAGTCACGTGGACCAGGCCGTCGTCGGAGCCCGTCCAGATCTCGTTGATGTCCACCTTGCCCGGTCCCACGCTGAAGATGGTGGCGTAGACCTCCGGACCGTTCATGTCGCCCGTGATCGGCCCGCCCGAATGGCCCAGTGTCATTGGATCGGCCCGGGTCAAGTCACCGCTCAGCGCCTCCCAAGAGTTGCCGCCGTCTGTGGTACGCCAGAGGCGCTGGGACGACGTGTACAGGACGTTGGGATCCACGGGCGAGAAGATGATGGGGAAGGTCCACTGCCACCGCTCCACCATGTCGATGGCCGGCTCGCCGGAGTAGAACCAGGGGTACGGGTTCACCTCCCGCGCCGTGCCCAGCCGTCGGTTGTACTTGTCGATGTAGCGGCCGTTGTTGACACCGGCGTAGTAGATGTCCAGATCCTGCGGATCCGGCGCGATGTACCCCGGCTCGCCGCCGCCCACCCGGTACGCCACCTCCATGGAGCCCTCGGTCACGGTCCGGGGCTCTTGTCCAAAACCGCCACCGCCCGTGCCGAATCCGGCCCGGCCGGCATTCCACGCGGACGGCAGGCAGAGTGTGCTGTTGTCTTGCTGCGATCCGCATACGTGGAAGGGGACGTGGGCGCTGGTGACGACCTTGTAGAACTGGGACGTCGAGAATTCCTGGTCCGTCCATTGGCTGCCGGTCGTGAAGCTGACTGCGCCGCCCCCGTCGTTCCCGACCACCAGGTGGTCCGGGTCGTCGGGATCGATCCAGAAGTCGTGGAAGTCGCCGTGGGTCCCGTTGTTGATGACCTCGGTGGTCTCACCGCCGTCGGTGGAGTGGAAGAGAGACGTGTTCTGCATGTAGACCACGTCCTCGTCCTGGTGGTCCGCAAACACGTGGGTGTAGTAGAAGGCCCGCTGACGGATGGCCCGCTCGGCGTTCACGAGCTCCCAGGTCTCGCCCGCGTCGTCACTGCGGAAAAGCCCGCCGTCGTCATGCTCGAACAGGGCGTACACCCGGCTGGAGTTGGCGCTGGACACGGCCAGGCCGATGCGGCCCACGACTCCTTCCTGAGGCATCCCTGGGGCCCGGGTGATCTCGGTCCAGGTCTCGCCACCGTCGGTGCTCTTGAACATGCCGGAGCCCGGCCCACCCGAAGAGGCCGTGTACTCCTTGCGGAAGGCCTGCCAAAGGGACGCGTACATGACGTCCGGGTTGTTCCGGTCGATGGCGATGTCGATGGCGCCAGTCTCGTCGTCCCGGTATAGCACGTTCCGCCACGTGTCGCCGCCGTCGGTGCTCTTGAAGACGCCCCGTTCCTCGCTGGGCACGCTGTATTTCCCGAATGAGGCGACGAAGATGACGTCCGGATCGTCGGGGTGGATGCGGATCTTGGAGATGCCGTGTGAGTCCCGGAAGCCGACGTGCTCCCACGTCTCCCCAGCGTCGCGGCTCCGGTACACGCCGTCCCCCGGCATGATATTGCCGCGGATACACGTCTCACCGGTACCGATGAAGAGCAGGTCGGGGTCGGTCTCGCTCACAGCCACGGCGCCCACCGACGCCGCCGTGATCTTGAAGTCCGTCACCGGGCCCCAATTCTCCCCGCCGTCAGAGGTCTTCCAGAGCCCACCGCCGACGGCGCCGAAGTAGGCCTCCATCGGACGCCCCTTCACGCCACTCACGGCGATGGAGCGTCCGCCGCGGTCAGGACCGAGGTTGCGCCAGGCGTAGCCGGCCAGGAACGCGGAGTCCAGGGTGACCTCCTGAGCCGCGAGAACGGAGGGCGCCGCGGGTAGCGTCATGGCGAGGACGGTGAGCGCCGCCAGCGAGGAGTCGCGGAGTCGTTTGGCGTACATGGGAAGCGGGGTCTCGGGGTGACGACGGGTGAACGTGCGTCAAACTACGGTGACGCCCCGCTCCGGCAATGCCGACCGCTTCCCCGCCGCTCTACCGGGGACGCACTACAATGGCACCTCGGGGTATGGGGCCCGATTGGCCGTCCTCCATTCCGATCGCCCTGAAACGACCATGGCCCAACGCCCCGTTACGAGTCGCAACCGACCCCTGCTGGCCTGCGACTGCGGCGAAACACCCGGCGGGGACCCGGAGTTCCGGTGGGGTCGCGAATGAGCCAAGCTGACGTTCTCACCGCGGTCCTTCTCTCCCTGCCCTGGGTCCTGTTCGGGCTCTACGCGGCGCTGCTCGTGCACAGGCCTCGGCCCCTCGCCCCCCCCAGCCCCGGTGCGACGGGGTCCCCATCGGCCGGTCAGCACCCCACCACGCCGGTCTCCATCATCGTACCTGCCCGGAACGAGGCGCGGAACATCGAGACCTGCCTAGAGTCCCTGGCGGCGCTGGAGTACCCCGATTTCGAGATCGTCGTCGTGGACGACCGCAGCGACGATCAGACGGCCGAGCTCGCCCGAGGCGTGGCGCGTGTCAACGCTCGAGATTTGCGCGTGGTCGAGGGCACGCCGCTACCGCGGGGCTGGTTCGGAAAGCCGTGGGCCTGCGCACGGGGCGCACAGGAGGCGAGGAACGAGCTTCTCCTGTTCACGGACGCGGACACGCTACACTCACCCGACCTGCTGAGCGCCGCGGTCGAGGCCCTGCAGGAGGATCGAGCAGACGCAGTGACGCTGGTGGGAAGCCAGATCCTGGACAGCTTCTGGGAGCGGCTCGTGCAGCCCCACTTCTTCTTCGCCCTTGCGCTCCGCTATCGCGATCCCCGACGGCCGTTGCCACCGGACCGAGCCCGAGACGCTATCGCGAACGGGCAGTACGTCCTCGTGCGCCGGTCCAGCTACGCGAGAGTCGGCGGCCACGGTGCCGTCCGTAACGAGGTCGTGGAGGACCTGCGGCTGGCCCAGATCCTGGTGGCCGCCGGGCAGCGGCTGAGCGTGCGCGAGGCTCCGAATCGACTGAGAACCCGCATGTACGCCTCCCTCCGCGAGATCGTCGAGGGCTGGTCGAAGAACACTGCGACGGCGGCCCGTCAGACCTTTGGCGGCGCGCTGGGTCGGGTCGCGCTGCCTGTCGCCGTGGCGCTCATGCTCGGCTTGTGGGTGGCGCCGCCCCTGATCCTCACGGTCGTTCTTTGGACAGCCGGTGCCGCGTCGCTGCTACTCTGGGGCACGCTCGTCACTGCAATGTCCGCGATCCTATGGAGCGCCGTGTCCTGGGTCATGGGGGCTCCGATCCGGTACGGCCTCCTCTACCCCCTGGGAGCCGCCGTCACCGCCTGGATCCTGGTGCGCAGCTGGGTCCGGGGAGACCGCATCCGGTGGAAGGGACGCCTCTACGAATCTCCGACCGGTTCGTCTACGGCTTCCCACTGATCCGTACGGCCATGCGGCGGCACGCGGCCTGACCGATTCGTCCGCGCCTGTCCGTCCCGTTCACCGCACCCGGAAGGCTGCCCGCCTCAGGTCGAAGCGTTCGTCGAGGGCAGTGTTCGTCGCTCCGGCGACCGGCTGCGAGTGACCGCACAGCTCGTGGATGCCCAGACCGGGTTCCGGCTCTGGAGCGAGAACTTTGGGCGGCCCGAGGACGCCATGACGGCCGTGCGGGGTGGTGCCTGATCTGGCGCCCCTGCGCAGCGATCCGCGCTACGACGCGCTGCTCGGACGAATGAGGTTGCGCTGATCCGGCATGCCACCAGGGAGGGTCCTCAGTCACCTGGTCGGAGAAAGAGCGCCTGCGGTCAGCTCAGGGGTTCAGAGCGAGCTCGATCTCACTGCCTGGAAACGGATCCGATTCCGCGGTTAGACGGGAGGACAACACCCGAAGCGCGTCTTGCGATCCGATGCGACCGAGCGCCCACGCCGCGTGCCCCCGCACCAGCGGCTGTGGATCCTCGAGGGCCCGAACCAGCACGGACACAGCCTCCTGGGCTCCCCAGTTGCCGAGCGCCACGCACACGTTGCGAAGCATCCCCTTTCGACGCGGGCGGGCCAGCGGCGAGTCCTCGAACTCGCGTTGGTACTGCTTTTCGGACATGGCAAGGAGGCGCTCGGCAAGCTCGATGAGGAGCGGGCCATCGAGATCCGCCCGGGGCGAGTAGGCCGGCTCGGTGGCTGGACCGGCGAACCTCTCGTTCCACGGACACACTTCCTGACAGATGTCACAGCCGAAGACGCGGTTCCCCATGGGACGGCGAAGCTCCTCCGGAATCGGCCCCCGGTGCTCGATGGTCAGGTAGGAGATGCAACGTCGGGCATCCATGACCGGTGCGCCGTCGGCCCCTCGGCCGAGGAGAGCCTCCGTCGGACAGGCGCTCAGACAGCGGGTGCACGTGCCGCAGTGGTCCGTTGTGAAGGGTGGATCGAAGGGAAGGGGCAGGTCGAGGAGCAGGACGCCCAGGAAGAAGTAGGATCCATGCCGAGGGTGAATCAGCATGGTGTTCTTCCCGAACCAGCCGAGCCCGGCCCGCTGTCCGAGCTCCCGCTCCAGCAGGGGTCCAGTGTCCACGTAGGTCCGACCGACCACGGTCGTACCGGCCTGGGCTCGCAGCCAGCGCAGAAGGGCGTGCAGCTTGGTGACCATCACCGCATGGTAGTCACCCCCCCGGGCGTACCGGGCCACGACCGCGCGGGCCGGGTCCTCCGGGACCCACTCCCGATCGCCTGCTGGATAGCCCTGGGCGACCACCACGGCGGACCGAACGCCCTCCAGCGTCAGCGCCAGGTTCTCTCTTCGGGCCACCGCGTCGGGCCTCGCCAGATAGGTCATCTCGCCGTGGGCGCCGTCGCCCAGCCAGCGTCGGTAGCGCTCGATGTGGTCGCTGGACCTCGGATCGGCGATTCCGATCCGGTCGAAGCCCATCTCTCGCGCCTGGGCCTTCAGACGCTCTGCCAGATTGGTCGTCACGAGTCCATCTTACCAGGAGTGTGGCCGGTGGGCCGTCGGGAACCACGACAAACTACCGGCCTCTCCGTGTGCTCGCAGGCCGTGCTCACGCCTGGCGGCGCCGGGCCCCGCTCCCTACCGTGGCGGCGGCCGTACTCCACGCCGTCCGATCCGCCCTTCACGGGGCTGGCGTCCCGATGGGTGATCGAGGCGGTTCGGCAGGCTTCCTTGCCCCATCGGCGCGACAAGTCATGAGCGATCCTTTCCGTCGTTTCGAATTCCCGATCCTGGAAGAGCGCATCTACCTGAACTCGTGCTCCCTCGGGGCCCTCTCCCATCGGGCCGAGTCTCACCTGCGGGAGTTCCTGGACCGGTGGCACGCCATGGGCGCCTCCGCCTGGTACGAGCATTGGCTCGGCCGCGTGGAGGATCTCAGGTCCCGGGTCGCCCGCCTGCACGGCGGCGAGGCCGCCCAGATGGCGTTGATGCCCTCCACGTCGGTAGCCCTGGCCACGGTGGCCGAGAGCGTGCCCCGGGAGGGCCGGAACCGGATCGTCTGCACCGAGTTGGATTTCCCCACCCTGGTGTACCAATGGCACGTGCGGCCGGACCTGGAGCTCGTGGTGCTGCCGAGCCCCGACGGCGTTCGTATCGACCCCGCACAGTTCGAGGCGGCGGTGGACGAGCGCACCTTGTTCCTCGCCACCAGCCACGTCTTCTTCGCCACCGGGTTCGTCCAGGATCTCCCGACCCTCGCCGACATCGCCCGTCGATCCGGTGCCATGACCCTCATCGACGGCTACCAGGGGGCAGGACAGGTCGAGCTCGACCTGCCGGCTTGGGGGGTGGATTTCTACACGTCCGGCCCCCTCAAATGGTTGTGCGGGGGGCCGGGGCTGGCCTACCTCTACGTGCGGGCGCCCCTCGTCACCCGGCTCCAGCCTCGGCTCACGAGCTGGTTCGCGCACCGGCGGCAATTCGACTTCGACGTGACCCGTTTCGAGTACCGAGACGACGCCCGGCGCTTCGAGATGGGCACACCCGCCCTACCCACCGTCCACACGGCCCTGGGCGGACAGGAGATCCTGGACGAGGTTGGCATGCCGTCCGTGGTGGCGCGGAACGCCGAGTTGACGGCCCACCTGATCGAGGCTGCCAGCGCCGCGGGTCTCGATCTGAGCGTTGCGAGCGACCCGGCACGGCGCTCCGCCATCGTCACGGTGCGGCACGACGAACCCGCGGCGGCCGTCCGTCACCTCGCCGCGCATGGGATCATCGTCGACTACCGACCGGGCCACGTGCGGGTGAGCCCGCACTTCTACAACACCGCCGATGAAGTGGAGCGGTGCGTCGAGGTGCTGGCAGCGTTCCCCGGCTGAGGGATCAGGCCTTAGGCTGTTTCAGCTCCCAGCGCTCGCCGTCGCGGGTGCGGTACTTGTCCAGCACCCGCTCGAGCGCCTCGTCCAGGTCGATCCCTTGCTCGTTCGCGAGGCAGATCAGCACGAACAAGATGTCGGCGAGCTCGATGGCCAGGTCCTGCTCGGGCTCGCCTGGCTTCTTCGGCTTGCTGCCGAACCGGTGGTTGATCTCCCTCGCAAGCTCACCCACCTCCTCCACGAGGCGGGCCAGCATGGCCAGCGGAGGCCAGTAGCCCTCCTCGAACTGGGAGATCCAAGCGTCGACGCTCAGCTGGGCTTTCTTCAGGTCCATGGTCGGGGAACCGAGTCTGGGCAGCGCACCGTGTCAACCGCAGCCGGCGTCTCGCGGTGGAGCTTGGCCCTGCCGATGACATGGGAACGGCTCCCCTGCGTATCTCTCGTGTTCCCCGTAGGAGGAGGCGCGTGACTCGCAGGACAAGCCCCGACGGAACCCTGGCCCTGACGCTGGCCCTCGCCCTGCCGGCGTGCGCCGACCAGTCGGAGCCGGCCGGACCCGGTGGACCCGTGACCCCGGATCCGCCTCCGGTGGACACCATGCCCCCACCCGAGGGCCTGGAGCTCGAAGCGGCCCTGTTCCTGACCGGGCTGGAGGCCCCCGTCTTGCTCACTCACGCCCCCGGCGACGGTCGGCTGTTCGTCGTGGAGCAAGCTGGCCGCGTTCTGGTGGCCACCGCCGACGGCCAGCTCACGGGCGGCCCCTACCTCGACCTCACCGGCGAGGTGAGCTTCCAGGGCGAGCGCGGTCTGCTGGGATTGGCGTTTCACCCTTCGTTCCAGCAAAACCGTCGGCTCTTCGTCTCTTTTACGGACCGAGCCGGTACGTCGAGAGTGCGCCGTTTCACCGAGGCCGCATCGGGTGATCGGGCGGATCCAAGCTCCGGTATCGACATCCTCAGCCAGTCCCAGCCGTTCTCGAACCACAATGGCGGACATCTGGCCTTCGGGCCCGATGGCATGCTCTACCTCGGCCTCGGCGACGGGGGCTCCGGCGGCGA
>JBDHHQ010000014.1:0-88124 GCA_039589315.1 Gemmatimonadota bacterium
CGGCGGAACCGTCCGCTGCGCCGTGCACATCGACCAGGTGTTGTACGCACCGTCGGTCTGGCTGGACGACCGGTTGGTCGTCGATGGAGGCGAGGTGGTGTTCGAGTGAGGGGCGTCCCTCATGCCTGCTCCTGCCCTCCCCTTACGATCTCACCGAATCCTGCCGTCCCGACCCGTCCTGCTGCCGCTCAAGATCCCACCGGATTCTGCCGTCCCGATCCGTCCTGCCCCCGCTCACGGTCCCACCGATCCTGCCGTCGCGATTCGTCCTGCTCTCCCCACCTCTCACGATCGCGAGGGCACTGATCCCAACTTGCTGAAGGCGCCTACGCTTCTGAAGGCGGCAACGGCCATGTCGAGGTCGAGGGTCTCGCCAGCCCAGAGGGGGGTGGTGGTGCAGAGGTCGGGCACGATGCCCCGGCTGCGGTGGTCGGCGAGGAGGTGCCCGCCCGGCTGATCCGGCAGCCTCGGCACGGGCGCCGGGGTGGGGAGGATCCGTCCGTCGGGCCGGTAGAACGTGACGCCGCGCCCCGGTTCGAGCTCCACCCGGAAGCCGTCCTCGTGCACGGCCCGGTGACGGCGCCGGCAGAGCAGCACGAGGTTGCCGAGGCACGTGGCACCGCCATCGGCCCAGTGCGTGAGGTGACGGGCGTCGCAGAAGCGGAGGCCGCAGCCCGGGAAGCGGCATCCCCGGTCCCGGTGGCCCAGAGCCCGGCGCAGGGCCGGCGGCACGGTACCGGTCTTCCGGCCCACGTGCAGCAGCGCGCCGTCGGGGGCGTGTGTCATGTACGACCAGGCCGGCGTCGCAAGCCAGGCGCCGAGACGTTTCCGCGGAAACGTCCCAGCCACTGAACTCAAGCGCGCTCCTCGGCTCACCGGTACGGGCGTGAAGCGCAGGTAGAACGGCGACGGCTGGTCGACCGTTCGGCCAGAGTCCACTCCCACCCACTTGCCTCCCGGCACCCCACCGCCGACACTGTCCGTCCGCATGAAACTCAGTCGTTCCCAATCAGACGAGGTCACGATGTCCGCCTCCCCGTCTCCACTTCGCTCGTCGCCGGCTGTCGCGCTGTTCCTCTGCCTGGCCGCGATCGCACCGATCTCCGGTCAGTCCGTCGAGGACGCCAAGCAGTCCGCCCTCGACCACGCCACCGGCCTGGAAGACCTGGTGGGTCAGATGTCGATGCGGCTCTGGGATTACTCGGAGATCGCGCTGCGGGAGTCCCAGTCGGCCAACTACTTGGCGGATCTCCTGGAAGAGGAGGGCTTCACGGTGGAGCGCGGCGTGGCCGGTATGCCCACTGCCTTCTTGGCATCGTACGGCACCGGGTCACCAATCCTGGGCGTTCTGGCTGAGTATGACGCGCTCCCCAACATCGGGAACGCGGTGGAGCCCCGGCGGGCCGCCAGGGAGGATGGCCACATTCATGGCCAGGGGTGCGGGCACAACCTCTTCGGAGCGGGTTCGGTCGCCGCCGCCATCGCCCTCAAGCGCATGATGGAAGATCACGACGTGCCGGGTACCCTCCGCCTGTACGGAACGCCGGCCGAGGAGACCGTGGTGGGCAAGGTCTACATGGCTCGAGACGGCCTTTTTGACGACCTCGACGCGTCCATCGTATGGCATCCGGGGCAGGAGACAGGCGTCTCCAACAACCGGGCCCGAGCCCTCAACAACTTCGAGGTCACCTTCCGGGGCCAGGCGGCCCACGGCGCGGCCGACCCATGGAACGGCCGCAGCGCACTCGACGCCGTCGAGCTGATGAATCACGGCGTCAACATGATGCGGGAGCACATCGAGCCCAGCGCGCGCATCCACTATGTGATCCCCAACGCCGGTGAGGCGCCGAACGTGGTGCCCGAGCACGCCAAGGTCTGGTACTACGTGCGCGACACGACGCGGACCGTGGTCGAGGAGAACTACGACTGGATCCTCGATATCGCCGAGGGCGCCGCCAAGATGACGCACACGACCCACGAGGTCTTCCTGAACACGGGCGTGCACGCCTATGTGCTCAACCGCCCGCTTCAGGAGGCCATGCAGGCCAACCTCGAGCGCGTGGGACCGCCCCAGTTCGGCAGCGAAGACCAGGCATTCGCGAAGGAGCTTCAAGCATTCCTCGAGGTCGAAGAGAGCGGGTTGAACGACACGATCAAGGCGTTGGCGCCCCAACCGGAGATGGCGGAAGGCGGCTCGTCCGACGTGGCGGAGGTCAGCCACATCACGCCGACTGTGGAGTTCTCGGTGACAACTGCTGCGGAGCATGTGCCGTGGCACTCCTGGGCCACGAGCGCGTCCCACGGCACGCCGGGCGCGGTTAAGGGCGCCCAGGTGGCCGCCAAGGCTCTGGCGCTCATGGGGGCCGAGATACTGACGGACGCGGACCTGCTAGCCCGAGCCAAGGCCGCCCATGAGGAAGCCACGGGAGGCGAGCCGTACGAGTCACCGCTGCCGGAGGGTCAGGCGCCGCCGCTCCCCACCAACTGAGGGATGTCCGGACGGCCTCGTGGCACGACTGTCAAAGCGACTCGGGTGAGGCGGCTGTCAGGGCGGCTCGGACGACGCGAATGGCAGGGAGACTCGTGTGACGCGAATGGCAGGGAGGCTTCAGTGAGTGGACTGACGATCGGGCAACGCGCTGTGACTGGTACGATATCGTGGACCCACTGGGCCTCCTGGTCCCTCTGTGCCGCTCTGGCCCTGGGTCCCCTGACCACCCACGCCCACGCCCAGGATCCAACCATCGTTCTCCACGCCGGCCGGGTCCTGGACGGCTCCGGTGGATCGGCCGCGAATCGGGACGTGGTCATCCGCGACGGCCGCATCGTCGAGGTGGTCCCGGGTGGAGAAGGCCGGGGAGACGTCCGGTATGAGTTGGGCGATCTGACCCTCCTTCCAGGCTTGATCGACACCCACGTCCACATCGGCTGGCACTTCGACCGGTCCACGGGCAGGACGCACGGCTCAGACGTGGACGAGTCGCCGGAAGACGCCGCGCTCTACGCGGCAGCGAATGCGTACACCACTCTCACGAGCGGCGTCACGACCGTGCAGAGCCTGGGTGCGCCGGTGGATCTGCCCCTCCGAGAAGCCATCGCCAGTGGTCAGGTGCCGGGCCCCAGGGTGATCACCTCGGTGTCGGCGATCACGGCACGAACCGGCTCGCCGGAAGAGATCCGGGCTCGCGTGGACGAGCTCGCCGATCGGGGTGCGGACGTGATCAAGATCTTCGCCTCCGCCAGTATCCGGGACGGCGGTGGGCCCACTCTGAGCCAGGAGCAGCTCGACGCCGCCTGCGGGCAGGCCCGCGACCGAGGACTCCGCAGTTTTGTGCACGCCTACGACCCCGAGGCCGTCCGGCGCGTGGTGGCCGCCGGCTGCACCGGTGTCGAGCACGGAGCCCTCCTGGACCGCCCCACGCTCGAGCTGATGGCCCAGCACGGCGTCTATCTCGATCCGAACATCGACCTGGTGTTCCGGAACTACTTCGAAAACGCCGACCGTTTCCTGGGCGTGGGGAACTACACGGAAGAGGGCTTCGCCCTGATGGGAGAAGCCCAGCCGAAGGCGCTGGCGGTCTTCCAAACCGGACTCGAGGTGCCCGGTCTCAAGATGGTCTTCGGCACGGACGCGGTAGCCGGCACTCACGGCCGTAACTACCAGGAGTTGGTGTACCGGATCGAGGTTGGTGGACAAGACCCCATGGACGCGATCGTGTCGGCAACGTCCCTCGCCGCGGAAGCGCTCGGCCTGGAAAACGAGATCGGGCGGGTCGCTCCAGGGCTGGAAGCCGATCTGATCGCTACGGCCGGGGACCCCACGGAGGACCCGTCCGCACTCGGCCGGGTGGTCTTCGTCATGAAGGACGGGTCGGTGGTCAGGAACGATCCGCCCCGAGACGAATAGGGATCTCGAACCCACGGCTAGCAGGCATCGCGCCAGGACCCACGACCATGCCGCGCGCGGAACGCGACCCGCACAACCACCTGACAGAACCGGGGTGATCAACGTCCATGGGCAACGACTGACGTGCCGGCGCGTAGCCCGGCCCGTGGGACCTACCCGCCCTCGCGAGCCCGCTCCAGCATGGCCTGAAACACGGGGTCTTCCCGGATCAGCGACCACGCCATGCGACTCTCGAGGGTGTGGACCGTGACCGGAGAGGGTACCGACAGCAGGAACTCCAGGTCTGCAACCGCACCGTCGACGTTGCCCAGCTCGGCGTAGTACTGGGCGCGCCGCCGCCGAATGAAGACCGATTCGAAGGCCGAGATGTCGACCGCCAGGGCGCGCTCCAGCTCCGCATGCGCCTCCTCGGCGTGCCCGGCCCGCGCCAGGTTTCGGGCCCGGAGAGCCCTGAAGTCGGCTTCGTCGTAGGAATCGACGAATTCCCGTTCGGCGACCGACTCGGCCACGACGGAGTCCCAGTAGATGCGTGAGACATCGAGGCGGCCGGCGGCTCGGTGCATCCAGGCCTTCGCCGCGAAGCAGTCGCACCGGTAGGCGGGGTCGGCTGCGTCGCCCGAGAGCTTCTCGATGAGCGTGTCGAGCTGCCCTCCGACGAGGAGCTCGGGGAAGCTGTATGCCCAGCCGGCCACCTCGGTCGGCGGGAACTCCCGACGCTTCCTGGCGTCCTGGAAGAGCGACTGCACACCCTCGACGCCTCCGCCGCTTGCCAGCTCGAGCCAGAGGCGCTCGCGGAGAATCAGATTGTGGTCGCCCTCGCTGTGGTCGCTCATCTCGGCGATGCGCAGATAGAGATCCGCCTCGTCGAGCTTCCGCATGTAGCGGGCCGCTTCAGCGGCTGCGACCAGCGCGCGTGGAGGGGCGGAATCCTGGTCGGCAATGTAGATGCGGTCTTCGTAGTCGCGACGAATCTCGTCGGCCACGCCGGGCGAGCCCGAAGCGCAAGCGCCGGACCCCAGGCCCAACATGACGAGTGCCACCGCGCGAAGGAGCGGGATTCTCATCAGTGTTACCTCCGCCAACACCATGGCATGGCGGGGTAGCCACGCGCCAGCGTCTTGGGGTCGGAGGACCATCGCCCCACAAGGGTGGGTCCGAAGTCTCGCTCATGCGGTTGGGACTGCGGCGACCGTCGCTCATGGGATGGTGGAGGCCTCGATGCATGGCCTGAGTCGCCTCCGCCGCGCGTGGAATCTGCGCAGCCGCAGCTTCAGTGATGTCGCGTCGCAGCCTATGGGATGGGCGGTAGCCGCGTCATCCGGTCACCCAGCCCAAAGCGGATCCCCCGCAGGTCTGGTCCCCAGCGGAAGCCCAGGTTGATGAGAGGCCGGAACAGGATGATCTTCGGTCGCGGATGCGTGCCAAAGGTGACGCCGAGCTCGTACTGGCGATTGACGGACTGGGTCCCGCCGGGTTCAGCGTCCAGGTCGGTGTCCCCGAAGAACCCCCCAACGTATCCGTAGACCCCGACCTGGGCCCGGTTGCCCCAGATCCGGAAGTCCAGGTAGTGCCGGGCATCTCCCTTCAACTGCACTGCGAGGAGACGGTCGCTCAGGTTGTCGAGGGACGACACGCTCCCCGCGAGGTCGACGCTGGGCTGCAGTCCGAGTTCCAGCCCCTTCCACGGAAAGACGAACTCACCCAAGATGCCCAGGAGGCCGAATCCGGCCTCGTTGTCGTGCTCCAGGTCGAATCCTGCGCCTACGTCACCATAGGTACGAATGAGCGAGCGCTCACTCAATGGAAAGCGCAGCTCCAGGCCCACTGCAGCCGTGAGGACTGATGACGTCCGGAGCTCTTCCTGGAACGAATCCTGCCGGATCCCCGAGATCGACCCGGAGAGGCGAGGCGCGATCCCGATCTTGCCGCCCTCGTGGCTGCGGATGGAGGGCGTGAGGCGACCGCGCAGCGTCCAGATCTGCTGGTCGCCCACCTTGAAGACCCCGAACCCGAAGTAATGGAGGTACGGCAGGTTGAGGTCGGTCAGAGCGCCCGACTGTGCGACGGCTGGCACGGGCAGGGCCACCGACACCGATAGGACCGTGAGGGCGGCGAGCGACCGCGCCAGCCCCCGTGCCTGTCTCCACATGCCCCTCATCAAGCGATCGTGCCCAGGGGGCGTAGCATCGCCAATGTCTCGTCCCTCCGTCTCGTCCGTCCGGGTCGTGGCGCGTCAAGGAGCCCGCACGCCGAGGCCGTCCTCGGTCAGCGCGCGGCCTCGGCCACTATGCCGGCACCTGGCGGAGCGGAGTGAGTGCCTGCCGCCTTCCCATCTAGAAGTAGTACCGCATGTTCAGCAGGAGCGACCCGCTGTCGATGTTCTCATCCTCCGACGCCTCGTCCGTAAACGAGAGACTCGAGAATCTCGAATCGATCGCGATCACAAAGTCCTCCCGGCCTGTGTAGGCGATCCGGAAGCCAGAGCGAAGCCCAACGGCACTGAGATGCGAGCGTACAGGTCGAGGTCGACCGCACCCGCCAGCTGGAACGACACCTGGTCCTCTCCCCTGCGGGCGACTGACTCGCCCACGCCGATCTCGGTGCTGGCCAATACGCCGACCAGATCGCTCGCCGCCCACGCGAAGCGTAGCCCGCCGCCTGCCCGGACCGATGGCACATCCCGTACGAGCGGGACTTGCTCGTCCTCGATGATGCCCTCGATCCAGTCGGCGAAGTTCACACCCGTGAAGCTGTTGTTCCACAGGTTCGCAGTAGCCGAGAGGCCCACCTTTTCGGTCTCGACCAGACGGATCAGCCATCCCAGCTCGAAGCCGGTCAGGACCGTTGCCCCCTGTGATAGGATGGCTCCCACGTCGGTACCGAGCCGACCCACTAGATTGACCTTGCCCCACACGGCCATCCAATCCTTCACGGCGTACTGGTACTCGAAGTCCAGGACCGCGAACAGGAGATCGCCGCTCAGCCCCGGAATCGTATCCCCACCACCGATGTCGAGCCTCGGAGTGAACTGGATGTCCAGGGCCTGACCAATCCCCAGGCTGTTCCGCACGAACGTCCGCGAGAACGGATCCCGGGTGATGTTGTTGGGGATGAAGCGGTGGTCACCGAGGAGGGGGCGTAGTCTGTCCGGCCCCTCTTCGGGTCCCTGTGCTGAAAGGCAATTGGCCGCACCGATCGGCAACAGGGATCCGAGGGCCAGGAGTAGACCCGCGCGGGCCATTGCACCCAGGCGCGGTCGCTGGATCCGCAGCGGTCCGGCAGTCGAGTTGGCCGCGTTCGATGCACGAGGCTGATTGGCCGTTCTCGGGCGATCGGGAGCTCCCGGGCCGTTGGACGTTCTCTGCGCGTTCATCGTCCACCTCCCAGGGGCAGAAGGACACCCGCAATGAGCTGGAAGCCGCTCGACCGAAACCGCACCGGCAGCGCCTCTTCGGTCGTGGTGCTGTTCGCCAGATTCATGAGGCTCTGGGAGTACCTGAGCTCGAGACTCACGTTGGGCCTCCCGGCGAACACGATGCCGCCGAAGCCGAAGTTCACGGCCACGTCGAAGTCCTCCAGGCGGTCCTTGACGTCCTCTTCGTTGCTCCCTTCCGTGAAGGTCGCTCCGGTCAGAATGCCGAAGTCCAGGCCGCTCGTGACGAAGGTGCGACCGTTCCCGGCCATGACCTTCACGAGCACGGGCAGGGTCACGTAGTCCAACGACACGCTGCCGCTGTCCACCGGCTCCTCCTGGCCCTCTACCTCGACGCCCAGGCTGCTGCCGCGCTTCGTCAACGTCGGCTGGAGCAGCAGGTAGACGTCCTCGGCGAGGCGGAATTCTCCCACCAGGCCCAGGACCAAACCCGTCTTTCCGCCCCACTTCACCTTGTCGGGCGCGTCGCCCTTGATGGAGGACATGTTGAGCCCCCCTACGACGCCCAGAGTCTGGGCGGCCGCATGATCCGTGGCCCCCGCCCAGACCAGGAGTGCCAGGATGCCCGCAAGCGTAGTTCGCATCAGTCGAGATCCTCCCTTCCGCGTGATCGATCGGGGGCGGGCCCGGTCGGTGGTGGTCACATCGAAACATCCCACTGAAGCCTCAAGCCGAGGCTGTCCTTCTCATCTCCTGTGCGGGTATCGGCGGTGAGCCACAGCAGCTCGGCCGAGAGCTTGTTGAGGTGTCCGTTGAAGAACCAGTTGGTCGTGAGCGAGATCTCCTGCTGGATGTCGCTTTCTTCGCCGACCTCCGGGTCGTAGAAGGTGTGGCGGACGGCCAACTCCAGTTGGCGCGGAAAGCTCTCCCAGAGGGTTCCGAGCAGGACACCGACCTGGGCGTAGTTTCCGACCAGGGTGGTGCGGACGTCATTCACCGTGTCGTCGATGCGCTTCCAGTGGAACTCCTGCTGCCAGGAGATGCCAAGGTACTTGAAGGCCGTCTCGGCGGTCCACTGGTTCACGCGGTACTGGCCGGCTTCCCCGTCGTCGAAGTCCGGAAGCTGGCCTCCACCCGCCTGTGAAAACCGGGTATATGGACTCCGGTTGGTGGCAGCGGCCGCGGCCAGTAGAAGCGCCGGCCGTTCGGTCCCTCCCAGGTCCGATCCCGAGAACCCGATGGGCTCGCCCATGAGGTTCCAGTGGAGTCGCCCCATGACCAGCGGGTGGCTGTCGTCGTTGGACTTGCCGGCCCTGCCTGTACCGGTGGCCACGGTCGTCCAGTAGCTGAAGTCCGCCAGCCCACCCCCGTCGAATCGGCCATAGAGAGAAACGCCCTGCTGCCGATCCAGCGTGAAGACAGGGTTGATGAGCGAGCGATCCATCAGCTGTTGCTGCCCCGACGAGATCACCCGCTCCCGGTTATAGTGGACCTTCCACTGCCCGACCTTCAGGCTCAGCCAAGGTGCGAGGCGGTACTGGGCCCTGAAGTCGAGCAGGGCGTTGCCCTGGAGCTCGTATTCGAAGAAGTAGGTGAGGTCGGGCGTGAACGCGTGCCCGCCGATCTTGATGCGCGCACGGTTGACGCCGAAGGTCATGCCCTCGGTGACGCGGTCGGCCAGCACGGTGTCTCCCAGAGTGCCGCCCGTAAAGCGGAACTGGAGGCGGGGCTGGATCTGGATGAGGAACCGGCCGTCCTCGGTCTCGATCTCCACGCCTCGGCTGCCGTGGCCGATCCGGACCGAGGGTCGGGTGGTGTCGGCGGGCTCGCCCTCCTGGACCCCGTGGCTCACCGGGCTCGGAGGTTGGCTGTCCCGTGGGCCCTCGGATCCCTGCGCTCCGGCAGCCTCGGCCACCAACGCGAGCGTTGCGACCGCTGCGATCAAACGGCCCACGAGCCGAGGGGGCTTCCCAACGACACGTCCGCCCCGTGCGGCAACCCCGGCTCGGCGCGTCATGGGCCAGCCCTTCAAGGCGGCCCACCGGTCCGCAAACGGATCACCCTGCCGTTCAGCGGCTGGACCGGTCGGTTCGTGCCGGGAATCAGAGCCGTGAACGCCCGCATTTGCCCTTCGGACAGCGTGACGGCCGCAGCCATCACCAGCCATGTCACGACCTCGAGACACGGTGGTGTGGTCAGGGAGCCCTCGTACCGGTAGTAGTCCTCGGAGGCTGGCAACAGATCGAGAGCGTTCACGGTCACCCCCTCGACGTGACGGGACTCTCCTGGTGCGGAGGGGAGATTCTGGATGATGGCGTCGAAGGCCGGGGTCAGGTCCCCCTCCTCGATCAGAATGCCCACTACTGCCAGTCGTCCGTCGGGACCCTGGTGAACCAGGTGCATCTCAAGCGGCGCGTGCCTTCCATCGACCGTATGCTCGCTGGGGCTGTGGAAGTGTCCCTGGATCAGATCGAACTCCAGACCGTCCAGCTCCAGCACGCCACCGGCGTCCGTGTTGACCTGGATCGTGTGGCCGTTGTCGAGGATGTCCGCGACGTGCTCGTTCCGTGCGATCCGCAGGGACGCTGGTAGGTAGCGCCGGCGCTTCGATCCCTCCTCGGGCTCCAGGCCCGTCGGCAAGTCGATGGGTGATTGCCGGTGGCCGTCGCTGCAGAGCGTCCAGGCGGGATTGAGGCTCGCCCACATAACCGGGCCGTCATGGGCCTCGTATCCCCAATGGGGCGCCTGCTCCTCCACGCCACCCTCGTCCGCGGCTCCCGCGGTCTGGTCCTCCGCCCCCGTGCAGGCGTTGACCACGCACAGAAGCACCCCCACGAGCCCACTCCAGCCCAGCGCTCGCCACTGCTCAGCCTCGCCACTCCCCCAGCGAGGCCATGCTGAGCCTGAGCTGCCGGAATGACCAATCATGGCGTGCCCCCCCACCGGTACTGGTAGCTGGTCCCTAACGCGTCGAAGTCCGGGCCACGCTCGATGCGGGCCGCGCTGGCCGCGACCAGGCGTAGAGTGTGTGAGGCGGCCAGCGGCAAGGCGAGCGTCACGCCGAAGCGAAAGGTCGAGATACGTGTGTCCCGTACGTTGCCGTCGATGGTCGTGCGCCCGCCGATCCCGTATCCCAGATCGAAGGCGAGCCAGCGGCCACGGGAGAAGTCGTAGATGACGTGAGCCTTCCCAACGAGGAGCGGTTTCTGGGTAACGGTGCTGCCGCCGAAGAAGTCGGAGTTCTCCGTGAAGACCCAGGCACCGCCGTAGGCTTCCAGCGTCCACGGCCCCACCGCCTGGGACGCGCCGATGACGGAGCGCACCGCCCAGCGATTAGACCCGAGATTGAGGAGCTTGCTGGAGTCGTATTGGCCGAACGGCGCCATGACCTGCACACTGGCGCCGACGATGGTGCCCTGCTGGTAGGTGGCGAAATCCGCGGCCTCGAGGGCCGGCGCGCCGACCAACGTGACCGAGAGCCGGACTCTGGGATCACCGAAACCGGTCACGGAGCGGGCGGTGTCCTGGCCTTCGAGCTTGCCCGTCCAATCACCGGAGGCGAAGGGGAGAATGACGTCGACTTTGCCTGCCAGCCCCCCGATGTCGAGCGCGCGCACGTACGCGCCCACGAACGTATGGAGCTTCGAGTCCAGGTCCTCTACGGGAACGGCCGGGTCGAGCAGGATGTTGCCTCGTGAGTACGCGTACCCAACGAGGGCGAAGTTCATCCCGACGGGCACGTTCGTCAGCAGGCGAGGCTCGAGCTCCTGGGCCTCCAGGAACCCGGACGCAAACAGCAGGGCAGCGTGTGTGACCGTGAGAATCACAGTCGCCCTTGACAGGGCGGTCCGGGGGGTCATGCTGCAGCCTTGCGCACCCGCCGCCGCCGCACCAGCCGGATCATGATCGGGTAACTGAACCAGGACAGCTCCCAGAAGATCGGGAAGAACGCGAAGAGCAGGGTGAACAGGGCCGTGAGAGGCTCGGCGGTGATCCGGTCCCGCGTGGCCAGCGCGTCGTCGTCCGAGACGTCCGGCGAGAGCAGTCGGCGGTCCTTGATCGCGTAGCTCCACGCCCACGCTCCGGCGATTCCCACCGACGCCGTAGCCAGGCTCTCCATCGCGCGGACACCGGCCGACGGCTCCAGCGCAACGCTCAGTCCCACGATCTTCAAGAAGATCAACAGGAGGAAGATCTGCACGACGCTCAGCACGGTGTGCCGACCGTCCGTGCGCTCGAGGTCGCCCAGCAAGGCGTTGCTCTGTAGCCAGTAGATGATCGTGAACGCCAGCCCGATGCCGACGGCCACGAACACCGGGAGCTCGTCCAGGAAGAACCCACCGATCGTCTCCCGCCCCCAATCTTCCTGGGTTGGACTGGGAAACAGCGTGAAGAGGCGCCAAAGCACCAGCGCGTAGACCACATCGCTGAGGGTCTCCAGTCGGTTGAGCTGGAGGATGGCTTTCTTCTCCTTCGAGTCGCCGTCTCCCGCTACCCGGTGGCCATCTTCAGTCAGCACGGTTCAACGCCTGGGCAGGTACTGGACGCTCATCGCCCGACGCCCTCGACCTCCAATGGCTCCATACCCTCCGGCCACTCTACGCTCACGGTGTACCGGTCTCGCAGCGCCCCGAACACAGCCTCCTCGGCCTCCTGACGCCGCCTCGTCAGGAGCTCGCGCCGGACCAGGTCGTTCACCTCGTCCAGCGCCGGGGCCCGGCCGTCCACGCGCGCGTCGACCCGTACCAGGTGCAGACCGTAGCCTGACTCCACGGGCCCCTCCCATTCGCCCACCGGCAACGCCTCCACGCTCGTCGCGAAGCGGCCTCCGAAGTCACCGGCCACCTCGGTCGTGCGGGCCTCTACATACGCATGAGGCAGGACGAATGGATCTCCCACCGAAGACGGATCGACGTTGCCGCCCTGGTCCCGGAGCGAATCCCGGAAACGGGCGGCGTCCGTAGGCGCGTCCTCTCCGCGTCGATCGACGCTGAAGTAGATGTGCTGGAACGTAATGCGCGGCTCGAGACGGAACATGTCGGGATTCTCGTCCAGGAACGTCTGGAGCTCGGCCCGGGTCGGTTCCACGGCAGACGCCACGTCCTCGGTCAGGAACTGCATCTTCTGGCGAAGCCGCCTGCGGATGATCTGATCGTCACGATCAAAGCCCAGAGCCAGCGCTTCCCGGTAGTAGACCTCCTCCTTGAGGTGGTCCCCGATGAGGCCGGCGAGCTCGGCCTCTGTGGGTGGTCGCTGCCACGTCATGCGGAAGCCTGAGCTGAGCTGCTCGATCTGGCTGGAAGTCACGACGATCTCATCCGATCCGCTGTCGGCTCTCGATGCGGTCGCTCGCCAGCCGACGAAGAGCAGGGTGCCCACGACCAGGAAGTGGACCAGCGGTTGGCGGAAGAGTTTCTTCATGCCTGCTCAGGCTCCGTCGTGGACGCCGGCCAGCAAGCCGACCGAAAAGCTGGCGGCCGAGGCCATGTACAGAGACGCGATGAATGGTGTCATGACCCAAGTCTAGCGCGTGGCCGGCCTTTCCGGCCATGTGGAGGCCCAGCGATCCGGGTTCCTTTGGAGGGCCTCGGGTCGCGGTTCGGGAGAACGATGCCGGTTGCGGATCGAGGTCTCTTACATCATTATGTAGGTATAATGATGACACGCACACAGATTTCCATGGAGCGAGAGATGCTCCAAAAAGCCCGCCAGCGTGCGGGAGCGCTGCGCATTTCCCTGGCCGAGTACGTGCGTCAGCTCATCGCGCGGGACCTGGGTGCGGATGCCGGCGGTAATGATGTGGGGGCCGTCTTCGATCTCGGGGGATCCGGTGGGTCCGACGTGGCGCGCAACAAGGATGCGATGATCGCCGAGGCCCTCGGTCGAGGAGGCGCTTGACCGGTGAGCCTTTTTGTCGATTCCTCGACGTGGTATGCGGCCGCGGACCGGGACGACGCCTGGAACGAACGGGCCAAGGAGATCCTCTCGGCCGCTGAGCCGCTGGTCACGTCCGACCACGTCCTGCTGGAGACGTGGACGCTTCTCCGGTACCGACTCGGGAGGGCGGCCGCAGAGGCCTTCTGGCTGGGACTCAAGAGCGGCGTGGCCCGGCTCGAGTGCATTGGCGACGCAGACCTTCAGATCGCCTGGACCATCGGTCAGGACTTTCCCGACCAGGACTTCTCCCTGGCCGACCGAACGAGCTTCGCCCTCATGCTGCGGCTCGGCGTACATCGGGCCGTGGCGTTCGATGACGACTTCGCGGTCTTCCGATTCGGACCCGGGCGGCGGCGGGCGTTCGAGGTGGTGCGGTGAGCCGAGGTAATGCGCTGGATCGCCGTCTCGGTGTATACGGGCCCTCGAGATGACGACCGCTCCGGCGCCCGCAGTGACGCCGAGCAACAGATACGCGGTCCCCCCCGAGGTCGTGGCGGGCAGGGGTGTCGCCTGAGGATCGCTTCAACGAAGAGGATGCCGGACTAGACGTCTGGACCGGCCGACTCGCATACCTCGCCAATCGCATCGTCCGTCGGCTCGCTCCGTTCCGCTGCCGCCCTGGCTGCGGCCGGCGCGGACATGGGATCGACGATCCATCCGTGAACGGCACGATGGACCCAGCGCCTGAGATCGTGGATCCGCTCCTCGTCGGCCTTGGAATTCAGTCGGTTGGTGAGGAACACCACGAAGAGGTCGTGATCGGGGTCGATCCAGAGGCTGGTGCCGGTGAACCCCGTGTGCCCGAACGCGTTGTCGGTGAAGAAGTCGCTCCAGATGACCTCGGGCACGGGCATCTCCCAACCCAGGCCGAATCGAGCCGAGGGGTCCTCCCTGTGTGCGAACTGCTTGATCGTCGCCACGCAGGCCAGCGGTTCCGGGGCCTCCCAGAGGACGCTGCCGGCGAACGTGGCCAGGTCCCGGGCCGATCCGAAGAGACCCGCGTGGCCGGCCACCCCGCCCATGGCGTGCGCGTTCGCGTCGTGTACGGTTCCCCGCGTCTTCACGCCTGAACGCGGGTCCAGCTCCGTAGGAGCGATGACCTCCTTGGCGAACCCGGCCTCCAGGGGCTCGAACGCGGTCTCCCGGAGACCCAGCGGTTCGATTACCCAGCGGCCGGCCAGTACGTTCAGGGGTTCCCCCGCGATCTTCTCGACGGCCAGCCCGAGCACGATCATCCCCAGGTCCGAGTAGACCTCCACCTCGCCCGGGTTGCCCCGGAGGCTCAGGTCCGCGATTGCTCCCAGGTACGCATCCCGACCCCTGTTCGAACGCCACAGTCGGGCTGCTGCCGGCAGCCCCGAGGTGTGGCTCAGGAGGTGACGGGCGCTGATCCGGCCCTTTGTCCCGGACGACGGCCAGCCCGGCAGGTACGTCGACACCGGAACGTCCAGATCCAGCTGTCCCTCTTCGACCAGACGCATGGCCGCTGTGGTGGTCACCATGGCCTTGGTGACAGAGGCCAGGTCATACACCGACGAGTCCGTCACCGCCGACGAAGATTCGTCCCAGTCGAGCCTTCCCCAGCTCCGGCTCAAGGCCACGTGACCGCCGAACCCGATGACGAGGGAGGCGCCCGGCGTGATGCCTTCCCGGATCCCCTCCTTCACGACGCGGTCCAGGCGGGATACGAGCCAGGGCGGGACGGGGACGGCGGCAGGCCCCGGCGCCTCGACGCCGGCAGCCGCTACTCCGTCGTCCGCCGGAAGCTGGGCGAGGGCCGGTCGAACGAAGAGCACCGCCGAGATCACGACGGTGCACCCAAAGAGAGGGCGCCACCTGAGGCTGCGCGTCGGGCTACCGCTGCTGATCATGCGCCTCCGTCGTCCGGCCGGATCGTGGATCCTGGCCCTGCCGGATCCTGCAACTGGGGATCTTCCCCGCCATCCCCGTACCACCTGTGAATCGACCTCTCTTCGGAGAAACCTAACCCCCGCGGGCCGTCGTAGGTACATTGCGGACACGGCCGTGAACCGTACGTGATGGGGAGGAGTGGATGGGTTGGACGCTTGGAATCGCCTTCACAACCGTGGCGCTTCTTCTGGCCTGGAGGGTTCGCGCGCGGCGCGCCACGGCGGCGGGCATGCTACCGCCGGAGCTCGCGCGCACCTACACCATCGGCGGCCGCATCGAGGTTACGAACGACTGTTCGGACGACGACGGCGCGCTGCCGGATCAGGTCAGGATCAGGGCGTCGCTCTGCGACGGCGGCAGGCGGGAGGCCGCAGCCGAGGCCCTGGTGACGCTCCGCGCCCCTGAGCCCGGGGAAGCCGACGGGCCCCACAGGGTCGGCGACTACGTCATCGAGGTCCGTTGGTCAGCCAAGTCCCCCCCGGTCTACTGGAAGCCGCCCCGGGCCACTCAGACCGACGGCTCGGACCTGTGCCGGGGACTCGTGTGTCCTGAGCGAAACCACTGTGTGAACGTGGCCAGCCGGCCACGGCGCATTGAGCTCAGAGCGGCCGACACGGCGTACACGCTCCGCGTGGCCTGCATCTGCGTGCCCGACTGACGTACGACGCCACGCGGACGGGCTGCCGCGGTGCACCGAGGTGCGGGAGGCGGGCTCGCCGATAGAGGTCCCGGCCAGGCCGGCGGACTGGCGCTACCCGTGCGCCATCCGGTCGAGGAAGGCTCGCTCGTCGGGCGTGAGGCTCCGTACGCCCCGCTGCATGGCCTTTGCCAACAGCTCCTCGACCTCGCCCCGGTTGAGCTCGTGCAGGCTGTCAGGTCGGATCGACGCCCAGCGTTGCAATGCCTCCCGTTCTGATACGCCGTCCGAAGGCGGGGCCACCTTCTTCTGCCATGCCGCCTTGACGGCACCGGCCCGGCGGTCCCTCAGGCGCAGGTAGACGTACCCGAACAGCAGCCCGCCCAGGTGAGCGAAGTGCGCCACCGCAGAGTTTGCCCCCGAGATCCCGCTGTACAGGCTCGTGATCACGAGGAAGAACGCCAGGATGCGCGCCTGAACCGGCAACACGCCCCAGATGTAGATGTTCTCCCGCGGCCAGTAGTGAGCGAACCCGATCAGGACGCCGAAGACTGCGGCGCTGGCTCCGACCACCGCGGCCTGCGGCGCGAAGATGAACGAAAGGGCCGCACCACCCAGACCGCTCAGGAAGTAGAGCTTCAGGAAGCCCCCGCTCCCCAGCTTGGCCTCCAGCCGTGGCCCGAAGAAGAAGAGCCCGATCATGTTGAACAGCAGATGCATCGTGTTCGCGTGCAGGAACATGTACGTGAACACGGTCCAGGGCCGGAAAAGGGCCCAGGGCGGGTAGAGCAGAAGGGCACGGTATAGCCCGGATCCCGGCGCCGCCACGAAGAAAAGCAGGACGTTGGCGACCAGGAGCCTCATCACCCAGGGGGTCATCGCCGTACCGTCGGTTCGAGAGAAGTCATTCGGGTCGAAGCGTCAGGGCCGCGGCTCCGCGCGGGAGCCGGATCGCTTCCACTAGTAGCCCCGGGTGCCGACGGGGTTCCGCTGGCCAAGAGAGGGTCGGAAAGAACCGGGCCCGCAGCGCCCCACGCGCCACGGGCCCACCACCACCGCCACCACCCCTCCCCGCTTATCGGTCCTTCCGATCGCTGCTCTCCTGGTGGCGCTTGTCGGGCGCCGTACCGGTCGTCGCGAGCTCCGCTCGCTGTGTGACGCGCAGGTTGGGTGCACGCTGCGGGTAGGTATAGTCGAGCCGGGACACGAATCGTCGGCTTGAACGTCGTAGCATTCTCATCATCCCCTCCCATCTATTTGAAGACGCGGTGGGCCCGGATTCGGCCCGACTTCCGCGTACAGCACTCCCTACGGATGACCACGGGAAAAGATTCGATCCGCACTACGGCGCCGCCACCACGCCCAGGAGATCCGTCAGGGCCCACCAGGCTCCGACGGCGAGGATGACACCCGGGATCACCCACCGTACCCACAGGTACAGCAGAAGCGTGCGCTGCCCTGAGCCATGGGCCAGCTCCTTCAGGGCCGCGCCCCGGTCCAGAGCCCAACCCACGGTCAGCGCCGCCACCAGGGCGCCGAAGCTCTGGAAGCCCGACCCGAAGGTCAGATCCCACGGCACGAAGATCCGCATGTTCAGCATGGGCGGGATCGCCATGACGAAGACGGCTCCGGTGACGATCCAGGTGGCGGCCCTTCGGGACAACCGTGTGTTGTCCACCAGTCCCGCCACGAGCACCTCGAACGCCGCGACCGCCGACAGATACGCTGCGCCACCCAGCGCCAGGAAGAAGAGGGCGCCGAAGACGGCACCCCCGGGGATCTGGTCGAAGACGCCCGGAAGCGTGAAGAACAGGAGTCCCGGGCCGCTGGACGGCTCGAGGCCGAGCGCGAACACCGCCGGGAAGATGGCGAGGCCCGCGAGCAGCCCCGCCCCGGTGTCTCCCGCCACCGTCCAAATCGCGCTCCGGTCCAGCGGATCGTCCTCCGCGAGGTACGACCCGTACACCACCATCATGCTCCCACCCAATCCCATGGAGAAGATCAGCTGCCCCATGGCCGCCACGGCCACGCCCCCGGATAGCCCGCCGGGATCGAACTTGAGCAGCCACGCGAGTCCGGCGCCGGAGCCGGGGAGGGTCACGGCTCGGAGCACCAGGGCCAGCAAGGCCACGAACAGCAGTGGGGTCAGCACCCGACTGACCGGCTCGATACCCGACCGGAGGCCCCGGAGGATGACGGTGGCGCAGGCCAACAGCACCGCGCTCGTGCAAATCAGCTGCAATCCGAGGGACCGTGGATCCAGGCCGGACTCGGGAGGCAGGATGCGAGACGGCTGCAGATCCACGCTCACCAGGCGTGCGACCTCCGCGATCCCGTGGAAGACGACCCAGCCCACCGCGTTCGAGTAGTACGCCGTGGCGAAGGCGATCCCGGCGAAGATGATCCAGCCCAGCGCCCGGCCCCCCGGGAGCCCTGCTCGCTGGTAGGCCCCCACGGGTCCTCGTCGCGTGTGGCGGCCCAGCGACCACTCCGCCATGAGCGCCGGGATGCCGATCACGGCGGCTGCCAACAGGTAGAACATCACGAACGCCGCGCCCCCGAACCGGCCCACCATGTACGGGAACCGCCACACGTTCCCGAGCCCCGCGGCCAACCCGATCATGGTGGCGATGAGGCCCAGCCGAGTCGCGAATGTCTCTCGGGGGCCGCCTCCCGGACCGATCACGAGGCCGCGGTCACCTCGACCAGGGCGTCGAGGGCCCGGTCCACGTCCTCGGCGGTCGAGTAGAAGTGCGGCGCCAGACGGATCGCCGGCCCCCGGGCCGACGCCAGAATGCCCCGAGCACGCAGGCCGACCTCCACCACGTGGGAGTCACCTTGGCAGGCGAACGCGGTGGTGGGGGCCTTCGTCCCCGGACCGGTGGGGCCGAGCACCTTCAGGCCCCGGGCCGCCCCACCCGCGATCAGCAGCCCCGAGAGGTGGTCCGTCCAGCTCTGGATGGCCACCGGGCCGACCTCGTTGATCATGGCCAGCCCCTCGCGGGCGATCCACGCGTTCAGGACCGGCGGCGTGCCGGTGTCGAACCGTCGGGCCGTGTCCGACCAGTCGAGGCGAGTGGCGTCGAAGCCGAACGGATTCGCCCGGCCGAACCAGCCCGTGACCGCGGGCTCCAGTCCACCCAGGAGGTCGGGCTTCACGTAGAGGAACGCGATCCCCGCCGTGCCCATGAGGTACTTGAGCGTGCCAGCCGCGAGGAAGTCCACGTCGAGGGCCTTCACGTCGACGGGGCAGGTGCCCAGCGTCTGGTAGGCGTCCACATACAGATGGGCGCCGACGTCGTGGGCCATGGCGGACAGGCGGGCCAGATCCTGCTTCGCGCCGGTCTGATAGTACCCGTGGCAGGCCGACACCAGCAGCGCCCGGTCGTCGAGGTGGGGCTCGTACCCCTGCAGGGGTACGGCACCGTCCCTCACTGGCGCCCAGGCCACCTCCGCCCCGTACTTGCGGTGAGCCAACCAGACGTGGCCTACGGTGGGAAACTCGGCCTCGCTGGCCACGACCGTTCTGCGCCGGCCGGTGAAGTCCAGCGCGCTGGCGAGGCTCGCCGTGGCCGCCGAGACGGAGGTGGTCACGGCGACCTCGTCCGGACCGGCGTTGATGAGGCGGGCGAACTCATGGCGAGCGGCCTCCACGCCCTCCAGCCAACCGTCCCAGTCCATGCCGTGTCGGTCCCACGAATCCAGGTACGCCTCCGCCGCTGCCCGCGTCCGCACGGTGAGCGGAGCCTGAGAGCAATGGTTCAAGGGCACGGCTCGGTCCAGCAGCGGCACCTGGCGGCGCCAGACCTCCAGGTCGTAGGCGGGACGTGGGTCCATGAGCGGAGGGGCGGCGCTCCGATTGTGTGGTTGGTGGAGGGGTCTGATTGGTGATGCCCGAACGAAACGGCCATATTGACCGGAAGGCCATCACGCTTGGTCCCCCGGAGCCCGGATCTGTTGGCACCAGTCTACGGCGGCGGGGCAGCAGCGGCCATTGCCGCAAGGTGAGAGGAGCCACGTGGACGTCGAATTCATCGTCTCCCTCGTATTCAGCCTGTTGGTGATCATCGTCGTGGGCGGCGGCATCCTGCTCTTCCCGATCACACGGCGCCTGGGGCTCTTGCTCGAGAGGCGCCTCGAGGCCGAGGCGCTGCCTGGTGACGAGCTGCAACAGCTGAAGGCCGCGGTCCGTTCGCTCGATCAGCAGGTCCAGAACCTCCAGGAGCGTCAGGACTTCACGGAGAAGCTGCTGGCACCGGGCTCTAGCGAAGCTCCCCGGCCCGGACAGGAGTTGCGCGGTGACGGATGATCAAGCGCTGGTGCGCGTCCTCGAGGAGCTCCGCGTAGCGCGGCTCCAGCGGCTCATGGACAAGCAGTTCGACGCCATGGTCGAGGGGTTCTACGCGGAGGACGCGCGTCTGATGCCTCCCGATCAGCCGACCCTGGAGGGACGGGAGGCCTTGCGAGCCTTCTGGGAGAACGCCCCCGAGGCCGGCCTCATCGACCTGAGGCTGACGGCCCGGGAGGTAGACGGCTCTGGGGATCTCGCCTACGAGCGAGGCGAGTTCGCTCGTCGGCTGAGGCCGCGGCACGGCCACCAGTTCACGGACCTGGGAAAGTACCTGGTGGTCTTCCGACGGCAGGCGGACGGGGGATACAGGGCGATCGTGGAGATCTTCAACAGCCCCAGAGGGCGCTGACCGCTCGGCCCGCCTCGGCGTCGCTGTCCCCTGCAGAATCTCGCGCCGCCTGGGAGCGGTGGTGGTAGTTGCCCCGAAGCCGCGCCGGGCGCTTATCCCTTCCTGGACAGCAGCCGGACTGGGAGGTGTCGAAGATGCGCCTCCAGCGTGCGGCGCGGCGTCAGCTCCTCGTCGATGATGCGTGCGAGCTCCTCCTCCCGCTTCCACATGAACTCGAGGGCGTGTAGCTCCATCCCCAGGAGGCGTCGCTCGGCGCCCTCGTTCACCGCGATCTCCAGTGCGATGGACAGGGTGGGACCCATCTTCCACAGCGACGATCGTTCCTCGGCCGCCCTGTCCACGAAGTCCATCGCCGAGCCGGAAAGCTCGATCTCACGGGCAGCGTCCCGGATGAGCGTCTCGTTCGCCCCCTGGATATGCTGGTAGGCCAACACGCGCCGCATGGCGTTTTCGGCCGCATCGCCGTGGAGCTGGTATACCTTCTCCGGTGTCCACGGGTCGCACCTGGGACACGGGACGCCGACCCCCAGCCGTCCGTCTTCGCCACGGATCGGGTACACCCACCAGGACAGGTCGTAGCGGAGCGCCCGGAGGGTGCTGCCACAGAAGTCGCAGTCGGTCCGTCCGTGCCACGCCGCCCACCCGAACCGCCGCCACCGCAGGATGTCGGCCATGGGATTGTCGTCCCAGGTGATGTCCAGGTCGAGCTCGGCGAGCCCGAGCGCCTCTCCCACGTACGCAGCCGCGCCGTAGGTCAGGGCCGCCACGCGGGAGCCCGTGCTGTCGAACCGGCGTCGGCGCTGCGCCATCTCACGGCCGTAGCGCCACCACGCCTGCTCGGCCAGGTCCGCCTTGCCGACTCTCACGAGCAGGGCCTTCTCGGCTTCGTGAAGGGAGATGTTGGCGGTGTGGGCCACCAGGTGCGCCCGGTCGCGACAGAGCTTCTCGAGCTGGTACAGGATCTCGCCGCGCTCCTCGAGGGGAGCCAGGTTCCACCGGTGGCAGCGGTCGCAGACGGCCCACAGACGCCCCCGGACCGGGTCGTACGCGATTCGGCGCCCCGACCGGAATCGACCAAACCGTTCGGTTTTGGGAAACCGCTTTCTGCAGAACAAGCAGCGCTTCAGCACGTCCACTCCCAGGGGCAATCCCCGTAACCGCAAGCATAACTTGCCGTTGCGGCCTTCACCACACCAGCCTGACACCGTCTCGGCAGAGGCCCACTCCCTCGCCCCGCTACGGGCGTCTTGCTGATAATAGGCAAGTGCGGTGCCACCAGGCGCCGCCGGGACTCCCCGGCACCACATCCCGTTCCGGTGGGGCCCCAACGGGCGGCCTGCATCCTCGAATCAGCTCACGCCTCCGGCGCCACTGCGATGCACTCGATCTCGACGCTCGCGCCAATGGCCAGGCCACTCACCGCCACGGTGGAGCGAGCCGGCGGGTCCTCGGGGAAGAACGCAGCGTACGCTTCGTTCATCTCGGTGAAATCGTCGATGTCGGCGATGAACACCGTGCATTTGACGACGTCGCCCATGTCGGCGCCGGCGGCCTGGAGCACGGTCTGCAGGTGAGTCAGGGCCATGGTCGTCTCCGGGCCCGTCCCACCCTCGACGAGCTCCAGGGTCCCCGGCTTGGCGCCCACGGCGCCGGAGAGGAAGATCAGGTCGCCCGTGCGGATCGCGGGCGAGAAGAACCGGAGACCCGGCACGCCCTCGGGCCGGATCACCTCCCGGCGAGGACCCTCCTGGGCAGTGCCAACAGCGGATGCGGCCACGGCGTCCGGCGGCGGGGAAGGCGGCTCACAACTGGCGAGCGTGAGAACAGCGACCAGTGCGAGGGCGCCGGGCGCGTGTCGCTCCGGCGCGGTCGGGACCATAAGCATCGGCGCTCTCCAGACGAAGAGGGGGAGGGGGCTCAGCGCTCGAAGAGCACTTCGCCGCCCAGGATCGTAACGTCCACCACGGCCTCCGGAATCTCCGCCTCCGGGACGGTCATGATGTCCTTCGAGAGCACCACTATGTCGGCCAGCTTCCCCGGCGCGATGGAGCCCTTGGAGTCCTCCTCGAAGGCGGCGTAGGCGTTGTTGATCGTGTACGACGCCAACGCCTCCTCCCGGGTCATGCGCTGGTCCGGGTAGAAGGGCGTCCCGTCCAACGCCACCCGAGTGACCGAGGCATGGAAGCTGGCAATGGGATCGACGTCCTCGACTGGGGTGTCCGTACCGTTCGTGACCACCACGCCCGCGTCGATCAGCGACCGCCACAGGTAGGCGCCCGAGGCCGCCCGCTCCTCGCCCAACCGCTTGAGGACCCAAGGGGCGTCCGATGTCGCGTGAATGCCCTGCATGGAGGCCACGATGCCCAGATCGACGAATCTCGGGATCTCGGATGGATCCAGGTGCTGCGCGTGCTCTATCCGCCAGCGCCGGGCCGGGCCCCCTCCGTGTGCCGCGAACGTCTTCTCGTAGATGTCCAGGACCTCCTTGTTGGCCCGGTCTCCGATGGCGTGGGTGTTCACCTGGAAGTCGTGCTCCGCCGCGATCTCGGCCGTGCGCGTGATGTCCTCCACGGTCTCCAGGACCAGGCCCTCGCTCTCGGGCAGATCCTCGTACGGCGACAGCAGCCACGCGCCGTGGGATCCCAGGGCACCATCGATCTGTCGCTTGATCGCCCGGACGGTGAGGAAGTCGTTGCCGTAGCCCACCATCCTGTAGTCGGGCAGCCGCTCCGCCATCGCCTCGTTGGTCTCGAAGCGCACCATGATGTACAGGCGGATGGGGAGCGCCCCCTCGTCAGCCAGCTCCTTCAGGAAGTCGATGGTCGCGAAGCTGGCGCCGGCGTCGTGGAACGTCGTCACGCCCTTGGAAAGGGCCTCGTCTCCGGCCAGGTTGACTGCCCTTCGCAGCTCCGCCTCGATCTCCTCGGGGGACCTGAGGGCATCGGCTTCGTCCCGCACCGCCTCGACGATCCGATCCGCGGTCTCCCGGAGGAGACCCGTCGCCGCTCCATCGGGCCCCCGCACGATCGTGCCGCCCGGGGGATCGGGAGTGTCTGGCCCGATTCCCGCGAGCTCCAGAGCCTTGGCATTGGCGAACGATGCGTGTCCGCTGGCATGGCCGAGGAGCACGGGGTTCTCGGGCGATACCGCGCTGAGCTCGTCGTGGTACGGAACCCCGTCGACGTTCCGCTCGGGCACCACCGACCATTTCTCTTGGTGCCAGCCCCGCCCCTCGATCCAGGCACCGGGCTCAGCCATGGCCACGGCCTCGGCGACCATGTCGACGATGTCGCCCCAGGTGCCCGCTTCCGTGAGGTCCAGGATCATCTGGGACTCGCCCAGAGACATGAAGTGGCCGTGCCCTTCGATGAAGCCCGGCGTGACCAGTCGGCCTTCGAGGTCGATCACCCGCGTCCCCGGCCCTACACGGGTCTCGATCTCGGCACTCGACCCGACGGCGACGATCCGCCCGTCGGCCACAGCGACCGCCTCGGCGTTGGGGCGCGCCGGGTCCATGGTCACCACGTGCCCATTGGTCAGCACCAGCTCGGCTGGCTCGGCCGCGGGCCCCTCGCAACCCGTCACACCGGCGAGTATCGCCACCGCGAGGAGTCCGCGCGCCCAATGGCGGGAGGGCATCAGCATCGCTCCGCTCCGGATGTCCGTGTGTCCTGGAATCGCTGAGAAGGTGGCCGGGCGCTCCAACTCGCGCCAGTACGGCCGGGCTCAGCAGAGGTGCGAGTAGAGCACCCCCGACGGCTATCCGGGATCGTGCAGCGGCTTCAGGTCATCTCGGCGTGGTCCCGCTCCTCCAGCTTCTCGGCCATCTCATCGAAGGTCCTGGCCAGGCTCCCCAGCTCGTCGTCGCCGTAGTCGATCCCGGTCCGGGCGGAGTAGTCTCCGCCGGCGATCCGCCTCTCCGCCTCGATGATCGCCGAGGTTCGGTTGAGGATCGTGTAGTGGCCCAAGGACCAGGCCGCGAGGAGCATCACGACCGCTGCCCCAGCCAACAGCGAGAGCTCGGTCCCCAGGATTCGCCTGAGCTGTGCCGTCACCGAAGCTTCCGAGATCGCTACGGCCAGATAACCCACCGGTCGCCCTTTGGGCCTGAGCAGGGGCGCCACGGCGAAGCGTCGCTCGACGCCGTCCAGGTCCTCGCCCCGAATGACCCTGGCCTCGGTCTGATCGACCTGACTCCGGGAGGGAAACGTTTCCGGCAGGGCCGTGCCGACGAGATCCGCTCCCTCCGGATAGCGGACGAGCACATTACCGCTGAGGTCGGACAGGGTGAAGGACGCGTCGGCCGGCAGATGGGCCTCGGAGGCGCTCTCGCCGAGAAGCGTGAGGTCCAGCGTTACGCCCAGAACGCCCAGTAGCTCGTCACCCTCACCGTACATCGGATAAGCCATCCCGACCGTTGGCTTCCCCGTGATTCGGCCGACCTGGTAGTCGCCTACCGCGAAGTCCCGGTTGCCGGTGGCGCGCACCACGTAGCTGCGGTCGCCCAGGTAGAGGGGGTTTTCCAGTGAGACAGCGCCACAGGATCGATACCCCTCCGCGTCGATCACCGCCAACGCCGTGTACCGGGGGCTCGCGGCCAGCATCCGACCCAGGAGCTCGTCGCACTCGGGTCTCTTCCGCTCGAGCACCTCGTCATTCTGGGCCAGCGCGAAGAGCATGGCCCGTGCCTCCTCCACCATGTGCCCGAAGTCGACCCCGGTGCTTTCGGCCAGACGCAGGAGCTCGTGCTCCACCGACTGCTCGGAGAGGGCCGTGAGCTCGCGGTTCGCGTACCAGAAGAGAGCAAGCGACGGGATGAACGCCAGGACGATCAAGAAGATGAAACGTCCACGGACGGTGTGCGGAAGGATTCCAGACATGACCCGACCTCCGCGCGAGAGGAGGAGGGTGCCGATGGCGGATTCCAGCGGCGGCCCGGGAGAGAGAGGGCCTTTACGTCGATGTGCTTCGGGGCGCGATCACACCGCGGCAAGTTGCTGAGCGAGGTGCGGTCGGGCTTGGTCTGCCCCGCACTCTCCGAATCGTGGCAACATAGATCCAGGTGGCCCGACCGACAAGGAACCGGCACATTCCCTGGACCTTTGATCCAAGACGGCATCGGAGCGCGGAGTCGGGCCCTGGCATGACGCAGTTCGAGATGGAGAGAGCCCGGATGGTCCGGCGCCAGTTGGCGCGGCGCGCCATCCGGGATCACCGCGTCCTCGACGCCATGTCCTCCGTCCCCCGGGAGCAGTTCGTACGCCCCGACCTGCAGCGACTCGCGTACCAGGATTCCGCCCTGCCCATCAGCAGCGGCCAGACGATCTCGCAACCGTACATCGTGGCGCTCATGGCCGAGGCACTCGAGCTCCGTCCGGAAGACCGCGTCCTCGAGATCGGCACGGGCTCCGGCTATGCGGCCGCGGTCCTGTCCCGCTTGGCTCGCGAGGTTCACACCGTGGAGCGCCTCGCAACGTTGGCGGACAGCGCCCGGGAATGCCTGGATCGACTGTGCTACGGCAACGTCACGGTCCACGTCGGCGACGGATCTCTCGGCCTCCCCGAGCATGCGCCGTACGATGCCATCACCGTGGCGGCGGGAGGCCCGTCGGTGCCGGAGCCCCTGCAACGGCAACTAGCGGACGGCGGCAGGCTTGTCGTCCCTGTAGGCCCCGCAGCCAGCCTCCAGACGTTGGTACGGGTGCGCCGCACGCGCCGGGGCTTCGAGGAGGAACGGCTGGCGGATGTCCGATTCGTGCCGCTGGTGGGCAAAGCCGGGTGGAACGAAGGCGAGGGGTGAGCGGCCTCAGCCAGGTTCGGGCGATGGCGTGGACGCGGGAGGGCCGCAGCGCCTGATCCCCTGAGGTGACGCCCGTTCAGGCATGGGTCGACCGACCCCGCCGGCGACGCCAGACGACCGCGTAGATAGCCAGGTTCAACAGGATCACGCCGACACCGAGGCCCACCTGCAGCTCCCGGGTGAGCTCGCGCGGGTAGAGGATCGGGATCAGGTAGTGCTCGACGAATCCGCCTTCGTACCCGGCTTGCCCGCCCAGAACGCGGAGTCGCACCTCGAGTGGCGTGAGGGGACACACCCATCCTGCCAACTCGATGGCGCCGCCCCAAACCGCGGCAGGCAGGTGGATCCAGGCGACCCGGGGCCACCGCAGCACCAGCAGCCCACCCAGGATCACGAAGGCGACGAACGCGAAGTGGCTGACCACCACCGCGTCTGCGAGCAGCCTGTAGACCAGATCCGCCTCCCCGCGTTTGCCGCGCTCGGGCCGGGGCTCCATGATTGCCACCCGACGCATTCCGAGGGCTCGTCGGCCGCGGCCCTCCCCCAGCCGACGACGCCCCGTCTCCCACAAAAGAGAGTCGAAAGACATGAACCGCATCAAGGGGAAGAAGGTCCTCATCACGGGGGCGAGCGCCGGGATCGGCCAGGCCTGCGCCCGGGCCTTCGCCTCTCGCGGCGCCACTCTGATCCTGTGCGCGCGTCGCGTTGACCGACTCGACGCCCTGGGGTCCGAGCTGGAGGCGGAGCACGGGACCCGCGTCAGGGTGGGACGGTTGGACGTGCGCGACGCAGAGGCCGTGGACGCCTTCGTGGCGGACGTCGTGGGCGACGGCGAAGTGCCGGACGTGCTCGTCAACAACGCGGGATTGGCCCGGGATCTCCTGAAGATCCAGGAGGGACGGCGAGCCTCCTGGGACGAGATGATCGACACCAACGTCAAGGGGCTCCTCTACGTCACCCGCGCCGTCCTCCCCCACATGATCGCGCGGGACAGTGGGCACATCGTCAACATCGGGAGCGTCGCCGGTCGACAGGTGTACCCGTCGGGGAATGTGTACAACGCGACCAAATTCGCGGTCTTCGCGCTGAACCAGGCCATGGCCATCGACCTCGTGGGCACGAACATCCGGGTGTCCACCGTGGACCCGGGAGCGGTGCACAGCGAGTTTTCGGACGTCCGGTTCTTCGGTGACACGGAGCGGGCCGAGACGGTCTACGAGGGATACCGTCCGCTCCAGCCCGAGGACATCGCGGACGCCGTCTGCTACGTGGTCAACACGCCGGAGCACGTGAACGTGCAGGAGATGCTCGTGATGCCCACCGACCAGCGGAATCCCTACGTCATCCACAAGGAAGGTTGATCAGGCCGCCTCGGTGACCATCAAGCGACCCTCTCCAAATCTCGTCGTCTTCGCGCTCTGGCTGCTGGTCTTCTCGGCCAGCAGCCAGATCATGATCATCTCCCCCATCCTCCCCCGCATCGGCGAGGAGCTCGGGATCGCGGAGTCCCTCCTCGGCACCCTCGTCTCCGCCTACTCGCTGATGGTGGGCGTGTTCGCCGTGATCTCGGGCCCGATCTCCGACAAGATCGGTCGACGCCGAATCCTGCTACTCGGCACCGGAATCATGACGGTGGCCCTCGTGCTCCACGGCTTCATCCTGGGGTACTACACCTTCCTGGCGGTTCGAGTGGTGGCCGGGATGGCCGGCGGCGTCTTGAGCGGGGCAGCGGTGTCCTACGTGGGCGACTACTTCCCGTACAACCGGCGGGGGTGGGCCACGGGCTGGATCATGAGCGGGGCCGCCTTCGGACAGATCATCGGCATCCCGCTGGGTGTGGTGCTCGCGGGCGAATACGGCTTCCGGTCGCCGTTCTACATCTTCGCGGTCACGATGGCGCTCACGTTCCTGCTCATCTACTTCCGCATCCCCCAGCCTGACGTGAAGCGCTCGGAGGGAGCGCTGACCCTCGGCAAGGCGGCGCGGGACTACTGGGCCATGCTACGTCGCCCCGAGGTGGCAGCAGCCGCGTTCGCCTTCCACCTGATGTTCCTGGGGGTGTCGCTCTTCGTGGTCTACATGCCCACGTGGTTGGAGCAGGACCTGGGAGCGACCCCGAACGGCATCGCCTTGCTCTTCCTCGTGGGGGGCATCGCCAACGTCCTGGCGGGACCTCAGGCGGGCAAGCTCTCGGATCGGGTCGGACGGAAGGGGCTGGTGCTGCTGTCCTGTATTGGCCTGAGCGTGACGATGTCCACGGTGACGTTCGTGATCCAGGAGTTCTGGATCGCCTACCCGTTCTTCTTCGTGACCATGGTCCTGGTAGCCATGCGCATCAGCCCCTTCTCCGCCCTGCTCACCGCTCTGGTGACGGACGAGCGGCGGGGGTCCCTCATGAGTCTCACGGTGGCGCTGGGCCAGGTGGGCTTCGCCTTCGGCGCCGCAATCGCCGGCTGGCTCTACGCCGAGCTCGGCTACATCAGCAACTCGGTGCTGGGCGCCGTGTCGGTGCTGGGCATGGGATTCGTCGTGTGGTTCCTGGTGCCGGAGCCCAGGCTGCAGCCCGTGCACGAGGCGGAGCCCGAGGAGGTAGCGGCCACGGCGTAAGCCGTCGGGGTACGATGCCAGCGTGGCGCCTCGACGGTCCCACCGGCCGGGGATGCTGTGGACGGTGCAGCCGCGGCCCCCGCAGAGCGGCGGTGTTTCGCGCAGCCCCCTAGCGCTGCTGTACGCGCACCCCGCCGTTGGTGGTCACGACCTTCACTGGCGCGCCACCGGCGCCCAGCGTCGCGTTGATCCGGCGCCCGATCCGCCCCTGCACCGTTACGGGAAAGTCGACGTCGATCGTCCCGTTGGTCGTGCCCGTCTCGAGCTCGGCGGAGTAGCGCTCAGGGATCTCCAGCGTGACCCCACCGTTGGTCGTCCGCACGTCGAGACCCTGGCCCTGCCACTCGGCGCCGGCCAGCGCCACGTGAAGGCCGCCGTTGGTCGTGCGGCCGCGTACGTCGCCGGCCAGCCCCTCGAGGTGGACGCCACCGTTGGTGGCGCGGAAGCGGGTCTCCCCTGTCACCTGGGCCACGGAGATCCCTCCGTTGGTGGTCTCCAGATCCAGGTCGCTGCTCCGTGGCACCATGAGCGCGTAGCCCACGCCCCAACTCTCCCGGCGACCCGTGTCCGGTCCCTCGGCTCGGATTCGGCCGTTCTCGACGACGACCCGGATCCCGGCCACGATGGATTCTGCCCGGGCCTCGCTTTCGGCGTCCGCCCAGACCTTGGCTTGCATGCGGATCTCGTCCCCGTCCCATCCCTCCACGGAGATGCCGCCGTTGGTCCCGCCGTCGACGCGGAGCGCCGACACGGCCGGCAGCGTCTGCTCCCGCACCTCGCAGAACCGATCTCGGTCTCTGTGGCCCCATTCGTCGTCACAGCTCGCTTGCCCCGCCACGGTTCCGCCGCTCGCCATGGCCCACGCCGCCGTACACGCGATCACCGCGGTCGCCCACCTGTAGCGCCTGGCTGTCATCGTCGTCCCCTCCGTGGTGTGTACCGGTCGCCTTGCCCCTCCCTGGTCGGTGAGACACGTGCCGGGGCCGGCTGGTTGCAACCGACTACTGGCCACGGACATTGTACGAGTCACGATCCGGCCCCACGCCTTGCCCGAAGGGCTTGCCCCTGGACCCCTGAGGGGCCTTCGATGCCACCGACCTGCCACTTGGAGCGCGTGCACCGATCCATGAGACACCTCGGCATCGTTCCGTTTCTGTGCGGCGTCCTGGCCGTTCTCCCGGTCCCGAGCTCGCGGCTCGCAGCCGTGGCAGCGCAGGAGGAGCCGGAGCCGATTCCGGCCGGCCTGGCCCCGCCGCCCGGTCCGTACGCCCCCGGCATGGACGTGCTGCACTACGACCTGGAGCTCGCCCTCGTGGAGGCGGAGCGGTTCCTGGCCCTGGCCCGTGTTCGGGTACGGCTGACCGATCCCCTGCCCGACGAGCTCACCTTCGACCTGTCGGGGCTGGCCGTGACCCAGGTGCGAGTCGACGGACGTGATGCGCCGTTCCGTCTGGACGAAGGGCGTCTTCTGGTGAGCCTTCCACGCGATGCCGATTCTGGCCAGGAGCTGGACGTCAGCGTCTCCTACGGCGGCGTTCCTGACGACGGCCTCATCCTGCGGGAGAACGTCCACGGCGCACCCAGCGCCTTCGCCGACAACTGGCCGAACCGGGCCCGGTTCTGGTTTCCGTCGGTGGACCACCCGTCCGACAAGGCCACGGTGACATTCACCGTCCACGCGCCGTCGGCCTGGACCGTGATTGCCAACGGGCGACAGGTGGGAGAGCCCATGCCCACCGCCGAAGACGCACTCGGCGATCCCTCCGGCAAGCGGACGTGGCGATGGCAAACGGACGTGCCGATCCCCAGCTACACCATGGTGGTCGGCGCCGCGGACCTGGAGGTGCGAGAGGTGGGGTTGGGGGCCTGCGGGGACGCGCCCGCGTCACCGAGGGAAGATGGATGCGTGGTCGTTAGCTACTGGGTCTTTCCGGAGGACGTGGAACGGGCGCGCCCCTCCTTCCGCCGCGCGGTCGAGATGACCGACTTCTTCACCGAGGTGGTGGGGCCCTTCCCGTACGAGAAGCTGGCCCACGTACAGTCCGCAACGCGATTCGGGGGCATGGAGAACTCGTCCGCGATCTTCTATTCGGAGCAGGCCATCGCCGAAGGACGAGACATCGAAGGCACCGTGTCCCACGAGATCGCCCACCAGTGGTTCGGCGACTCGGCCACGGAGGCCGATTGGTCCCACCTCTGGCTCTCGGAGGGCTTCGCGACCTACTTCGGCAACTTCTTCTTCGAGCGCGCAGACGGCATCGCGTCCATGCGCCGGCGCATGGCCGAGGATCGGGCCGAATACCTGCGCTCCGGAAGCGCGGCGCGACCCGTCATCGCCACCGGCGAGACCGACCTGTTCGAGCTCCTAAACGAGAACAACTACGAGAAGGGTGGCTGGGTCCTGCACATGCTGAGAGACCTGGTGGGCGACGATGCCTTCTTCGAGGGCGTGCGCACCTACTACGCGCGTCACGCCAACGACACCGCCTTGACCGCGGATTTGCAGGCGGCGATGGAGGAAGTATCCGGGGAGGAGTTGGGCTGGTTCTTCGAGCAGTGGCTCCACCACCCGGGCCATCCGGTGCTGCGGACGGCATGGCAGGGGGACACCGGCGAGGTCGAGCTGACGATCGAGCAGGTCCAGCCTGGCGATTGGCCCACCTTCCACTTCCCGCTGACGGTCGAGCTGACGCACCGAGACGGGTCCACGAGGCGGGAGCGGATCGAGGTGACGGAGCGTCGGCAGACCTTTCGGCTGGCGGCGTCCGGCCCGGTCGCCCGGGTCGCCGTCGATCCCGACGAGTCCCTGCTCAAGGAGCTGCTCCCGTAGGGTGGGCGCCGCGCGGTCTCTTGCCTCCCCTCTCCGCGGTTCGGTGCCGCCCGCCGCCCGGTCCGGTGCTGCCCCCCACCCGGACGCATCCGCGGTCGCGGAGCGTCTCCCTTCTCCGCGGGGCGGCTGACCGGTTACTATTCGCCTACTCTCGGACGGGGCGGGAGGCGTTGTGCCTCCGCCCCGTCCGACGTGAGTCGCCGCCGCTCGCCCTGAACGGGCCGCGCCCGACCACCTTCGGAAACCACACTGGGAGCGCTGACTTGGCGGGCCCACATCTGGAGTTCGAGCGGGACATCGTCCAGATCCAGGACGAGATCGATCGTCTCCTGGAGATGGCCGAGGACAAGGGGCTCGACGTTTCGGACGAGCTGACGGTGCTCCGGCGCAAGCTGGAGACCCTCATGGACGAGACGTTCCGGAACCTGACCGCCATGGAGCAGGTCCAGGTCGCCCGTCACCCCAGGCGACCCTATACCCTGGACTACATCCAGCGGATCTTCGACGACTTCGTGGAGCTGCACGGCGACCGTAACTTCCGCGACGACGAAGCGATCGTGGGCGGTTGGGGCCGCCTCGAGGGCCGCTCGGTCATGGTCGTGGGCCACCAGAAGGGCCGGGACATGAAGGAGAACGTCCGGCGCAACTTCGGGATGGCCCACCCGGAGGGATACCGGAAGGCCCTGCGCCTGATGCGGCTCGCCGAGAAGTTCGGCCGGCCGGTCATCACCTTCATCGACACGCCTGGCGCCTACCCGGGCATCGGTGCGGAGGAGCGAGGGCAGGGCGAGGCGATCGCCCGCAACCTGAGAGAGATGGCAGGCCTCCGAACGCCCATGGTCTCGGTGGTGATCGGAGAGGGGGGCTCGGGTGGGGCCCTGGGCCTGGGCGTGACGGACAGGATCCTGATGTTGGAGCACTCCATTTACTCCGTCATCACGCCCGAGGGCTGCGCCGCGATCCTCTGGCGGTCAGCGGACCACCGGGTGAAAGCGGCGGAAGCGTTGCGGCTCACGTCGGGGGACCTCAGGGCTCTGCGGGTGGCGGACAAGCTGATTCCCGAGCCGCCCGGAGGTGCCCATGCGGACCCCGCGGGCACCGCCGCCCGGGTGAAGGAGGCCCTGGTGCGTCAGCTCGAAGAGCTGGTGGGGATGGATACCGACGAGTTGCTCCTTCAGAGATGGGCCAAGTACGAAGGCATGGGGGAGTGGAAAGAACCCGAATAGCGCCTCGACGCGCGTCGAGCTCATATGGCCGGTTTCGCCGAAGTCCGATTCAAGGGCACGCGTAAGGCATATTTCACGTACGACCAGCTGGATCTTCCGCCCGGAACCGTCGTGATCGTTCAAGCGGATCGCGGCGAAGATCTGGGCGAGGTCCGGTCAGTCGGTACAATCGCCGAACGCAAGTGCAACGCGTCCGGTGGGTGTGCCACGCCTGCGCCCGACAAGCGCATCGTGCGCCTGGCCAGGGAGGACGAGGTCGGCCGGCTGCAGGAGCTCCGGTCCGACGAGGGCCGGGTGCGCACCGTCACTCGCGAGCTCGTGGAGCGTCACGAGCTCAAGATGAAGGTGACCGAAGCCGAGTGGCAGTTCGACCGCAACAAGCTGATCATCTACTTCACGGCGGAGCGCCGCGTCGACTTCCGCGAGCTCGTTCGGGACCTGGCACGGACGTTCCGCACCCGCATCGAGTTGAAGCAGATCGGCGTCAGAGACGAGGCGGCTCTGCTGGGCGGCGTAGGTCGCTGTGGCCGAGAGCTCTGTTGCTCCACGTGGCTGCCCGAGCTCAAGCCCGTCAGCCTGCAGCTGGCCAAGAACCAACGACTCTCCTTGAACCCGGCCCAGATCTCGGGGTGTTGCGGTCGTCTCATGTGCTGCCTGATGTACGAGCACGAAACGTATGTCCAGGCTCGAAGGCGCTTCCCCAAGGAGGGCAAGATCCTGCGAACCGACCAGGGAGAGGAGCGGGTCGTCTCCGTGGATATCTGGCGGGAATCCGTGACCCTGCGCGACCCCGAGGGGAACCGGCGCACCGTGCCCCTGGCCGACATCCGCGCCGAAGTGGCCCGGACGGCCGGAGAGCGCGGAAAGAGACCCAACCAAGGCGAGAGCGACTGACTCAAGCAGTTTGCGGTTCCTGGGCACCATCCCTGCACGAATGAGGACGAGAATCCGTTGAGCCAGCCTCGCCGGCGCTACCTGACCACGCCGATCTACTACGCCTCGGGCGAGCCCCATATCGGCCACGCCTACACCAACCTCCTGGCAGACACCCTGGCCCGCTATTACCGGCAGACCGGGGCCGACGTCCGGTTCCTGACGGGAACGGACGAGCACGGTCAGAAGATGCAGGAGGCGGCGGATCGCCGAGGCGTCACGCCCCGGGAGCTCGCCGACGAGATGGCTGGCCGCTTCAAGGCGGCGTGGCACGAGCTCGAGGTTTCATTCGACCGATTCATCCGCACGACCGAGGCCGAGCACGTGGCCGTCGTGCAAGCATTCTTCCAGCAGCTCTGGGACCGGGGCCAGATCTACTCGGACCTGTACCGCGGCTGGTACTGCGTCCACGACGAACGCTACTGGACCGACAAGGACCTGGGCCCGGGCCAAACCTGTCCGGACTGCAGCAGACCGGTTCGCGAGGTCGAGGAGAAGAACTACTTCTTCCGCATGAGCGACTACCAGGAGCGACTGGTCCGGCATATCCACGAGACTCCCGACTGGATCGTGCCGACGGTCCGTCGCAACGAGATCCTGGGCTTCCTGCAGCAGCCCCTCGAGGACCTGTCCGTCTCCCGTCCGAAGACCCGGCTCACCTGGGGCGTGACCCTACCGTTCGACGACGAGCACGTCTCGTACGTCTGGGTGGACGCGTTGATCAACTACCTCACGGCCTCCGGTGCCATCGATCCGTCCCAGCCGGCGGAGCGACAGGGCTTCACCGACCCGGCGGCCGGATGGTGGCCTGCGGACCTGCACATCATGGGGAAGGACATCATAACCACCCACGCCGTGTACTGGCCCACGCTGCTC
The DNA here is from genome assembly GCA_039589315.1 of Gemmatimonadota bacterium. Classification (GTDB taxonomy): domain Bacteria; phylum Gemmatimonadota; class Gemmatimonadetes; order Longimicrobiales; family Gaopeijiaceae; genus JBDHHQ01. The sequence goes on from JBDHHQ010000014.1 coordinate 34,738, forward strand.
ATGGCGGTCGGGCTACCCGTGCCCCGACAGATCCTGGCCCACGGGTGGTGGGTGACACACGGACCTGCGCAGGCCGACCGAAGCGGCATGCAGCAACCGTCCAAGATGTCCAAGTCGCTGGGCAACGTCGTGGACCCTCTGGAGCTCCGGGAGCAGCTGGGCACCGACGCCGTTCGCTGGTTCCTCATCCGAGAGATGCCCACCGGCGACGACGCCGCTTTTACGCCCGAACGGTTCCTGGTCCGCTACGGGGAGCTGGCCAACGTCCTTGGAAACCTCGCCAGTCGGGTCGTTGCGATGGTCGGCAAGTTCCGGGAAGGAGTGGTTCCCGGCGGTCCGGACCGGGGTTTGGCTCGGGAGATCGCGGATACCGTCGACGCCATGGAGTCCGCCATGGACGCCTACCGGGTCCACGAGGCGTTCGGCGCGGCCATGGACCTCGCTCGGCAGGCGAACGGCTACGTAGAGGCGCGGGAGCCGTGGGCGCAGGCCAAGGACCCCACCCAGGCGGACGCCCTCAACGAGACGCTGGCCTCGCTGGTCCGGGCGCTGGCCGTGCTCTGCGCCGTCTTCCAACCGGTCGTTCCGGCCAAGATGGCGGAGCTGGCCGGCAGCCTGGGACTGGACCGCATCCCCTCCATACAGGAGTCGCTCGAGATTCCGTTGGCTGGCCGGTCGCTGACCAAGGGGCCACCGCTGTTCCCCCGCGCCGACCTGGCAGGCTGAGGGCTCGCCCGAGGCCGTAAGTGTAAACAAATGGCGGGTTTTCGACGGGTTGACACGCCATCGACCCTCCAATAACGTTGGCGGCCATTCCTTTCCTAACATCCGGTGTCGATCCCTCCGATGCTTATGAGGTAGGGAAGGCTCTCGAGCTGCCACCCGTCGGCAGGAGTGTGTACATGCAGGGAGACAAGTGGACGTTTCTCGTCTTTCGCGGCGAGGAGTCGGTTCGCCAATACTCCTTGCACAACCGTGCAGTCAGGTACGTCGTCGGGGGATCTGCGGCGGCGGTCGTCATCCTCGCCGGACTCGTGGCTCTCCTGGGTGTCAGTGGTTGGTCCCAGGCCGAGAGGGCTCTCCTGGAGCACAAGAACGCGCTCCTCCGGTCGAATCTCGCAGACGTCCAGGAACAGCTGCGAGCGCTCGAGACCACCATTGGAGATCTGGCCGAGCGCGACGTCCAGTACCGCACGTTGGCCGGCCTCGACTCATTCGACGAGGACGTGCTGCAGGCCGGTGTCGGCGGCCCCGGCATGGCGACCCCGGAAGGGGACGCGCTCTGGGCCGCGGACACGGAGCTGGGTGAAGAGACCTTCGCGCTCCGCTACGACCTCTCCGCCCTCGAGCGGCGGGCCCGTCTTCTCTCGGAGAGTCTCGCGGAGGCCACCGACAGCCTGACCGCCCATCATGAGCTGCTCGAGCGGACGCCCTCGATCTTCCCGGCGGCGGGCTTCCTGTCCAGCAGCTTCTCGCGCTCACGGTACCACCCGATCCATCACCGGAAGCTGCCTCACGAGGGCATCGACATCGGTGCGAATCGAGGGACGCCCATCCTCGCCGCGGCGAAGGGCCGCGTGATCTACGCCGGCCGGCGCGCCGGGTACGGGCTGATGACGGAGATCGACCACGGCAACGGTCACGTGACCCGCTACGGGCATGCCTCCAAGCTGCTGGTGAAGAGAGGGCAGGACGTGACCCGTGGCGACGTCATCGGTCAGGTGGGAAGCACCGGGATTGCCACATCGCCCCACCTGCACTACGAGGTCCGGGTGAATGGGCGGCCCGTGAACCCCTTGAACTACGTGATCACCGGGGCAATTCCCTGAGGCCGCTCCCCAGCCAGTCGTGGGTACGGGTGCTCGGCAACCGGACCGCACCCGGCTAACGCGACGATCCGAAAGCGTCGATATACTTGGAGGCACCACATCGGTGCCTCCTTTTTTTCTTCGGTGTCGGCGGGTTAAGCTAGTTGATGCTGCGTCTTGCTCTACTGATCGCGGGAGCGGTCCTGGCCGGGAATCAGGGCGGTGAAGAAGCCCTGCGACCCGATTCCATCCTCCGCCTGCCGGAGGGACCCCAACTGGTGCTCTTCTCGAACCCGGGAGCCACCGTCACGGCGCTCCGGGTCTCGGTGCTGCTGGAAGAAGATGCCCATGAGGCCGGCGCGGCTCGCGTGCTTCAGGCGCACGCGCTTCAGCGGGTGCGCTCGGCCGCCAGCTCCGTGGGCGCCGTCGTCACTGCCACCCGGACCCCCTGGGGCATCGCGTATACCGTCGTAGGACCCCAGACCCATTTCGAGTACATGGCCTGGATCCTCCGACAGACCGTATCGGAACCGAATCTCGATCGAGTGCAGTTTCTCCGGGCTCGGGCCGAAGTCTCGGACGAGGTGGAGCGCGAGGCGGAGACGCCTCCTGGCGTCCTGGCGGAGCGGTTGTGGAGTCAGATCACACCCTCGGAGTCCCGGCTGGACGGGTCCCACGCGTCACTCCAGCAGATCACGCCCGGCAGCGTCCGCGACCTCTGGGCCCGGACGCATCGCCCGGATCGCATGAACGTGGTGGCTGCCGGTCCCGTGACTGTGGATCCCATCATCGCCGCCCTCAAGGACCTCGTGGGGTCCGCGGATGCGGGCCCGCCGAAGCGAGCCGATGCGCGTGCCATGCCGCCTCCAGATCGCGGCCGACCACAGGTGCTGCGTCGCTGGTATGGCGAGGCGTTCCTGGCCGGAGATCCCGCCGATCCCCACGCGGAGGTCCTGGCGCTGATGGCCGGACGGAGCCTGCGGCAGGGGAGTCAAGGCTATGAGGCCGGCGTGGAGCTTTGGGAGCTGGACCGCACACGTATTCTGGCTGTGACCGGTGCGGCGTACGGGAGGAATGCCTCGGCGATGACGGCGCGGATTCGTGGCCTCCTGGACGAGACTCGGTCGGCCATCACGCCCGAAGCGGCGGCCGGGGCCGCTGCCGGAATCCGCTTCCAGCTACTCGCCGACGCCCGGACTCCCGACGGACTGATCGACCTCGTCGGCCGACACTTGGACGCCACGGGAACGCCCAGCGGAGCCCTGGATTACCTGCGCCGGCTCGATCAGGTAACGGCGGCCAGCCTCGAGACGTTCTTGACCACTGTCGAGGGCTCCGGCCCCGTGTCCGCGGAGCTACGGCCATGAAGCGCTTCGTGCTTTCCACCCTCGGGCTCACTGCCATGGTCGTCTCGGTGCCTGGCCCCCTGGTCGGGCAGGAAGTGGACTCGGCTGCCGTCGAGCCCACACCGGAGCCAGCACCGGATACGGCGGTTTGGATCGCTGTCGCGCCTCGACCTCGCGGCACCGTCGTGGCTACGACGGTGACGTTCCCGGTGGGCTCGGATCACGACCCAACCGGCCGAGGCGGCACCGCCTGGCTTGTCGGGCGGACCCTGGAAGGAATGGCGCAGGAGGCCCTCGGGGAGGCCGCAGCCGCCTCGGTCCAAGTCCTCCGTGGTCGCGTCTACGCCACGCTGCTCGCGCCCCCGACCACCTGGGAGTCCGACTTCCAGACCTTCGCAACGGTGCTCATGCGCCGTGAGCTGGCGGCCGGGCACTTCGAAGCCGAGCGGTCGCGGCTCGTGGGCCGGTTGACGTTCGAGGCCGGAGCCCCGGTGCGGGAGTTCGAGGTGGAGGCGGCTCGGCTGTACGCCTCGGGCGAGCAGGATTGGGCGCGTCCGCCGGAGGGCGATCTCGAGAGCCTCCCGGCCGTCACTCTGGACGACCTCACGCAGTTCCGGCGGCGGCTCCTGAACGCCGACGACGTAGCGGTCGCCGTCGTCGGTCCGGTGGACCCGGACGCGGCCGTTGGCGTCACGAGCGCCATTCGCGACGGCAGGAGGCGCGCCTCGGCATCATCGAGCGCTGAGCGCGGCGCCAGTGCCGTCGCGTGGACGACGGGCGACCGCCTGGCCCTTCCTCGTGACATCACCAACACCTCGCTCGCGTTCGCGTATCCGTTGCCTGCGGGCCACGACCGCACGGCCGCCGAATTCCTGGCGCACGTCCTCCAGGAGAAGCTCAACCCCGTGCCGCCAGATCCCGGTGTGTACCGGGCCGAGACCCAGGTGATGGACGCCCCCACGGGCCCCTTGCTGGTGATCGAGGTCGCGGTCTTCCCCGAGGTCGGCAATCGGTGGGAGCAGCAGATCGCGACGGCCATCCGGGAGACAGCCGGCGGCGATCCCTACGAGGACGTCTTCTTCCCGTGGCAGCAGAGGCGGTTCCGCTCCGCGGCCATGCAACGGGACGCCACGCCGGAGGGGCTGAGCCGCCGGCTGACGAACGACCTGCTGCGAGGGGGCTCGGCCCGAGACGTCGATGCCGAGATCCGCACACTGACGGCCGAGGGTCTCGTGACCCTGGCCGCGACGTTGGGACAGCCCCGGGTGCTCTTCTTCGGACCGGACCTGGGAGCCGACCGGGATCCGTGATTCCGGAGTCGTGCCGACGACCCCCCGACTGCTCGTTCGGGCAACATGCGCTGAGTCGCTCGGGCGATACCCCACCGGTCGCTCCGGCCCCCCCCTTCTCTCTCACGGCCGGCGTCTCCCTTCTTGATGCCCGGTAGGTGGCCTTTTACTTTCGTGCGTTTCCCGGGAGGCTCGAACCACGGCCGGGGTTCGCAGCCCCTGAACCTACCAGACGGAGTGATCAATGAAGGCAACGAAGCCCCTGTTCGCTGCGATGACCCTCACGGTGCTGGTGGCTTGTGGCCCCGGCGAGGTCGTCGTGACTGCGGAGCTCGAGGTGCCCGATCCCGAAACCGAGGGCGGGACGGTCGTGCGTCCGCTCGGAGATATGACGGTCGACCTGTTGCCCTATGATCGGGACGCCATCTTCGACTCGCTCACCGCCGCGGCCGCGCGGCCGGAGCCGCCGATTCCCGATTCCCTACTCCTGGCCCAGGAAGCGGTGGCAGCAGCCCAGGAGGAGTGGCGCGCAGCCGAGGCCGAGTGGAACACGCTTCGCTCCGAGCTCCAGGAGATCAGCGACGAGCTCGAGGGACTGAGCCGGGGAGAGGCACGCTATCGCCTCCTGTTCAACGACTTCCAGGACAAAGAGGGGCGGTTGAGCGGGGTCGAGCGGCAGATGAACCAGGCGTTCGAACGGTTCACCGAGCTCCAGGAGAGCATCATCGCGGAGATCGAGGCGGTGAGGATTCAGCGCGAGGAGTGGGCCGACGAGGCGTATGTCGACTTCTTCGCGGTGGCGCAGGTCCGGATCGAGGCCTCGGGGCTCGAACCCGTCGTCGACACCACCGACGCCAGCGGGACGGTCCGGATCGAGGCGGCACCCGGAAACTACTGGTTGCACGCACGCCACGAGCTACCGTTCAACGAGCTCTATTGGAATCTCCCGGTCACGCTGTCGCGTGGGGAGCCGGCCGAGGTCCACCTCGATCGCGGGACGGCGGAGGTCCGGCCGAAGCTGTAGCCCCGAACGGGTCGGGGCGGTGTCGCCCGCCCACGCCACCCCGCTCACGCCGGCACCGGCGTTTGACACCGCCCTCGGCGTCCACTGTTCGGACGCCCGGGGCGGTGTTCTTTTTCAGGCTGAAGAACCCCCAACTTCTAGATGTGGAGACGTGGATGGTGGACGCGGCGGCCGGGAGATCCGGTCCGTTTCTGGAGATCGACGCGGGGCGGATCGCCCGGATCACCTTCGACGACCCCGACCGAAGGCACAATTACCTGACCGAAACGGTCATGACCGGCTTCGCCGGCCTGGTTGCCCGGGTGCGGGACGAGGCAGGGGCGGGCAACGTCAGCGGACTCGTCATCTACAGCGCCAAGAAGCGCAGCTTCATCGCCGGGGCCGACGTCGAGGCCATCGGCGCCATCGAGGACCCCCTGTCCGGCGAAGAGGCCGCGGGGTTCGGGCAGGCGACCTTCGGCGAGCTGGAGTCCCTGCCGGTCCCCACGGTAGCCGCGATTCACGGCCTCTGCCTCGGAGGCGGCACCGAGCTGTCGCTGGCGTGCCGGTACCGCCTCGCCTCGGACTCCGATCGGACGAAGATCGGTCTCCCGGAGGTGCAGCTCGGAATCCTCCCGGCGTGGGGCGGTACCACCCGGCTCCCGCGCCTGGTCGGTCTCCAGGCCTCGCTGGACATGATGCTGACCGGCAGGGCCGTGAGCGCCGCCAAGGCCCGCCGCCTCGGGCTGGTGGATGCCGTGTATCCGACCGAGCTGTTCGAGGAAATGGTGGAGGCATTCCTGCGGGACCGCATCGAGGCCGGGCCCGTCCGCACCGGCCCTCGAAGAAAGTTCTTCCGCCGTGTCCTCGAGGACACGGCGCCCGGCCGGCGCGTGATCCTGCGTGCCGCGCGCAAGCAGGTGATGGCTCGCACTCAGGGACATTACCCGGCGCCTCTGACCATCCTCTCCGTTGTCCGCCGCTCCCTGGGTAGATCGGTCGAGGCGGCGCTCAAGATCGAGGCGGCCGCCGCAGGCGAGTTACTGGCCAGCGGCGTGAGCAAGAACCTGGTGCACGTCTTCCACTTGCGGGAAGGCTCGCAGAAGCTCCCGGATGACGTCACGGGTCAAGCCGCCGACGTCGGGCGGATCGGCGTCCTCGGCGCCGGCGTGATGGGAGGTGGAATCGCCCAGTTGGCTGCCTACCACGGCGTCGGTGTGCGCCTGAAGGACATCCGTCACGACGCGGTGGCGGCAGGGCTGCGAGAGGCGAGCGCCCGGTTCCGTGAGGCCGTCGAGCGCAGGAAGCTGGGGCAGCGGGAAGCCGACCAGCGGATGGAGCTCATCTCGGGCGGCCTGGGCTATGAGGGCTTCGCCTCGGCCGAGCTGGTGATCGAGGCGGTGGTGGAGCGCATGGACGTGAAGCGCGCCGTGCTCGAGGAGCTGGAGGCAGAGGTGGGACGGGACTGCGTTCTGGCCACCAACACCTCGTCCCTGTCCGTTGACGAGATGGCCGCCGTCCTGACCCGGCCGGAGCGTTTCTGTGGCATGCACTTCTTCAACCCGGTGCACCGCATGCCCCTGGTGGAGGTCGTGCGGGGTCAGGCCACGGACGATGACGCGGTGGCGACGGTCCATGCCTTTTCCCGGAAGCTGGGCAAGGTGCCGGTGGTGGTGCGGGACGGCCCCGGCTTCCTGGTGAACCGCATCCTGGGCCCCTACCTGAACGAGGCGGGGTGGCTCCTGACCGACGGCGCCGCCGGCCCCGACGTGGACCGTGCCGCGAAGCGTTTCGGCATGCCCATGGGCCCGCTTCGTTTGGTGGACGAAGTCGGGATCGACATTGCCGGCCACGCCGGCGCCACGCTGCACGAGACCTTCGGGGAGCGGATGGCGCCCTCGCCCGGCTTGCAGGCCATGGGGGAGTCGGGCCGTCTCGGACGAAAGGGCGGCCTGGGTTTCTACACGTACGAGGATGGCGAGGAGCAGTCCTTCGACGACGGGGTCTACGCTGTCCTTGCCCCCGCTGTCCCGGCGTACCGGGTGAGCATGAACGACCGCACGATCCGGGCCAGGCTCGTGCTGGCGATGGTGAACGAGGCCGCCCGCGTGCTCGAGGACGGCATCGCCCGCTCGGCCGGTGACGTGGACCTGGCCATGATCATGGGCACCGGCTTTCCACCCTTCCGCGGCGGGCTGCTGCGGTACGCGGACCACCTCCACCCCAAGACGATCCTGGATCGGCTGCGGACGCACGAGGACAGCCTCGGACCTCGCTTCACCCCGGCCGAGGTCATTGAGGACATGGCCCGCACAGGGCGAGGGTTCTACGACACCTTCCCGGCATGACCGCGCGCGTTGCTGGGATCGTGCCGGCGGCCGGTCGATCCTCTCGCATGGGTCGCTCGAAGGCCCTGCTGGCGCCCGCCGGCCGATCCTTTCTGGGACGTGTGACCGATGCCCTGCGGGAGGGCGGGTGTGACCCGGTGATGGTGGTGGTGAGGGACGGAGCGAGCCCCGAGGCTGCCGAGGCCCAGGCCCTCGGCCTCCAGCGCGTGGTCAACCCCGACCCGTCCGACGGTCCCGTCAGCTCGCTCCGGGCCGGGCTCGCGGCTCTTCCCACCGCAGTGGCCGGGTGCGTCTGGTGGCCGGTGGACTACCCCCTGGTGCGGTCGGACACGGTGGCCGTTCTCGTTGCGTCCTTCGCGAAAGCGCCCGACTGCATCGTCATCCCGGCCCACGGGGGACGACACGGCCATCCGGTCGTCTTCCCCCGCCAGCTCTTCCCGCGGCTCGCTGAGCCCGGCCTGGCCGAAGGCGCCCGTACGGTCGTGCGGGAGCACCCCCGCCGGGTCACCGTCGCGGTGGACGATCCGGGGATCCTGACCGACGTCGACACACCCCAGGACTACCGGGCCGTGTTCGGCGAGGACCCCGCCGTGCGGTCGAGCTCCGCGACCAGCGCGCCCGCGCACGAGCTCGGCGACCGATGATGGAGCCGCCCCTCGACCCCGCCACGGCCGCGGCTCGCGTCCTGGATCATCTGGACGCTGGCCGTGCAGTCGCCGTCGTGGTGCGAGTCCCGACGGGAGGGGGGCCCCTGACGGGCCGGCTCCTGGTGCCGACGGCTGGCCCAGTGCAGGGCACCCTGGGCACCGCCGGCCTGGACCGCCTGGCTGTGGACCTGGCCGAGCGGGCCCTTGATCGGGATGGACCGGGCGAGGGGATCCACAAGCTCGTGCTGCCGGACGGGGCCGAGGCCGAGGTGTACGTCGAGCTCCATGCCCCCTCCCCCGAGCTGATGATCGTGGGCGCCGGACACATCGCCCAGCCGCTCTCCACAGTGGGGGCGCTGCTGGGGTTCCGCGTGGTGGTGCTGGACGACCGACCCGACTTCGCCACCACCCAGCGGTTCCCCGACGCGGCGCGCGTGGCGCGCGTAGACTTCTCAAACCCGTTCCGGGACCTTCCCGTTGGCCGGAACACGCACGTGGTGCTGGTCACCCGGGGCCACAAGTACGACTACGAGTGCCTTCGACGACTCCTGGCCCGGGATCCCCTTCCGGCCTATCTCGGTATGATCGGCAGCCGGCGGCGGGTCAGAGCCACGTTCGCGCAGCTCCTGGACGAGGGCGTCCCGCGGGACCGCCTGGCCCGGGTGCGAGCGCCAGTGGGGCTGGACCTGAGAGCCCAGACGCCCGCCGAGATCGCGGTCTCGGTGGCCGCGGAGATGGTCGCCTCCTGGCGCGACGGAACCGGCGAACCCCTCTCCGATCGAGAGCGAGTCTTGGAGCGCTTCTTCCCCGAATGAGCCGACACGACGAGAGACCACTGCTCGAAGCCGTGCGTGACGCGGGCCGCATGGGCCGGCTCTGCGCCCTTGCCACCATCGTGGATACGCGCGGCTCTACGCCCAGAAAGATCGGGACCAAGATGCTGGTCGATCCGGTTGCCGGGCTGGTGGGCACCGTAGGCGGCGGGTGTGGGGAGGCCGAGGTGATCGAAGCTGCCAACGAGGTCTTGCGCACCGGCTTGCCGCGCATGGTTCACGTAGACCTGACGCGGGACCTCATGTCGTGGAGCCCGGCGGTGTGTGGAGGCATCATGCGGGTGCTGGTGGAGCCTGTAGAGCCCGCCATTGCCGGCCGCCCCAAAGAGCCTGCAGGAGAGGGCGCGGTTGCGGACGTGGATCGGCCGAAAGAGGCGCGAGCCTCGGGTGACGGTCCGGCACCGACCTCCTGACCGCCGTCGGCCGCGCCTTGTCCCCACCTCTCGTTCACATCCACTACCTCCGGCCACCCGACCGGACCGACGTCTTCCGCCAGCACCTGATCCTGGACCGGGACGACGTGAAGGTCACTCTGGCCCAGGACCTCGCATTCGATCCGCCCATCGAGATCGAGGGCGCCATCGCTCTCGAGACGGGCTCGTCGGCGGTCTGGTTCACGTTCCCCGAGACGTGGCACGACATCGGTATCTTCCACCGCGCTGACGGCACCTTCACGGGCACCTACGCCAACATCCTCACGCCACCGGTCTTCGAGGCCGGCCACGTCTGGCGCACCACGGACCTGTACCTCGACGTCTGGATCGAACCGGGCGGGCGACTGTGGGTCCTGGACCGGGAGCAGTTCGACGAGGCGGTGGCGGCTGATTGGATCGACGCCGAGACGGCCGTGCGGGCCCTCAGCGAGGTCGAGGCGATCGTCACGGAGTACGGAACCGGCCGCTGGCCTCCCCCGGTCGTGGGGGAATGGACCTTGGACCGCGCCATCCAAGCGGCCTCAGCGACGAACCACCCCTAGGCATCCACCACGTACGCAGCGCAGAGGCGGTTCATGTCGACGTGCATCCGGGTCAACACGAACGGATCTTCCTGCAGGCAGTCCAACAGGCGCTCGTAGCGTCCCAACGCCTCGACGGGAATGGCCACGTCTTCGTGGTGATAGGCGCCCCCGTCAACGAAGACGAGTCGGACGGTCTGGGTCGCGATTCCGGTCATGAGGAGCCTCGCGTTCTCTCGAGCTCCGGCAAGGAAGCCACGAAACAGAGGGTGATGATCACCGCGGAAATGACGCACCACTGGCACCAGGCGTGGATGACCGCGGCCTCCAGGTATGTCAGGTAGGCGCTGAACGCGACGCCCAGGGTCGTGCCGGCCAGGAGCAGCAGGGCAATGTGCGAAGACGACGCGAAGCGGCTCTGGAGCCCCATGAGCGACACCAAGAGAAGCGCGGCGGAGCCCAGGGCCCCGATGCCGGAGACAGGCATGGGGCCGACCCACGCGTACTTGCTCGCCAGCACCACCCCGCAGTCCCCGACCCCGCAGACGAGGGGTCCCCCCAGGCCCAGGCTATGGGACAGCAGGTACAGGGACACCAAGAGTGCCACGAGGGACAGGAGCGCCACGGCCATGCGGTTGGCCGGCGGGGAGGTCGCCGACTCGTCGACCTCCTCGATGGTATCGTCCACGCCGAGCGTCACTGACTCGCCAGCGCTCCCTCGACGGCCTCCTGAATCGTGGGCCAGCCGAAGTCGGACAGGCGGATCGGCATGGATCCCTCCGGCACGACCATGAGCGTTGGCGTAGCGTTGACCCGCAGCTCGTTGCCCAGCCGGATGTTCGCCGTCACCACGTCGGCGTGCCGGTCGCTGTCCAGGCAAGCCGCGAACGTGGACTCGTCCAACCCCAGGTCCGCGGCGGAGCTTCGGAAGCCCCGGCCGGCGGAGTTGCTGAACTGCCACTCACCCTGGGTCTGGAACAGCCGGTCGTGGAAGTCCCAATAACGATCCTGCTCACCGGCACACCGGGCGGCTCGGGCAGCGAGGAACGCGTTCTGGTGCTGCTGGAGAGGGTAGTCGTAGAAGATGTACTTGACCTTGCCGGTCTCGACGTAGGCCAGGTCGAGCTGGGGCTTTACCTGGCCGGCGAAGACCTGGCAAGCCGGACACTGGTAGTCGGCGAACTCCCAGATGGCGACGGTCGCGTCCGGGTTCCCGTACTCCACGCCCTTGGCCATTTCCAGGAGCGTGGTCGGGTCATCCAGGCCCTCCACCTCCACCGGCGCCGTGACCGCGCTGCTGGTGGCGCCGGAAAAGAGCGAGTAGCCGACAACACCGACGCCCACCAACGCGACCAGGGCCAGCACCATGTAGAAACGCTTCATGTCGTTTCCGCCGGTCGACCCGCTCCGCTTCTCGGCCCGCTGGGCCGAGCGACTCTTCTTACGTTTGCTAGAAGCCACCTGCCTGCTCCCGTGAAAAAACGACGAGACCACCGGCCTCACGCCGGCGGCAGAGGTCCCCCTGAAGACGGATCCAGAAGATATCGTCCCGCCCGGAAGATGGTTCCCCTTACCCCGTCAGTCCAGAATCACCTCCAACACCCGATCGGTGTCGGTGAAGTCACTGAAGGTGTGATCCGCCCCTGCCGCCTCCAGGTCCTCGACGCCGAAGTTGCCCGTGGCCACGGCCACGGTGCGGATGCCCTCGACCCGGCCACACTCCACGTCCCGGGGTGTGTCACCGAGGATGACCGCGTCACCGGCGGAGAAGTCCACGCCCCAGGTGTCCCGCGCCCGCTGCATGGCGATCCCGGGGAGGTGGTTGCGGAACTCGTGGTCCGAGCCATATCCGCCCACCGGGAAGTAGCCCTCCAGTCCCACGGATCGGAGCTTGAGGCGCGCCCCGCGGGCGATGTTGCCCGTAACCAGGCCCAGGGCCACGTCCTCGAGTGCCCCCAAAACGGACAGCAGGTCCGTCACCGACGGCAGCGTGTACATGGGCGTGTGGATCAACCGGCATTCGAGCTCTGACAGGTACCGTTCCCACAGGACCGGGAACCCCCTGTCGATCTCCAGGTCGCTCAGGCCCGCGTTGTGCAGGAGCTCCCGTGCGATCTGCGGATCCGTCTTGCCCGAGAAGTCGTGCACTTCGATCGAGCCGGCCGTTCCGAACGTCTCGACCATGGCCAGCTGAAAGGACTCCTTGGCGGGGCCGCCCCGCACGAGCGTGCCATCGATGTCGAACAGCAGGAGTTTGCGCACTGGCCGGGCGTCTCGGCGTCGATGGAGTGAAGTGGGCGGGCCGCTAGACCAGGGCCTTGAGGATCGAGGGGTCCAAGTTGCCGCCGCTGAGGACGGCCGCATTCCGCTCGCCCGGCTCGACGCGCCCACTGCGCAAGGCCGCCACGGTGGCGGCCCCGGAATACTCCACGACGAGCTTGATCTCCGTGATGAGCATGCGGGCCGCGTCCCGGATCGCCTGGTCCGTGACAGTGACCACTTCGTCCACGAGCTCCCGGACGTGGAGGAAGGTCAGCGCACCGGCCTGTACGGGCGCCAGGCCATCGGCGATGGTGTCGATCCGGTCGAGCGGCACCAGGCCCCCCGCCTCCAAGGCGGCCTTCATGGAAGCCGCCCCCTCCGGCTCCACCCCCACGATCCGGACACCTGGGAGCAGTCCCCGGAGGGCGGCGGCGCCGCCGCTGATCAATCCACCGCCGCCGATGGGGAACAACACCGTGTCCACGTCCGGCCACGCGTCGGCGATCTCCAAGCCGGCCGTGCCCTGACCGGCGATGATGCGCGGGTGGTCGAATGGTGGGACCATGGCCAGGCCACGCTCCGCCGCGATCTCCTCCGCCCGTGCCTGCCGCTCGAGCGAGGTTGTCCCCTCGAGCACGACCTCGGCGCCCAATCGGGCCGCGCCCGCCTGTTTTACGGCCGGGGCCGTCGTGGGCATGACGACTACGGCGTCCACGTCGTGGAGGCGCGCCGCCAGCGCCATGGCCTGAGCATGGTTGCCGGACGAATAGGTGATGACCCCGCGCTCGATCTCGTCCGGCGGGAGCTGGGCTACGTAGTTATACGCGCCGCGGGCCTTGAAGGAGCCCGTGCGCTGGAGGTTCTCGCACTTGAGGCGAACCTCGGCCCCGAGCTCGTCTGACAGCAGGGGCGCCGGCAACAACGGGGTTTCCACCACGACGCCCCGGAGCCGGTCGGCCGCGTGCCGTACGGCCGCGAGGTCGACCAGCTCGGACGCGGCGCGCTGGCCGTTCAGGGTCACACCCATTCGTTCGCCCATCACTCGGCCTCGGCGTCGCCTGCCGTTGCCTCGGCCGCTTCGCTGGAAACAGCCGGGCCTTCCTGGGAGCCGTCCTCTTCGTCTGGGATTACCCTGGCCACGTCCATCACGACGTCGCCTTCGTCGAGGTTCATGAGCTTGACCCCCTGGGTAGCCCGCCCGATGACCCGGACCTCGTCGATGCGCTGCCGGTTGATCACCCCCTTCCGGGTGATCAGCATGACTTCATCCGAGTCCAGCACACCTTTGATTGAGATGACCTTCCCGGTCTTCTCCGACGTCTTGAGGTTGATCACGCCCTTCCCACCGCGCTTCTGCAAGCGGTAGGCGTCGATGTCGCTGCGCTTGCCCATGCCATTCTCGGCAACGACCAGAAGGGTGGCACCCTCCGTGCGGGTGACCACCATTCCCACCACCCGGTCGTCTTCGGAGAGGTGGATCCCCCGTACGCCTCCGGTGGCCCGGCCCATGGACCGCGCGTCCTGCTCGTTGAAGCGGATGGCCTTGCCGTTCCGGGTGGCCAGTACCACCTCGTTGTCCCCATCCGTGATCTGCACGTCGATGAGTTCGTCGCCCTCACGGATGTTGATCGCGTTGAGGCTCACCGAGCGCATATTGCCGTACGCGGACAGGGCCGTCTTCTTCACCACGCCGTTTCGTGTGCAGAAGAAAAGGGACTGGTCGTCCCGGAACTCGCGAACCGGTACGACGGCCGCGATCTGCTCGTCCTCCGACACGTTGAGCAGGTTGACGATGGGCTTGCCTCGCGAGCTGCGGCCTGCTTGTGGGATCTGCCAGACCTTCAGCCAGCGGCATTGGCCGTCCCGGGTGAAGATCATGATGACGTCGTGGGTGGACGCGACGAACAGGTGCTCGACCCAATCCTCTTCCTTGGTCCCCATCCCCTGAAGACCCCGGCCGCCGCGGCGCTGGGATCGGTAGGTGTCCACGCCGATTCGCTTGATGTAGCCCTGATGAGAGACTGTGAGGACCATGTCCTCTTCGACGATCAAGTCCTCGATGTTGAAGGTCGACAGGTCCCCGACGATCTCGGATCGACGGTCATCCCCAAACTTCCTGGCCACCTCCTGGAGCTCCTCCACGATGATGTCGAAGCGCTTCTCCCGGCTGCCCAGAATCTCCTGAAGCTCGGCAATGGCGGCGCGGATCTCTTCGAGCTCGGCATCGAGCTTGGCCATCTCGAGACCGGTGAGGCGCCCGAGGCGCATCTGCAGAATCGCGTCGGCCTGCAGCTCGCTCAGCTCGAACCGCTGGCGCAGGCGAAGCGACGCCTCGTCGGTGTCTTGCGAGCTCCGGATGATGGCCACGACCTCGTCGATGTTGTCGACGGCGATCTTGAGGCCCTCCAGGATGTGCTCCCGGGCCTGGGCCTTGCCCAGGTCGAACTCGCTCCGCTTCACCACCACCTCGTGTCGGTGGTCGATGAAGCGCTGGAGCATCTGCCTCAGGGTGAGGACCCGGGGCACCCCGCCCACCAGCGCCAGCAGGATGGTGCCGAAGGTGGACTGCATCTGGGTGTGCTTGTACAGACGGTTCAGCACGACCTCGGGCACGGCGTCCCGCTTCAGCTCGATCACGACGCGGAGACCGTCACGGTCCGATTCGTCCCGCATGTCGCGGATGCTGGTCAGCTTCTTGTCCCGCACGAGCTGGGCAATCTGCTCTATGAGGCGGGACTTGTTGACCATGAACGGGATCTCGTGGACGATGATCCGCTCCGTGTCTTCGTCCACCGACTCGATCTCGGCCTTGGCCCGCATGATGACCCGGCCCCGGCCCGTCCGGTACGCCTCCTCGATTCCTTCCCGGCCGCATATGTAGCCGCCCGTGGGGAAGTCAGGACCCGGCACCAGCGCCTCGAGCTCCTCCTGGGGCAGGTTGGGATCCCGGATCAACGCAACGGCCGCGGCGACGACCTCGCGCAGGTTGTGGGGCGGGATGTTGGTGGCCATGCCAACGGCAATGCCAGAGCTGCCGTTGATGAGGAGGTTGGGGATCTTGGAGGGGAGGACCGTGGGCTCGTTGAGGCGGCCGTCGAAGTTCGGAATGAAGCCGACGGTCGCTTTGTCGATGTCCTCGAGGAGCTCGCCGGCCACCGCCATGAGGCGGGCCTCGGTGTACCGGTAGGCAGCGGCCGAGTCCCCGTCGATGGACCCGAAGTTTCCCTGACCGTCCACCAGTGGATACCTCAGCGAGAAGTCCTGCGCCATCCGGACGAGAGAGTCGTAGACGGCAGAGTCCCCATGGGGGTGGTACTTGCCGAGCACGTCACCCACCACGGTGGCGCTCTTCTTGTACGGCCGGCTGGGACCCAGGCCCAGCTCGTTCATCGCATACAGGATGCGCCTGTGCACGGGCTTCAGGCCGTCCCGGACATCGGGCAGGGCACGTTGCACGATGACGCTCATCGAGTAGTCGATGAACGACTCCCGCATCTCGTCCTCGAGGAGACGCGAGACGACCTTCTCTCCAGTGGGACTATCCATCGGCTATCGAATCCGCGTTTCTCGACCGGCGGCGCGCGTCGTCGTCGGTTCGGTTATGAGACTCGGCTCCCGCACACACGACGCGCCGGGCCTCGCCCCGAGGCGAAGTCCGGCGACGTCCAGTGCGGTTCGTCGTTCCTGCTTCGGTCGTTCGCAGCAACTGCTCCCGTTACGGCGTGCCCGCTGATCCAACCCCCGGCTGTCAGTTGGCCTCGGTCTCCGCGGGCCAGTAGATCGCCCGGGCCCGGCCAATGAGACCTTCCTCGGTGTCGGTGACGGCCGACAGGTCCTGAGGTGCCGAGATGCCCTCGAGGATGATGGCGTCGGCACCCAGCTCCGCGGCTTCGGTGCGCAGCATCTGGATCATGTCCTCGGTGGACGTGCCGATGGGCGCTCGGACGGTCACCGGGCCGATCACCTTGAATCCCTCGTCGGCCGCCTGCCCCATGGCCGGGTTGATGACCGCTACTTCCTCCGGACCGGCCTTGGGGGGAAGGCTCACTCCGGCGCAAGCCCCGAGCGTGAATGCGGCGAACAAGGCGATCAGCATGACCTTCATCGTACTGCCTCCATAGGATGGGTCCGGGTGGTACAATCGCCTCGGGGACGGGTGGTCGATTCCGCCCCCGATCCAACGGTTCCGCAATTCTGTATAAGTCGTTGAAAAATAAGGGTTGTTGCCTATCTCAGCAAGCGACCGAGCGAGCCTGGATCAGGCCACCGCGATCGCCTCGCCCGGCTCCTCCAGTCCCATCTCCGCCAGGGCCTCCCGCACCTCCGTTCGGGCTCCGGCTCGACCGACCGCAATCAACACGGGGTGGCCTGCGAATCGGGACACGGCGGAGGGCGGCACGACGGGAGCACCGTGGATCTCCTGACCTAGTTTTCGGGGGTCCAGGTCGACCCAAGCCGCCACCCCGCAGCCGGCTTCCATGAGCTCCCGTCCGAAGGCCTTGCCGGTGGGTCCGGCGCCCCAGATCACGACGCTGCGTGCTTCCTTCAGACGCGTTCGCATCAGGTAGTGGACCTTGCACCGACGGAAGGCCTCCGGGGCGTACACCGGATCCGTCCTGGAATGGCGTCCCGGGCCTTCACGCCAGCCGTGCAGCGTTTCTGGCACGACGCCCAGCCTGTATCCCCTGGACCACAGCCGCAGCAACAGGTCGTAGTCCTCGGGCCACCCCCGGTCCACGTAGCCCCCGACCTCGTCCACGGCGGCGGCACGCATGAAGAAGGTGGGATGGCCGAGCGGGCACTCGACGAAGAGGTCCCGCTCGAGGTCCGATGGTCCTTGCATGCTGTTGAGCCACGCCTGGTACCGGAGGGCGCCGTCCCGGACCAGCTCGGCTGGGAAGTAGCGGACGTGCGTCCCGCACAGGGCCACGCCCGGGTCGGCCTCCATGAGATCCGCCTGCCGCGTGAGCCGACTCGCGGCGGCCACGTCGTCCGCGTCCATCCGGGCCAGATACCGTCCTCGGGCGGTGGCCCGGCCGGCCTCGAGCGCGGCTACCAACCCGAGAGGCTCCTGACGCAGCACGCGGACCCGGGCGTCGCGAGCCGACCAGTCAGCCAACGCGTCGGGCGTGTCGTCGGTGGAGCCGTCGTCCACCGCGATGACCTCGAAGTCGGCGTAGGTCTGGGCGGACAGCGATGCGGCGGCCTCGACCAGGTGCGGCATTCCATCCCGCACCGGCAGGAGCACCGAGACCGGCGGTGCCCGGCGCGAATCGCTAGCGCTCAGGGGACCCCTCGGTCACGTCGGTGAGCAGCGTCACCACGGGCTGGCCCACTACCTCGATCTTGACCGTGTACCGGGGCCTTTCGGCCCGTACGTAGACACGCTGACGCTGGCCGCCACCGTCTACCTCGACCTGGTAGGTGTCGAAGACGCCGGCAGGCACGGTGACCTCTCGCCTTCCTTGCATCTTCAAGGTCCAATCGGCGACGGAGCCGTCCGGCTGGACGACTGGAATGACGATCTCGTCCGCTGCTTCCAGATCCGCGACCCAAAGCGCCAACTCGGTCATCTCGCCCAGCACCGCACCGGCCACCGCAGTACCCTCCACCGGCTGTTGGCCGCCGGGCCCGCGGAAGAACCCGGTAACCTGGCCCGCTTCCAACTCGAGAGCGCTCACCATCTCTCGACCCTGCATCCTCAGCCGGTCCTCGGAGCGCACCGCCTCGAACGTGGCGGCTCGGAACGTCACCTCCCGGTGGACCTCCCGGGGGCCGATGCTCGCTTCGCTGACCATCGTCATGGTCCCCGGCTGGTCGCCGGGTGTCAGGCGGCGCCTCAGCTCGCCCACGGGCCAGTCCTGCGCCTGGACGTCGTACGTCCACGAACCGGGCCCGAGCAGGGATCCGTCCAGCGCAAACTCCCTGGCCCGGGGGCGCAGGTCGTCCAGGGCCACCTGGACTCCCTGATCGGTCTCCACCGTCACCGGACCGAAGCGAGCCAGCCGGTCGTGGAGGTGCAGCGCGTCACCCGCCACCACGATGATCATGCGGTCCGGCTGCAGCTGCACCTCGACCGCGGCTCGCACGTCATCCGGCGTGAGCGCCGCGATGCGCTCCCTGTAGGTCTCGAGGGCGTCCCGCTCCAGGCCCAGCAGGAGGTAGGTGGTCACCTGGTTGGCGATCTGCTGGGGCGTCTCGATGCTGAGGGGGAAGGACCCGGCCAAGTACAAAAGGACGGCCTCGAGCTCGTCGGGGGCGGGAGCTTCGCTGCGCAGACGTTCCACCTCCGCGACCAGCGCCGCCACCGCCGCGTCCACGACCTCGGCGGCGACTTCGGCCCGGGCCTGGAAGTACCCGGCGTCCGTCCGGCGAATCACCCCCGATGACGCGCCGGGAGCGATGCCACTCTCGCCCCCTACCCCGGTGCCGAGCCGGGACGACATACCCTCACCCAGCAACCGGTTGGCGACCCGCAGCGCCGTCCAGTCGGGATCGTCCCCGCGCGTCACCGCCTGTCCGACCCGCACGACAGCGTCGCGAGCGCCGGCCACGTGCACGAGGACCACCTCCGGCGCGGACCGCTGCGGGAGGCCGTGGTACGTCGGCAGGCTGACGGGCGCGGCCTCCCAGTCTCCGAAGTGACCGTCCAACGCTGCCGCCGCCGCGTCCGCGCTCACGTCTCCGGCGACCACGAAGACCGCGTTGTTGGGGCGGTAGTAGTCCCGGTGGTACCGCGTCACGGCCTGCACGTCGATCCGGCCGAGGGACTCGGCCGTCTGGATCTTCCCGTAGGGGTGCTCGCCGTACAGCGCGCGGGTGAATGCCCGAGAAGCCAGGAAGGTGGGCGCTCGCTCCTGGATGGTAAGCGCCGACCGGGCCCGAGCCACCTGGCGGGCCAGGTCGTCGGCCGGAAACGCCGGACGGATCACCACGTCGGCCATGATGGCCAGAGCCGCGTCCAGGTTCTCCGTCACGGAGCTCAGCGAGACAGTCGTGTAGTCCGGCCCTGCGCTGGCGCCCAACTGGGCACCGAGGAAGTCGAGATCCTCCGCCACCTGGCTTGCCGGCTGACCCTCGACGCCCTTGGTCAGGAGCTCCGCGGTCATGGCGGCCAGGCCCGCCTGGCGTGGGGGATCGGCGGCGGTGCCCCCGCGGATCACGAGGTTGACCGTGACGTGAGGCTGCTCGTGGTGGCTCACCACCAGCAGTTCGGCCCCGTTCGAGAGCTCCCGGAGCTGGAACTCGGGGAACGGGATGTCGGGCGCCGTCGCCGGTACAGGTGGTGATTGGCCGGCACCGGCGGCGGGCGCGAGACAGAAAGCCGCGGCCAGGGCTGCCCCCTGCGCCCTACCCGATACGATCACGGCGCCCCCTCTCCAGCTCCCCGGGCAGCCGGCCGGCCCACGATCACCGTCCGGTTGTCCCGGGCCAGGTGTTTTCGGGCGGTCCGCACGATATCCTCGGCGCTCACGGCCTCGAACCGCTGTAGCTCCTCGTTCACGGCGAAGGCGTCTCCATACAGGTGGTGGAACTTGAGCAGGACGTCGGCCTTGCCCTTTACAGAAAGCCGGCTGCCAACCTCCGCCGCCCTTACCTGGTTCCGGGCCTTTTCGACCTCTCGGTCCGTGACGCCCTCGGTCCGCAGCCGGTCGATCTCCTGATCCAGAAGACGCTCGATCCGGTCCAGTTCGACGCCCGGGTTGGGAAGGCTGCCGAAAAGAAACAACCCAGCGGCCCTTCGCGTGTTCAGGCCGCTGAACACCACCGGCGCCACCTGTCTCTCGACCACGAGTCGGCGGTGCAGGCGGCTGCTCTCCCCCGTGCTCAGGATCCGGGACAGGAGCGTCAGGGGGTAGACGTCCGGGTGAGAAGCGCCCGGGATGTTGTAGGCCATGTAGATGACCGGCACCTGGGCCATCGGATCTTCCACCGTCGACCGCCGTTCGCCGTCGCTCCGCGGCGTGTCGGGCGCCGGCGGCCGATCAGCGTGGGGAGCAACGGACGGGATGGACCCGAGGTACTCCTGCGTCAGAGCGCGGACCTGGGCGCCGGTCACGTCGCCGACCACGGCTAGAACGGCATTGCCGGGGACGAAGAACCGGTCCAGGAAGGCCTGAACCCGATCTGTCGACAGATCCTCCAGCTCGCCTGGGCGCCCCATGGCTGGGTGGCGATAGGGCTCGTAGTCGGTGGCCAGGCTGTCGAGGGCCATCTGGACGCCGCCGAATGGCTGGCCCTGCTGGCGCGCACGGCGCTCCCGGGTGAGCCGTTCCCGATGGCGGTCAAGGCCGTTGCCGGTCAGCACCACCCCCGCCAGGCGCTCCGAATGGAGCCAAAGCGCCAGTTCGACCCGATGTGAGGGCACGACCTCCCAGAATCCGGTGACATCGTGAGTCGTGAACGCCCCGGCCGCGCCCCCGGCCTCGGCCACGAGGCGCGCCTGCTCTCCCTCGGCGAGGTTGGCGGTCTCCGCTCTGGCCAGCAGTTGCGCGAGCTGGGTGAGCCCCGATTGGCCCGGCGGGTCGTCGGCGCTCCCCACCTCGAACCACATCTCGGTCGCGACCACCGGTACCGAGTGGTCCTCACTGACGATCACGAGGAGGCCGTTGGAGAGAGAAAAGGTGTCGATCGGGAGAGGCGGGAGGCCCGATGCCTGGGCAGCCCCGCTCGAAGGCGCCGCGAGCAGGGCCAACAGCAGACCGCCGGCCAAACGCTGCCCCAGCCACGCCTCCCGGATTCGTCTCATGCGCTTCCGCCCTTCTGCATCGCGAAAGGTGCGGCCGCGCGACCCCGCACCGAGTCCAGACAAGTCCTACTCGGGACCGAGGGCACGGGTCCCGAGGGGTAGCCCCGGCACCGCTCCAGCTGCCCCGGCCCGGCGCGCCGGGCCTTGGAGCCCCCTCACTGCCCCGGTACCCCATCGTCCCGGCCTCGGCGGCTGGCGGTCACGTCGACGTCCGCGTACCTCTTGGTCATCCTGTGACCCGGCGGGCGGCCCCTGCGGATCTTGCAGCGTCTGCGGAAGCGCCATCACTTTCTCGCCCAACCCCGGAGTCCTTTGGTCATGCAGACCAACCTGCCCCTCCACAGTGTCTTCCGGAGAGCCCTTACCGGACTCGCCCCGCTGCTCGCGATGCCGCTGGCCGCCTGCGGTCAATCGGAGGGCCGCACCGTCGACCTCGTGCCTTGCGAGGTCCCCCCCGCCGACACGCAAGCGCTCTGCGGCACGCTCGCGGTGCCCGAGGACCGGCCGTCCGGCGAGGGCCGGACCATCGATCTTTCGATCGTCGTCCTGCCCGCGACCGGCGAGGCGACGGATCCCGACCCGGTCTTTCCGCTCCACGGGGGACCCGGCGCCGCCGCTCGCTACCTCGTGCCCCTCTTCGCCTCTCACCCCCTCCGGGATTCCCGTGACTTCGTCTTCGTCGATCAGCGCGGGACCGGCACCTCCAATGGCTTGCACTGCGAGCCGGCCGAGCTACCCGAGCTCATGGAGGTCGTCCTGACGTTTTCCGTGTCGGCCGAGGACTGTCGCGCGAACGAGGCGGACCCTCGCCTCTACGTCACGTCCATCGCCGTGGAAGACCTGGACGACGTGCGAGCGGCGTTGGCGTACGAGCGGATCAACCTGTGGGGCGGATCGTACGGGAGCCGAGCCGCGTTGGAGTACATGCGCCGCCACCCGGAGCGCGTACGAACGGCGCTGCTGGACGGACTCGCACCCATGGACATGTACGTGCCACTCTACTTCCCTCCCGGCGCGGAGGCCGCTCTGGCGTTGGCGCTGGAGGACTGCGCGGAGGATGACGCGTGCCGCCTGCGCTTCCCCGATCCCCGGGGTGCCCTGGACGAGGCCCTGGGCCGGTTGGAGGCGAACCCCGCTCTGGTGACCATAGAAGATCCTCGGACCGGCGAGCCGGTGGAGCTGGTCTTCGGCCGTGAGCACCTGGCCGGTGCCGTGCTCTATGCCCTCTACAACAGCCAGAGCACCGCACGGTTGCCGTCGTGGATCCACGACGCGAATCACGGGGAGCTTACCGGCATCGCGAGCTTCGCGGCAGCGTTCTCGGTGGGGATCGGCCGTCAGTTCGCGTTCGGGATGACGCTAGCCGTCGCGTGCTCCGAAGACGCGGCTCGCTACACGCTGAAGGACGCTGAGCGAGTGGCGGAGGGCACCTTCCTGGGATCCACGCTGGCGCGCAATTTCCTCGAGGCCTGTGACCGCTGGCCCACCGGAAGGGTGGACCCCGAGTACTGGGCGTACGTGGAGTCGGACGTGCCCACGCTGGTCTTCTCCGGGCAGGGCGACCCCGTGACCCCGCCGAGTTGGGCCGAACGCGCCGTCGAGCACCTGGAGGAGGCGCGCCACGTGATCTTCCCAGATAACGGACACGGTGCCACCGGGACGCCGTGTGGTAGGGAGCTCTTCGAGGACTTCGTCCGCCGGGGCAGCGCCGAGGCGGTGGAGGCCGCCTGCGCGAGCGAAAACCCTCGACCGGCGTGGGGCGGGACGGGCTGAGTCAGCTCGGCACCGGCCCGACGCGTCCTCGGTCGCGCCGGCCGGGATCCGGCCTGGAGCAGCGGCTGGAGCGACTCGCGTTCATACCCCGACCCCCGGCAGCACCTCTGCCAGATACCTGCCCGTGATGCTCTCCTCGGCGGCGGCGATCTCTTCGGGCCGCCCCATGGCTACGACCTCCCCGCCCCGCACTCCGGCCTCGGGCCCCAGGTCGATGATCCAGTCGGCCACCTTCATCACGTCCACGTTGTGCTCGATCACCACGACGGTGTGGCCGGCGTCGACCAGCCGGTTCAGCACCCGGATCAGCTTCCCGACCTCCTCACCAGACAGGCCGGTCGTGGGCTCGTCCAGCAGATAGAGCTTCCGTCCCTTCTTGCCGGACGAGCTCGCCAATTCGCGCGCGATCTTGAGCCGCTGGGCCTCGCCGCCAGACAGAGTCGTAGCGGCTTGTCCCAGCCGGAGGTACCCCAGGCCCACCTGCTGTAGCTGCCAGAGCGTAGATCCCAGGCGGTCCTCCTTCAGGAAGAACCGGATGGCCTCATCCACCGTTAGCTCCAAGACCTGGGCGATGTTCAGGCCTCGGTACGTGACGTCCAGGGTCTCGCGCTTGTACCGCCGACCCAGGCATGCCTCGCATGGAACGAACACATCGGCCATGAAGATCATCTCGATCTCCACGTGACCCGCTCCTTTGCAGACCTCGCAGCGACCTCCCTCGACGTTGAAAGAGAAGTGTCGGGCGTCGAAGCCCCTGTCCCGTGCCAGGGGTTGTGCCGCGAAGATCTGCCTGACCGCTGCCCACGCCTTGATGTACGTGACGGGATTGGAGCGTGGCGTCCGGCCGATGGGGGATTGGTCGACGAGCACCACGTCGTCCAGGCGGCCCACGCCCTCCAGCGCTTCGTACCGTCCCACCGCCTCGCCGAGGTGCTCCTTGGCGCTCGTCTCGCCCGCGCCGAGCTCGCGCTCCAATGCCCGGTAGAGCACGTCGTGGATCAGCGTCGACTTGCCCGACCCCGACACCCCGGTGACCACCGTCATCGTGCCCAGGGGGATCTCCACGTCCACGTTATCGAGGTTGTGGAGCTCGGCGCCGCGCAGCTCCAGGCGGTAGCCCCGCACGGGCCGCCGACGCGGCGGCACCTCCACCTCGCTTTTCCCGGACAGGAAACGCCCGGTGGCCGTATCGGCGTCCTCCAGGTCGGAGGGCGTGCCCTGGAAGACGAGCTGGCCGCCCCGCTCGCCCGAGGCAGGGCCCAGCTCGACGACGTGGTCCGCCATCTTGATGGACATCGCGTCGTGCTCCACGACGACCACGGTGTTGCCAGCCTCCCGGAGCCGCAGGAGCAGGTCGATCAGCGATCCGGTGTCCCTGGGGTGTAGCCCGACGGTGGGCTCGTCCAGGACGTACAGCGTGTCCACCAGGCGGGAGCCCAGGGAGTTGGCCAGGTTGATGCGCTGCGCCTCTCCGCCCGACAGGGTTCGGGTCTGTCGGGCCAGGGTCAGGTACCCCAGGCCCACGTCCACCAAGAAGACCAAACGTGAGCGCAACTCCCGGACGATCGTCTCGGCGATCTTCGTCTCCATCGGCGAGAGCTCGAGTCGGTGGACCCACTCCTTCAGCTCCTCCAGCGGGATTCCGCTGGCCTGGGCTACCGTCCAGTCCCCGACCCGGACCCAGAGCGCCTCGGGACGCACCCGGGCCCCACCACAGTCCTCACACACCCTCGGACTCTGATACTGCCGTAGGAAGACGCGGATGTAGCGCTTGTATCGCTTCCTCTCCCGCGAAACCAGGAACGGGATCACGCCCTGGAACCCGTCGCCTCCGTGGACCACCGCATGCCGAAAGTCGTCGGGCAGATCCTCCCAGCGGGAGTAGAGCGAAACCCCGCGGTCCAGCGTGAAGGCCCGAAGGAGGTCGCGTTCCTTGTGGTATCGGGGCTTGGCCCACGGGTCGACGGCCCCGTCGTCGATGGAGCGACGCGGATTGGGGATAATCAGGCCCGGATCGTACTCGAGCGTCGCACCGAAGCCCGTGCAGCGGGTGCAGGATCCGTAGGGGTTGTTGAAGGAGAACAGCTTGGGGCTCGGCTCCTGGAACTCGACCTCGGGGTGTTCTGGACAGCGAAAATGCTCCGTGAAGCTCAGGCGCACCGGCTCCCCGCTCTGCGGCGCCGTGATCACGAGGCACTCGCCCTCTCCTTCGGCGAAGCAGGTTCCGATGGAATCCGCAAGGCGGTCTCGGATTTCGGGGCCTACCCTGAGGCGGTCCACCACCACCAGGCGCTCCTCGGCCTCCGTCAGGTCCGTCCCGAGGGTGGCCGGGTCCTCGGCTCCGGCCGCGCCGATGTCGACCATCCGGTCGTCACAGAGCACACGGACGAAGCCCAGCGCCCGCAGATTCTCCACCACGAGCTCGTGGGTCACGCGACCGCTCAGCTGAAGGGGGAAGACCACCTGGATGCGCGCACCGGCGTCGAGGGCCATCACGGCGTCCACCGCCGAGCTCACGGTGTCCGGGAGCACCCACCGGTCACACTCGGGACAGTGGGTGTGGCCCACTCGAGCCCAGAGCAGCCGCAGGTAGTCGTACACCTCGGTGGCGGTGCCCACGGTGGACCGAGACGTCTTGGTGGGGTTCCGTTGCTCGATGGCCACGGCCGGCGCGATGCCATCCACCGAGTCGACGTCCGGTTTCTCCATCCGCTCGAGGAACTGTTTCGCGTAGGTGGACAGCGACTCCACGTATCGCCGCTGCCCTTCGGCGAAGAGGGTATCGAGAGCCAACGACGACTTGCCTGATCCCGACGGTCCGGTGACCACGGTCAAGGTTCGCCGCGGGATGTCCACGTCGATGTTCTTGAGGTTGTGGAGGCGAGCGCCCCGGATGCGGATGGCGTCCGTCATGCGAATCCCGGTACGAAAGAATGCCGGCGCGGGAAGTGCCCCGAGGACGGCCGCCATCCGTGGCGCCCGTCACGGCCTGCAGTGTAGTTGTGTAGGGGGTTTGCTGCTATTCGCGTGGAAGGCCCCGAACTACTAGCGGCAGCGTCCGGGCGGCGGTAGCGGCGCGGAGCCGCAGGACCGGCCGGAGGCTCCGTCAGCCGCTGGGTGACCGACCCCATCGACCTCGTCATCCCTCTTTCGTTTCTTTCGGGTCTTTTCAGCGGGGTCCCGTGGGGGGTACGATGGGTCGGAAACGGGCGCTCCCCGCCTCAGCGCCGTCATCGACCCAGCAACGCAGGCATCCGCATGCGACCCCGCTCGACCGCGCTCCTGGCGCTCCTCGCGATGGGAGCCCTCCTGGCGCCCGTTGCGCTCTCGGCACAATCCGACCGCCACCCCGAGGACGGCGGGTACACCTACTCGCTGGGGATGCCGCCGGTCTGGAAGGGCCACGCCGGGGCCATGGCGGGCTGGTACCGCCCCAACGAAGTGGACAGGCTCAACGTGCTCTTCCACGCCGGCGTAATGCGCGATCTCCTGAGCCCCATCGCCGGCGTCGCCTCGGTGGGTATAGAGGGCTACGGTGGCCTCAGAGGGGGAGATCAGATGGACGGGGGCGGCCGCGCCCTCTTCGCTATTCCGTCGCTCCACGTCGGGGCCGGAGCCGATTACAACGTCCGAGACGACCACTGGTCGTTCCTGCTGCGCCTGGAGATCCCGTTCCGCCGTTCGGGCGTCTTCGGACGGGGGACGCAGGTGCGGTTCGACTGGCTCCCCGGCAGGAGCAACACTTTCGCGGTGGGGATCAACGCGCCGCTTTGGGGCCGGAACATCGGCAAGACCCGACCTCAGAGGGACTCGTTCGAGCTGGAGCAGCCTCCCATCGAACGGGTTTTCTTGCCCGAGAGTCCCCCGTCCCTGGACGAGTCAGCCGCCAATCTCC
The DNA here is from genome assembly GCA_039589315.1 of Gemmatimonadota bacterium. Lineage (GTDB taxonomy): Bacteria > Gemmatimonadota > Gemmatimonadetes > Longimicrobiales > Gaopeijiaceae > JBDHHQ01. The sequence goes on from JBDHHQ010000014.1 coordinate 61,646, forward strand.
GACACAGCGCCCGATGGATGGCACAGCTTTCCATGCCGCTCCTCGACCGCGGCGGCGCGGATCCCGAGGAGGCCTATGCGGAAGACCTGGTTGAAATCGAGACACACCTCTCCACGACGGATCCGCGGTTTCCGCTGGGGCACACGCTGAACGAAGAGGTCCGGGTGTTTCACGAGGAGCTGGACCGGGCGTTCTCCCTCGCGGCTGGCGCCCGGGAGTACGGCCCGGGCGAGAGCTCGGCGGAGGGACGCAGGATCGCGCAAGAAGCCAGGAGAGTCCTGCTCGACCACATCCTCTTCCCGTACAACCGGCTCCTGGGCCAACGGAAGGCGCACGACGGGCTGGACGAGTTCGCCGCTTCCGCTCACGCGGAGTTCTCGCGGTGGCTTCTGCCGCGGACCGAGATCCCGGAAGAGTCGTTTTCGCGAGTGTTCTTCGTATTCCAGACCGTCGCGGACATCGCCGAGGAGATCCGGGAGCTCCAGCTCGAGCGCTGGGAGGACTCTCGCTTCGTCTGGCTGCCGCTGCAGTTGGCCCTGAGACCCGAGGACCACGACAGCGAAGCCGAGATCAACGATCTGATCGAACGGGGAACCGGGGAGCGGTTCACCCTGGGGAACCGGGTCTGGTACACGATCAACGAGGAGTTCCAGCTCGAGTTCGCCCGCACGGTCGGCCTGGCCGAGGACTATCACGTCCTCTGGATCCACGATTACCGGGGGAAGAACAGCGAGAAGAAGCCGGACGAGGTCGGGTTCGCCCAGACCGTCCGCGTCTACATGGCCACCTTGACCCAGCGGGTGCGCGAGTACGACGAGACGGGGAAGCTCCCCGAGTACTTCATCTTCCTGGACCAGAACTACTTCGAGGCCAACGACACGCGCCTGTACTTCCGGGTCCTCAGCGATCCGCAGGGCTACGAGCTTGGCCTCCCTGGCGGATACGAGGAGTGGGAAGAGGAGTTCAGGGCGGCTCAGCAGGCGCTGCGGCAGGCCGTCGCGGAATCGAGGCTCCTTCAATCGGAACGCCGTCAGTACGGCGACGAGTGGCTCGAGAATCGGATCAAGGTCCACATCAACATCACCAACCCGGTGGACCACTCGTTCCGCAGCCGCCATGTGGCGGGCATCATCCCGGTTCCCGACAACGTCATCCGGGATCACCGGAAGATCGCGTTCTACGACATCTCTGAAGAGGACCCCTACCGTGGCATGGCCATGTACACGGGCATGGGCATCGGTGAGCACTACGCCGGCAGGAACTGGGAGGATCGGGCCATCATCGTCAAGGGCCCGTCAGCGCTTTCGGTCAAGGACGCCGCTCGTGAGCTCCTGGAGAGACAGGGCTTCGAACCCCATGAGATTCCTTTTCCGCTGCGCTTCATCGAAAGGCCGGAGAGCTACGCCACACGGACGGATTCGATGCTCCAGTGGATGGACTCGACGGTCCCCGGCCACGACGGTCAGGCGCTCGAGCTCCACAACCTGACCGGCTACGGCGCCAAGCCCATCAACGTGAAGAAGGCCATCATGTACAGCCTCATGCCGGCCGGCTCCATTCTCAAGGTGCCCGACTCGCTGTGGCAGAGCTACGTGTACGCCTCTCTCCTGACCGGGAGCGCCCTGCGGGGGGCGCGTGTGCTGATCATCGCGCCCAGTCTCGCTTCCGCTCCCAGCTCGGCCGCCCCCACGATGGCCCGGGCCCACGGCCTGCTCAGCGCCCTGGTGACGTTTCAGAATGCGTTGACCGACGAGACCGCGTCCGAGGGAGGCCTCCTCAAGATCGGTCTGTACTCGCCACGGGTCGGCGTGGGAGATCTCGAGGGCCGGATCCGGCAGGCCCAGGAGCTCGAGGATCCATGGCTGCGGGACATCTACCCCTTGAACCCCCACATTCGAGCCGCGGTGGACAGCGTCCAGGAAACCCTGCGGCAGGCGGGATACCGGGCGAACTACCTCGTGAATGCGGATTCGTCGGCGTCGCCCAAGCTTCACCTCAAGGCCAACTTCTTCATCAGCGGCGAGATTTGGGATCTGCTGCTGCACAGGCCTGAATGGGGACCGCTGATCCGGGAATATCTCGAGTACCTGGCACGGCAGACGGGCCCTCTGGAAGATCGGCCGTCGGCCACGGAAGCTCCGGAGGGGCTCAGGCGCGCCGCCCTGGCCCTCGCCAACGCGGTGAACCGGGATGTCCCACCTGACTTGCGGGACCGCTCCTTCGCCTACTTCACCGTGGGCTCTACGAACATGAACTACCGGAGCATGGTGCTGGACGGCGAGGTGGAGATCACGGTGACCGGCTGGGACACCCTCGCTGGTCTCGTGGACTTCATCCTGATCGTGGGGTTGACGGACTGGATCGAGGACCTGGACGAGTTGGATGCGCTGCTGCCGCCGCCCGGCGGCACGACGCGGCGGTTGGCCAATCTCATCCGGCTGCTGTTGTGAGGCGGCGGGGTGGCATCCGGCAGGTGCGCGGGGGAGTCTCCCGACACCGAATCCAGCGGCAGCAGGTTAGTCTGATGCTCACGCAACGACACCCGGGCCAGGGGGCTCCGTCATGACCAGGACGACTGCGCGCTCCGAGGACAGCGCTATCGAGACGAGCGGCTTCCGCTCGCCCCGTTGCCGCACAACCGCGGCCACGATTTCCGCTGGCCTTGTCGTCCTGGCCGCCTGCGCCATCCCAACCGACACGCCCGTATGGGATACGGAGTGGACCGCGTCTGCCGGTGAGGTGGGTGTAACCGCGGCAGACGTCCTCCCCGATGACGTGGACCGGGACGGCGATGCGTTCAGGGTGCCGATCTTCCCGAGCACGACGGCCTTGACCCTCTCGGACTTCTGCCCTTCGTGCCCAGCGGGCGCCGTGCTCAAACCCGCCTTCGACGAGACAGTGGACTTCACGCCCCCCGCGCCGGTCGATGTGGTGGGCGCAGTCATCGTTGGCGGCGAGGCGCGGTTCACACTGTCCCACGAGTGGGGTTTCGATCCGTTGCGGCCTGGCGGTGGGGAGCTCGGTAGTATCACGATCGAGGTCGCTGACGAGATGGGGCAGCCCTTCGGATCAGCGACGCTGGACGGAGCTCAGAGCGACTTCCCGTCCGGCTCGTCTCGGGACGTGACGGTGCCGCTGGGATCGGGCGAGCTGACGACCGGTGGCCTGGTCCGGGTTCGGGTGGTCTCACCGGAGGGAACGGACGCCACCCTCGATCCTGCGGGCGAGCTGAGCGTGGCCGTTCTGATGGGGAGCTTCCTCCGCGCGACCGCGGTGGACGTTCGCATCGGCGACAAAGACGTGGAGTCCGACCCGCTGCAGCTCGACCTGAGCCAGGTGGACAGCGAGGTCCAGAGCAAGGTGCGCCGTGGTGCGCTGATCCTGTTCACGAACAACACCCTCGACGTGGGCATCGGGGGCGCACTCGACGTCAAGCCGCTCCAGGGCACCGTGATCTCGAAGGCCCTGGCGGTCCCCAAGGGAGAGATTGAACAGCGATTCGAGCTGTCCCTGGAGGAAATCCAGAGCATCCTGGGTCAGCTCGTGGACCTGAGAGCCCGCGGCAAGATCCTCGGCGGTCCGGACAATGTCGTCCGCGTCGAACCCCGGGATCGGCTGGACCTGCGGCTCGACCTGGAACTCTCGGTGAGGATCGGAGGCTGAAATGGGCACCTCGCAGCACACCGAGCGTTTGCCCGGGCGCCTCTCCCGGTGGAGCACTGGTGCGGTCACCATCGCCATCACCTGCGCCGGCCTCGCCGCCCCGCTCACGGCCCAGGTTCCCACCGCGTCGGCTGCCTGGATGGGGACCGGCCAGAACTACGTGGCCGCCATCCGTGGCTTCGGCGCCATCGGCCTCAATCCGGCTCGCATGGCCATGCCCGACAATCCGCGCTGGTCGCTGTCGATTCCGGCGGCCCAAGCCGGCCTGGGCCTGGATCCCATCGGGTTGGCCGACCTGGCCGAGTACAGCGGCGAGACGCTTCCGGACGATGTGCGGGAAGAGTGGCTGGCTCGCATCGTCGAGAACGGAGGGCAGAGGGGGCTGGCCACCGTGGCCGCCACCGGGCTCTCCGGCACATACGGGCGTTTCGGCGTCCAGGTGTCGTCGACGGGCATTTTCCGGGGCGATACGGACGAGGATGCCGCCGAGCTGATCCTGTTCGGCAACTCGGGCCGGACAGGCGATCCCCGGGATTTCGTGCTGTCCTCCTCCGAGCTCGACGGGTTCTGGGTGTCGTCCGTCGCCTTGAGCGGGGCGTTTCCCACGGGCATCCGCATCGGGTCGGCGGCGGAGCAGCACTTCACGTTGGGGGCCAACTTCAAGCTCCACTTCGGACATACCGCTCTGGTGGCGCGGGAAGGTACCGGCTCGCTGCGGCCGGAGCCGGTGACCGGCGAAGCCGACCTTCCGCTGATGCAGACCAGCGAGACCAAGCTGGACAACGGGTTCGGCGTGGGCGTCGATATCGCCGCGGCATGGGAGGCCGGCCGGTGGTCAGCCGGGCTCATGCTGGAGAACCTGTTCAACACCTTCGAGTGGGATTTCTCGAATCTGGACTACCGGCAGGGCGAGGCGTTCTTCGACGTGGGCACGGCCCGCTCCAGCTTCCAGACCCGTGACGCCAGGGAGGCTCCCCGAGGCCTTCGGGACGCCGTGAAGGACGCCGGCTTCGATCCGACGCTGACCCTGGGCGGGGCCTACGACGTGCGCCCCAACCTCAAGGTGCTGGCCGACTTCACCCAACGCTTCGGGGACGGACTGTCCCTCTCGCCCAAGACCCGGGTCGGCGCCGGCGCCGAGTGGGTTACGCTGAAGTGGCTGATCCTCCGCGCAGGGGGAAGCGTGATCACCGACGGGTACCGCTTCGGCGGCGGAGCCGGATTCGTGATCGGGCCCGTGAACCTGGCGGGTGCTTACCTCACCCAGGGGGGCGACATCGAGCACGCCGACATCTTCGCCATCACGCTGTCGCTGCACGCGCAGTAGAGCGAGGCTGTTGGGAGAGCACCTCGACCCCGGGCAACTGACGATGAGGAGCGCCGTCCGTGTCCAACGAGCAGCCCGGCGGGCGGGCCCGGGCAGTCCCTCGCGCACGCGGGCCGCAGAGGACGGAGAGCTGAGTCAATGAAACCGCTCATCGACAGCTTCAAGGCCACTGCGCTCGGCGGTGTGCTCTTCCTGATTCCAACCACCGTCGCGGTGCTGGTGGTCGTCGAGGTCCTGGACTTCCTCGAGATCGTCACCGAGCCACTGGCCGAGCTGATGGGAGCCCGAACGGTGTTGGGCGCGACGGGCGCCAACCTGATCGGGCTTTTGCTCATCGCACTCCTGTGCTTCGCCGTCGGGCTCTTCGCGCGGGGAAGGGCCGGCCAGAGAATCCTGGGAACCGTGGAGAAGGGCCTGCTCTCCGCACTCCCCGGCTATGCCGTGCTCAAGGGTATGGTGGACACGGTCGTGGGGAACGAGGAGCGCGCGAAGCGCTTCAAGCCCGTGATGGTCCGCGGGGCCGCGTCCTCGCGACTGGCGTACGAGGTCGAGAGAACGCCGTCCGGCCCGGTCGTCGTGTTCATGCCCGATGCGCCGAATCCCTGGTCCGGAAGCGTGCAGTACGTCGACCCGGAGCGGGTCCAGGCAGTGGACATTCCGGTTCACGAGGTGCCCCGGATCCTGGAGCAGCTGGGGATCGGGTCGGGACAGTACCTCGGGCTCGGCAGCACCGCCGGGCCGACAGCGAATCAGGAAACGGCATGGTGAGGAACGCCTGCCGAACCGGACGTCTCGGGCGTCCGACGATGACCAGGGATCCGCCAGTGTGGCGCTACACCGAGACCTCCAGGCACAACCAGGCAGCTCTGCCTGTTCACCCATGGTGATGGAGCAGAACATGAAGCTGCGCGTACCTCGCCGACCGGCGCTCATTGTCGGGGTGCTGTCGGCGGCCCTGGTGGCGATTCTGGTCGTTTCGTACGCCGTCGTGATCTCGGTGATCGACTCGGACCATCTGGAAGGCGTCTTCAACTCCGCCCTCACACCCGTGACGGACGGACTCTACCGGGTCGAGGTAGGCGCGATTGACATCTCGCCGCTGGCTCGGACAGTGGAATTGGCGGACCTGCAGCTGCACGTTCGCGAAGAGGCCCTGGACAGGCTCGCGGCCGTGGGGGCGGTCCCGCCCCTCAGGGCCCAGGGCATGCTGGGCCGGGTAGCCATCGAGGGCGTCGACCTCGTTCGCCTGGCCCTCGATCGGGACTTCGAGGCTCGGGCGTTTCGGGTGGAGGCTCCCCACTTTCAGCTGACCATGATCCCCCGCCTGACCGACCCGGCCGCTGCAGGAACCGCCACTGAGGCGCCACAGGCGGAGCATCCCTCGGACCCGGCAGCTCCGTCCGACCCGGCCGGCCTACCCTCCCCAGCTGAATCGGCGGCCGGGGTGGGCGAGGGCGAGGCGGAGCCCTCTGCTGCACCCCGGATCGAGATCGGTGAGCTCAGTCTCGCCGACGTGGACGTGACGCTCGTGATCGAGGATCCCGGAAGCGAGGCCACCGCGGACCAGTCTCGCTCGCTGACCAACGACTTGCGGGGACTCTCCGTGCGGCTCCTCGGCCTGGCGGTGGACCCCACGACTCCCATCGACCGATCAGACCTGGCATCCTTTGCCAAGGAGGCGGAGCTGGCCTTCGAATCGCTCCGGCTGGATCTGCCGGGTGAGCTCAACATCGCGGTCGAGGGCTTCCACGTGTCCACAGCCACGGAGGCGCTCGACGTGGAGCGGTTCGCGCTGGCTCCCGATGCGTCAGTCGAGGATTTCCTGGCCGGGGCCGGGCCCCCGGGCGACCGGATCGAGCTCGCGGCAGGACCGATCAGCTTCCAGGGCATGGAATTCCTCCACTTCCTGCGGACGCTGGAGGCCCGGGTCCAGCGCGGCAGCGTCGAGAACCTGGACCTGCAGGTCCTGAGCGACAAGCAGCGCACGCAGCAAACATCCGGGCCCAGGGGGCCCCAGTTCATGCCGCATGCGTTCGTTCAGGGCCTGCCGGTCGGGATCGACGTGGACACGCTCCAGATCACGAGCGGCTCGGTGGTCTACGCGGAGCGGGGTCTCAAGAGTGACGAGCCCGGATGGGTGCCGCTCACCGACATCGACGCCACGCTCACGAACATCTCGAACGAACCCGAACGGATGTCGGTGGAGACGCCGATGGTCCTTCAGGCGCGGCTGAGGGGCTTCGAGTCCGCTCCGGTGGCCGCTCGCATCGAGATGCCCCTACTGGAGGCCCCGCCGACGATGCATGTACAAGCCTGGGTCGGCGGATTCCCCGCCACTGAGGTCAACTCGGTCCTCCCGAATCTCGAGGGCCTCCGCGTGACCGAGGGCCGGGTGGACACGGCGTGGGTGTCGATCCAGTACGGGCGGAGACGAGCCTCGGGCTCGGTCGTCGCCCTCTACGGCGACGCGAGGATCCAGATGGAGCAGGCCGGGAGCGGCAAGCAGAACCTGCTGCAGAAGGCGGCTTCCTTCGCGGCCAACACCGTGGCGATCCGACACGACAACCGACCGAAGCCGGGCGACACGCCACGGAGCGGGAAGGTCGACTACGAGATCCTGCCCGACAAGCCTTTCTTCGGCGTGCTGTGGGAGGCGCTGAGGGAAGGCGTGCTGGACCTGGTCATCGCCCTGTAACCGCGTCACTGGCACTCACGATTCGGCAAGGGCGTCGGTGATCCCTCGGTGCTGAACTTCGGAGACTGCCTCGCCTACGGCATCGCAATGGCGGAAGGTGAGCCGCTGCTGTTCAAGGGGGACGACTTCGGGCTGACGGACGTGCCACCGGCCCCGTATAGAATGCAGCTGGAGGGGTGAGCGGGAGGGACCGGGGTGGCGCCCCTCCCGCTTTGTGGTCCGTCGGTTGGTGTGCCGTGCAGTGGGCCGCCGGAAGTGGGACTACATGCCCGGGTCGTACCAGATCGGCGATGTGTACGCCCGCTCCTGGGTGGACGTGGGCGCATCGTCCGGGAGCGCGATGCCGAACCGGAACGCGTCGTAGGTCGCCCAACGCGGTGTGGGAATCTCGACAACACGGGCGTAGTAGACCGCGCTCTGCGACGCGTCGAAGTCGGGGTCTGTCCACACCGTGGCCAGCTCGGACGCACCGATGGTGTTGGTCCAGTTCGCGTTCTCGACATCCACGGTGTTCCCCACCGGCGGCAGCTTCCCGTCGGATCCCGCTCGACGGTCTCCCGACCACGCCACGTCGTAGACCCGCTCCTGCGTCTGACCGCTTCCGTCCACCCAGCCTTTGACGATCTGGATGCGGTCCAGGTTGGCACCTACGGGATCCCGCAGCGCGAACACCATGAACGTGGGATCACCCGCACCCGCCGGCCGGGGCCGAAGCGTCCCGCCCATGGGGACGCCCTTCTCGTAGCCCGCGAAAGCCGGCTGTCGGCTGTTCAGGTCCTGGTGGGTGTAGTCCCAGGCACCGAAGAAGCGGACGATCATCCGGGGACCGGTGGTGGCGTAGACCTCCTTGCGCTCCATAGCGTCGAAGAGCGCCTCCCGGGTGTTCTCCTGGGCCCAGACGGCGGCGTACCCGGATGCCACCTGCTGCCACGAGTAGATCGTACCGTTCTCGTTGGTCATGAACGGATGGTCCAAACGCGTGGGCTTGGGCTCGTAGCCGGAGTGCTTGCCGAAGAAGTTGTCCTCCTCGGCCGTCGCAAGGGACGTGTGGCTGTCGGTGGAGCCGAGCATGCCGAACTTGTACGGGTTGGTGCCCAGGCGCCCCTGGATGACCAGGCCTCGCTTCAGCGCCTCCCGTGCGTACTCCCCCGCCAGCATGTCGTCGGTCTTGGCTTCCGAGACGTCAAGATTGCCCACGTCCCAGGTCTCGTAGTCGGCGAACTCGTCGTCGGGGGAGAGGAAGGGGTGGGCCTCGCCGTCGCCCTTGATCTGGGTAGCCTCGTAAAGAGGCTCCCAGAGGTCCCGCTTCGTCACGTACTCCTGGTCCAGGGCGCGGCCGTCGTACTGGGCGTCCAAGGGAAACATGATGCCGTTGGAAAGATTACCGTTGTGGGCGATGGCCAGGACGTCACCGCCAGTGCGGGCCTCGTACGTCTCCATCCAGGTCCACAGGTCCCGGGGGTTCGTGCTGCCCATGGGCCGCACCGTGGTCATGGGCACCATCTGGCTGCCCCTGTCGCCGTCGTCCCGGTAGACGACCACCCGGTGCATGTTGTTGCCCCGCACCAGCGAGGTCCACTCGTAGCCGATGAATGCGGTGAAGTGACCCGGGTCGTTGAACTCCTCGGCCACCTCCACCGTGTGCTGCCAGGCGTTCTTGTAGGGCTTGGAGTCGGGCGTGTACATGAGAGTCTCGGGGAACCGGCCCTGGGAGAACATGCCGATGAGCTCCAACGCCACCCCTACTCCCTCGCCCGCGTTGATACGGTCGTACCAGTCCTTGCCCAGCGGATCGTTGAGTATGTGGGGCGCCCCGTCGAACAGGTCGGGGAAGAACCCCATGTTGTCCGAGTGGTCCGCCACGACCAGGAAGTCGAGGGGCCGCGAAAGCCGGACCGGGAGGCCGGTTGCGCTGGTCACCTCCTCGCCGCGGGCCAACCGGTACGCCTCCTCGATGCCCAGCCGGTTCCCGAAGGCTCCGGCGTCCATGGAGTACGCCGTGTGCAGGTGGGTGTCGCCCCAGAACACGCGGCTGGGGAAGTTGCGCCCCGCGTAGGGTGAGTAGGTGCTGCCCCGGTATACGTCGTTCAGGGCGTCGCCTCCGTCGGGGGGCGGAGGGACCTGGGCGTTCGCGGTTCCTGTGCCGAGGGTGAGGATCAGGGCGGCCGCGCCGAGAAGGCCGGTGCGTCGGGTCATGGTGCCTCGCCTTGTTTATGGAACCGCGGATCGTGGAGTGGGCATGATAGGGGGCGGGTGCGGCGGGCGGGCGCCGATGCGGACCCGCCGTGGTCCGCGGTGCTGCAATGTGATGGAGCGGACGACGAGAGTCCAGACCCCGACGGCGGATTGGCTCACCGGTCGGCCGATCAGATCGCCCGCACTGTTCTGCCTGGAGCGCCCGGAGGCCGTGTGCCTGCTCGCTGCGCCCAAGACCAGCGACTCCCCTCGGGCTGGCGAACCTGCCGACTCTGGACGTAAGGTTCTCTGCTCCCGCCTCCAGGTACGTACTCCCTAGGCACCGAGAAGAGGAGTCGACATGGTCGCAAACAGCCCCGCCGTAGCGAAGAAAGAGGTCCTCGACCTCTCCATCGAGATCGCCATCCGGCTCGCGGTGGTGGCGCTGCTGGCCGTCTGGTGCTTCCAGATCTTCCGGCCGTTCCTCCTGCCCATGATCTGGGGCATGATCATCGCCGTCGCGCTGGCCAAGCCCTTCGGGCGCTTGGTCGGTCTGGTCGGGGGACGACGTGGCATCGCGGCCGCCATCTTCACGCTGGCGGCGATCGTCCTGGTCGTGCTGCCGACCTTTCGCATCGCTGACTCGGTGGTGCGAAGCTCCGTCGAGCTGGCTCAACAGATGGAGGCTGAGACCCTCCAGGTCCCGCCTGCCAGGGAGAGCGTCCGCGACTGGCCACTGGTGGGTGACCGGATCTACGACGCCTGGAACCTGGCCGCGACCAACCTGGACGCAGCCGTCGCCCGTTTCACGCCCCAGCTACGGACAGCCGGCGGGTGGGTGCTCGTCAAGATCCGTGGACTGCTCGGCGCCATACTCCACACGATCATCGCCCTGATCATCGCCGGCTTCATGTTGACCTACTCAGAGGGCGGCGAAAGAGCCGCCCGTGGCGTGATGGGACGCATCGGTGGGGAGCGCGGCGAGGGCATCGTGACCATCACCAGCGCCACGATCCGCAGCGTGGCCTTGGGCGTCCTGGGTGTGGCGCTGGTCCAGGCGGCCCTGGGCGGCATCGGGATGTTCCTGGTGCATGTACCCGGTTGGGGGGTGTGGACGATTCTGATCTTGATCCTGGCGGTGATGCAGCTGCCACCGATTCTGGTGCTGCTTCCCATCATCTTCTGGGTGTTCTCCGCCGCGGACAGCACAGCTATCGCCATCGTCTTCACGGTGTGGAGCCTGTTCGTGAGCGTCAGCGACACGTTCCTGAAGCCGCTCTTCCTGGGACGAGGCCTGTCGATCCCCATGCCGATCATCCTCATCGGCGCCATCGGCGGCCTGATCCTCTACGGCATCATCGGCCTCTTCGTGGGGGCCGTCGTCCTGGCCATCGGCTACGAGCTCTTCCAGGCCTGGATGGTGGAGGGCTCCGGTACCGAGCCGGGCGAGGAGGAGACGCTGGCGGAAGCGGCGCCAGAGCCGGCCGCGGGCTGAGATGGAGGGACAGGGGCCGCGGGACGTGAAAACGACCGCGGAGGGCCCATCCCGGGACAGCGCCGCGACGAACACACCGGGTGCGCCCGGTAGCCAGAGCGCGAGAGGCGCCCATGAGACCCCGTCGCGCGGGGCTGCGGCCGGCAGCGACGAGACGGCGACCAGCGTCGCGGCGGACGATGCCGCAAGCCCCGCTCGGCGCGACCCCACCCGCCTGGTCACCCTCATCGTCCTTGCGCTAGCCGCACTGGTCTTCGTCTGGTACGTCCTGGCCGATCGCCACACCCCCTTCACCGATCAGGCGCGCATCGAGGCGCTGGTCGTGCCGATCGTCCCCAGGGTTTCGGGCTACGTGGCCGAGCTGAACGTGCGGCTGCACTCCGTGGTCGACGAGGGAGACCAGCTGCTGCGCATCGATCCGGAGCCCTTCCAGCTCGCCGTCGAGTCGGCCCAGGCCGCCCTGGACGACGCGCTCCAGCAGGTGGGAGCCCAGAGCGCCGGCGTGGAGGCTGCGGTGGCTCAGCTCGGCGTCGCGGAGGCGCAGCTCGACCGCTCACAGCGCAACTTCGACCGGGTGCAGGCCATCCAGGCCGAGAACCCCGGTGCGCTGTCCCAGGCGGATCGCGACCGCACGGAGACGTCCCTGACCCAGGCCCAGGAGCGCGTGGCCGCGGCCGCGGCCAACCTGGAGGCCGCCCGGGCTCAACTGGGTGTGGAAGGGGAAGGGAACCCACGGGTTCGCTCGGCAATCGCGGCGCTCGAGCGGGCCGAGCTCGACCTGGCGTTCACGACGCTCTACGCGCCGGCCCGCGGAGCCATCGAGAACTTCACCATCGACGTCGGTCACTACGCCGGAGCGGGTCAGCCCGTGGGCACGTTCATCACCGTGAGCGACGTCTGGATCCAGGCGGATCTCAGGGAGAACAACCTGGCCAACATCCAGGTCGGAGACCCCGTGGAAGTCGTTTTGGACGTGGCTCCTGCCCAGGTTTTTCAGGCGACCGTGCGGAGCGTGGGATTCGGCGTCAGCGCCGGAATGAGCGGCTCCCGGGGGGAGCTGGAGCAGGTTTCGGGGTCGAGCGGTTGGCTACGCGATCCACAGCGGTTCCCCGTGATCATCACCTTCGACGGTGATGAGGCCCTCGGCTTGCGGCGGGTCGGCGGCCAGGCGGACGTGGTCGTCTACACCGGCAGCCGACCCATCCTGAACGCCGTCGCCAGACTGCGTCTGAGGCTGGTGGGCTGGCTCTCCTATGTGCGCTAGCGGAGCTGGCTGGCCCTGCCCGGGACTTCCGTCCCAGTGGACGATGCGCGGCCGCGGCCTGCCGCGGAGCTCGTGAGCCCGAGCGATGTCTGGTAGCGCGTCCGTCGCGGCCTCGGCGGTGTCCTCGTGGCGAGCGGATCCACGGACGGTCCGGACGTTCCGCTACGCGGCGGGCAGCACGCTGGCGATGGCCCTGGCTCTGGGCGTCGACTGGCGACTGTCGTTCATCGCACCGGTCCTGACCCTCAGCTTCCTGGGGTCCCCCGCCCCACGGCCAACGGCCAAGACCGCGGTCGGCTTCCTGGGCGTCATCGCGCTGGCCAGCGCCGTCGGCGTCCTCCTGAGCGCGTTGCTCCTGCCCTATCCCGCGGTGTTCCTCCTCCTGGAGGGACTGATGTTGTTCCTGCTCTTCTACCACGGAGCCCGGGGCGCGAATCCGCTGCTCATCTCCATGCTCCTCGTGGCGCTAACGGTGATTCCCGTCGTGGGGCTTCAGACGATGCTCCTGGCGGTCGCGGTGGCCCAGGGACTCGTGGTGGGGGCGGGAACCGCGGTTGCGGTCGTGTGGGTAGCCCACGTGCTCATCCCCGATCCTGCGGCATCGCGATCGACCTCGACCGGAGGGACATCCCCCTCCAACGGCGCTGCCAAGCCGAAGTTACCCTCCCCTGAGGCTGCGGCGGCACGAGCCTGGCTCAGCACGATCGTGGTGTTCCCGGTCGTGCTCCTCTACTTCGTGCTCGGCCTCACCTCGGTGCTGATCCTCGTGTTCATCGCGCTGCTGAGCATGCAACCCGACTTCTCGGCGGGCTTCAAGGCCGGCAAGGCCCTGATCGTGGGCAACGTCTTGGGGGGCATCGCGGCCATCGCCATGTACGAGCTCCTGGTCATGATGCCGCAATTCAGCTTCCTGCTCCTGCTCACCCTCCTCGCCGGCCTGGTCTTCGGAGCACGACTGTTTTCCGGAGTGCCCGCCGCACCGCTGTTCGGAATGGCCTACTCGACGCTACTCCTCGTCATCGGGTCCACCACCAGCATGTTCGGGGATGCCAACGCGAAGGCGTGGACCCGTGTGATCCAGATCACGATCGCGGTGGTCTATCTCGTCGTGGCCTTCGGCGTCGTAACCCGTCTCAGAAGGAGACCGGAGACTTCCCATGCGACTTCGTAACCTCGCCGCCTCGGCCACCGCTCGGTTGAGTGTTGCCCTCCGCGGGAGCGCGCTCCCCTCCGGCGCTCTCCTGGCCAGCGCATCGCTTGCGGGCTGTCTCGTGGGTCCAAACTACGAGCGTCCGCCCACACCGGAGCACGCGGAGTATACGGCGGCCGACGCCGACGGAGGTCCGGCTCAATCCGCGCCGTCCGCAGCAGCCGTTGGTGCGGATCCGGCGCTCACGGATCCGGAGGCACCGGGAATGAGCCCGACTGCCAACACTGGACCTGTCGCGGCGCCCTCACCCCAGTCCGTAGCCGACCTGTCCTGGTGGGAGCTCTTCCAGGACCCCGTGCTGCAGGACCTGATCGACACGGCGCTCGCGAACAACCGGGACCTGGACGCGGCCATGGCGCGGATCGCCGAGGCCCGGGCGGCCCTGGGCTTCTCCAAGGCCAACCTCTATCCCCGCATCGACGGGATCGCCAGCGGTGATCTGGAGGGCAACACCGAAGCGGACGGCTTCGACGCCAGCGGCCTCCTGGCCGGAGCGGTCACCTGGGAGGTCGACCTGTTCGGGAGGATCCGCCGCTCCAACGAGGCGGCTCTTCGGGACCTGCTGGCTACGGAGGAGGCCTACCGAGGCGTGACCATCGCCCTCGTGGCTCAGGTCGCGGAGCTCTACCTGGTGCTCAGGGACCTGGACAACCGACTGGCCATCTCCGAGTCCACCGCTCAGGCTCGACGTGAGAGCCTGGAGATCATCGAGATCCGTCAGGCCGCGGGGATGGTATCCGAGGTCGACGTGAATCAGGCCGAAATCCAGCTCGCCGACGCCGAGGCCGCGGTCGAGGCCTTCCGCCGCCTTCGGTCCCAGACCGAGAACGGGATCAGCCTGCTCCTGGGCTCCGCGCCCGTCTCGATTCCCCGCGGGGAAGCTCTGGCGGACCAGGTCTTCCCACCCGATATGCCGGCCGGGCTTCCGTCCGAGCTCTTGGAGCGCCGCCCGGACATCCTGGCTGCCGAGCAGCAGCTCGCCGCGCAGACGGCCCGCATCGGCGTTGCCGAGGCCATCAAGTACCCATCCCTGACGCTGACGGCCGACGGCGGCGCCAGCTTCGCCAGCGTCACGGCGGGCTTCCTGAACCTCGGCGCGGACCTGTTCGCGCCGCTGTTCAACGCGGGGCAGAACCAGCGGAGGGTCGAGATCGAGATCGCCCGGACGGAGCAGTTGATCGCCACCTACGAGCAGACGATCCTGAATGCGTTTCGCGAGGTGGAGGACGCCATGGTTGCCGTTTCCCGCTACGAGGCGGAATACCAGACGCGGCTGCGGCAACTCCAGGCAGCCCGCAGTGCCGCCAACCTCTCGTGGGTCAGATACGAAGGAGGCCTGACCAGCTACCTCGAGGTGCTGGACGTGCAGAGGTCGGAGTTCGCCGCGGAGCTCGCCACCTCGGAGACGTTGCAACTGCGGTTGACCTCCCTCGTCCAACTCTATCGGGCGCTCGGGGGAGGTTGGGCTCCGGTGGAGGAAGAGCAGACTCCCTAGCCCGACGAGAGCGGGTCAACGAAGACTCCCTGGAGACGTTGCCGCGGAAACGTGCCAGCGCGGCGATGAGTGCCACGGGATCACGTGCCTGAACGAGTCGAGACGGGTAGGCCGGCGAGTCCATGGGGTCTCGGTACGCCAGCGCTACCCGCCTCGGTTCGCCAGGGTCGGGCACCCTGGCATGACAGCCGATTCCATGGCCATCGCGTGCTCGGTTGAGTCCTGTACCCATTCGGTTGTCCGTCTGGCCCCACCTTGAGCAACCGACGTGCCAAAGCCGCGCAGTGAAGGCCAACACCTTGCGATACACGACGTTATGAGGATTGACCCGCTCTCCGCTGCCTCGGCCTGGAAAGCTTTGTTCCACCAGGCGCGGCACCTCGGCCGCAGTGTTCAGACGCTGATGCGACGGTCGGTGGAACGTTCTGTTCCAGAGAGCCAATCGAGCCCATCCCCATCGACGTGGCGGCAGGGCCGACCAGTCCCGATCGCTCCGTGGCGCAGCGGAGCTGCACCGCGACGGTCCGCAGGCGCCGACGACGACGTCATCGCAGTCCGGCCCCTTCAGGCACCACGCGAATCGTTGACCTGCTTCCGGCGGCCAACTAGGTTCCGCCCATGGTTTGCACACCAGGAGACCGGCACGACCATTCGCATCACGCGCCCGGACGGGTGGCGTGGTGACAGGAGTGTGCGCCGAGCACTGAGCTGAGCGAACACACGATCGCCCGCCACGGCCCGTCCGATCCAAGGACGGGCCGTGGCTTTTTTCGTGGCTGGGGTCCGAACGGGCCTCGACCGACAACCAGGACCGAATCACATGTTGACCATCGCGCTGCCCAACAAGGGGCGGCTCTCGGAGCCAGCCCTGAAGCTCTTCGCCCAGGCCGGACTCCCTGCCCGAATGCGGGGCGACCGGGCTCTGCAAGCTTCCTTGGGTCCCGATTACAGGGCCATCTTCGTCCGAGCCGCCGACGTGCCCGAGTACGTGGCCGACGGAGCGGCCGACGTCGGCGTTACGGGCGCCGATCTGGTGGCGGAACGTGACCGGGACGTCGTCGAGCTACTGGATCTGCAGTACGGCCGGTGTCGTCTCGTGGTCGCTTCCCGGGAAGACAGCTCGGTCCGAAGCGTGGAGAACCTCCCCGATGGCACGCGGGTGGCGACGTCATTCCCGCGGCTGACCCAGCGGTTCTTCCGGGACGTTGGCGTCCGGGTCGAGCTCGCTCCGGTCTCCGGAGCCGTCGAGATCGCGCCCCACCTGGGCGTGGCCGACGTGATCGTAGACCTCACTGCGACGGGGTCGACGCTCAGAATCAACGGGCTCCGCGAGATCGCCACGGTCATGGAGTCCACCGCCCGGCTCGTGGCTGCGCCGGAGTCCGTGAACGACCCGGAGCGGGGACGGGAGGTGGGCCAGCTGGTCACGGCGTTGGAATCCGTGATCAGGGCGGAGGCGAAGCGCTACCTCATGGCCAACGTGCCCCGGGCTCGACTCGACGACGTCCGGGCGGTCCTGCCGGGACTGTCCGGACCGACGATCGTGGATATCCTCGATCAGGGCGGCTGGGCAGCCGCCCACGCCGTCGTGGATGCAGACGACGTGTACCGCACCATCACGCGGTTGAAGGAGCTGGGCGCCGAGGGCATCCTGGTCACACGCATCGAAAGGCTGATGCCGTGAAGATGTTCGTCGAGAGCCCCTTGGGAGAGCTCTCCTCCGCCGAGCGGACTGCGCTACTGGATCGCACCGGATCCGACCAGCCGTCGGTGATCGATGGCGTGCGCGCCATCCTGGACCGCGTGCGCAGAGATGGTGACCGGGCGTTGATCGCACTGGCCCGGGAGCTCGACGAGGTGGAGCTGGACGCAATCGAGGTTTCCCCCAGAATGTGGGCCGAGGCGGCGGCGTCCCTCGACCCGGATGTTCACGGGGCTTTGGCTCGCGCCCGCGACAACATCGCCGCGTTCCATCGCGCCCAGTTCGAGCAGGTCGCCAGCCCGGTCGCCCTCGAGGTGGAGCCCGGCGTCCGCCTGGAGCGCCGTACCGCACCGCTGGCCGCGGTGGGCGTGTACGCACCTGGTGGTCGGGCGGCCTACCCGAGCAGCGTGCTGATGGGTGTGGTCCCGGCGGTGGTTGCCGGCGTGGCCGAGATCGTGGTGTGCTCCCCGCCGGGCGCGAATGGCCTGCCGTCTACCGAGGTCCTGGCCGCGGCCCACCTTGGTGGCGCGACCCGCGTCTTCGCCCTCGGGGGCGCCGGCGCGGTGGCCGCCATGGCGTTCGGGACGAGAGCGGTCCCCGCGGTGGGCTCGATCGTGGGCCCAGGAAACGCCTGGGTGACGGAGGCCAAGCGACAGGTAGCGGGCGCCGTGCGCATCGACAGCCCGGCAGGCCCTTCCGAGCTGTTGATCGTGGCGGACCGCACGGCCGACCCGGAGCTCACCGCCGTGGAGCTGCTGGCCCAGGCCGAGCACGATCCCGACGCCGTCGTGGGGCTGGTGACGCCGTCCAGCGAGCTGCTCGCCTCAGTGCGGACCGCCCTGGAGGGTCTCGTCGCGGCCGCGGAACGCAGAGACGTCATCACCGAGGCCCTGGCCCGGCGGGGCTTTCTGCTGCTCACCCGTTCCCTGGATGACGCCGTCGCGTTCGCCATCGACTTCGCGGCTGAGCACCTGACCGTGATGACGGCGGACCCCGAGACGCACGCGGATGCCGTCACGACGGCGGGAACGGTATTCCTCGGCGGGTCTTCCTCGGTGGTCTTTGGCGACTACATGACCGGGGCGAACCACGTGCTGCCTACCGGTGGGCTCGCGAGGACCTACTCCGGGCTCTCGGTGGAGCATTACATCCGTTCCTACACGGTCCAACGCATCAGCCCTCCGGCCGCAGCGTCCCTGGCGGGTCCGGTCGCCGCGCTGGCCAGGGCCGAAGGTCTCCCCGCCCACGCCGCGGCGGCCCTGGCCAGGAGCCCGCGATGAACGCCTTTCCCAGGGAGGACTACCGGAGCTTCAGACGGTACACGTTGGACCGGCGGCCGATCGACGTCGACTTGAGCGACAACACGAACCTGTGGGGTCCCCACCCTGACGCGGTCTCGGCGCTGAAGAGCGCACCCGACGAAGCGCTCACCCGGTATCCGAGCCTCTACGCGGACGGCCTGCGCGATGCCGTCGCGCGCCGGTTCGAGACTTCACCGGACTGCGTGTCCACAGGCTGCGGCTCCGACGACGTCCTCGACTCCGCCATTCGCGCCGCGTGCCGTCCACCCGGCGTCCTCACCTATGCTGCGCCCACCTTCTCCATGGCGGAAGTCCTGTCCCGCATGAACGGGCTGGAAACCAACAGGGTGCCCTGGCCCGACGCGCTTGCAGACCCCGACCGGTTGCTCGCCGGTGGCCCGGCGGCCGTCTACCTGTGCTCGCCCAACAACCCCACCGGGGCCCCGCTCCCCGTGGGCTGGCTGGAGGACTTCCTCGACCGGGCCGGGCCGAACGGCCCCCTGGTCATCGTGGACGAGGCATACGCCGAGTTCGAAGGCCACACCCACGCGGGGCTCGTCGTGGAGCGGGGTCGCGCTCTGGTCGTCCGGACCCTGTCCAAGCTCTACGCCCTGGCGGGCGTGCGCGTGGGCTACGGTGTCGGGCGCGCCGACGTGGTGGACGAGGTCGAGAAGTCCCGAGGGCCATACAAGGTGAGCGCGGTAGCCGAGCGGGCCGCCGTTGCGGCTCTCCGGGACGAGTCCGGTTGGGCCCAGCGGGTGCTCACCGAGGTGCGGGACAACCGGGAGCGGTTGGCCGAGGAGCTCCGCTCCCGGGGCTTCGCGCCTCTACCGTCAGTGGCCAATTTCCTGCTGCTGAGCGTGACGCCCCGAACGACCCAGGCGGTCACCGCGGCCCTCGGCCAGCGAGGCGTGGCCGTGCGTCCGTTCCCTGGGCTGGAAGGCCTGGGCGACGCCATACGGGTGACGGTGGGACCATGGCCCATGATGGAGCGCTTCCTGTCCGCCCTCGACGAGGTCGTAGCTTCATGAACGTCGCGCTCTTCGACTACGGCGCCGGCAACCTCCACTCGCTGGGCAAGGCCCTGGAGCGGGCCGGGGCGACGGTGGACGTCACCGACGATTGGGACAGGGCGCTCGCCACCGACGCGCTGGTGCTCCCCGGCGTGGGAGCGTTCGGCGCCGCCGTCGAGGCCCTCGGGACGCGGGGCGACGACGTGAGAGACGCCCTGGAAGCGGGCCTCCCTTGTCTCGGCATCTGCCTGGGCATGCAGCTCCTCCTCGAAGAGAGCGACGAGTCGGAGGGTCACGGCATCGGGATGGTGCCCGGAAGGGTCCGGACACTCCGGGCGAACATCGTCCCTCAGATGGGCTGGAACGACGTGGAGAGCCAGGGCGATCCTCTACTGGCCGGCACGGACGGGCTCGTGGCCTACTACGCCAACTCCTACGTCTGTGAGCCGGACGACGAGAGCGCAGCCATCGCCTGGAGCGTCTACGAGGGCAAGCGCTTCGCCGCCGCCATACGGAGCGGGCGAACCTGGGGCGTTCAATTCCATCCGGAGAAGAGCTCGCTCCCGGGCCTACGGATCATCGCCAACTTCCTCGAGGAGGTCTCGCGATGAGCGCGGTCGGCTCGTTCGGGCGCGGCGACGTCCTTGCGGTCCACGCACGCGGGTCTACGGTCTCCGTCGACTCGCATACCGTCTCCAGCGTGAGAGGATCGGCCCCATGATCGTGATCCCGGCCATCGACCTGAGGGGAGGGCGGTGCGTCCAGCTGCGCGGCGGAAGGCCGGACGACGAGCAGGTCTCGCTGCCCGACCCGATCGCCGTGGCCGAGCGTTGGTGGGAGTCAGGGTTCGCCCACCTCCACATCGTCGACCTGGACGCGGCCCTGGGCGAAGGCGACAACCGGGAGCTCATAACGGAGATCACGGCAGCCACTCCCGCCGAAACGCAGATCGGTGGCGGCGTCCGGAGCAACGACGCCGTCGACGCCCTGCTCGAGGCCGGAGCGGACCGGATCATCGTGGGCACCCGGGCCGTCGACGACCCAACCTGGCTGAGCGCCCTCAGCCGCGCCCACCCGGACACCGTGGTGCTGGCCGCCGACGTTCGTGACGGCAAGGTGCTGCAGAAGGGCTGGACCGAAGCCTCCGAGCTCACGGCGGACGAGCTGTTCGCGAGAACGCTCGACTTGCCGCTGGCCGGCGTGCTCTGCACGGACGTGGCCCGGGAGGGCCGCCTGGAGGGGATCGCACCTTGGACCGTCCGACCCCTCATCAAGAGGAGCCCCCACCCGATATCGGTGGCCGGGGGGATCACGACCCTCGACGAAATCCGAACGCTCCAGAACTGGGGCGCGGCTGGCGCCGTCCTGGGCATGGCCCTCTACACGGAGACGCTCGACCCGCCGACCGTCGCGCGGAAGTGGGGATCATGAGCACCGTCCTGGGAATGAGGCGCACGGGCACTGTCATCCCGGAGCGGCAAGCCGAGATGGTGGGCACGCACAGGACCGAGAACGGGGACGTCGAATCATGAGCACCGTCGAGAGAAGGACCCGCGAGACCGAGATCGTCCTCACCGTGACCAGTGGAAACGGCACCTGTGACGCTCATACGACCGATCCCTTCCTGGATCACATGCTCACCACGTTGGCTCGCTACGGCGACCTGGACCTGGCGGTGCAGGCCACGGGGGACCTGCGCCATCACCTGATCGAGGACGTGGGGATCGCGCTGGGCGCCGCCCTCGTCGACGAAGTCCCCACCACTGCGACCCGGTACGGCTCGGCGATCGTGCCCATGGACGAGGCGCTGGTGCAGGCCGCGGTGGACGTGGGCGGACGCCCGTTCTACGAGGGCACCATCCCTTCGCCGCTGTATGAGCACTTCCTCCAGAGCGTGGCCTTCAACCTGAAGGCCACGCTCCACGTCGTGGTCATCCGAGGCACGGACCGCCACCACGTGGTCGAGGCCGCCATCAAGGCTGTGGGGCTGTGTCTGCGACAGGCGCTGGCGCCGGGCGACTCGGTGTTCAGCACCAAAGGCGCCGTGGAGCTCGAGCGGCTCCGGGACGAAGCCGTGCTGGACGAGACGGAAGAGCTGGGATGAGCGGGCGGAGCGCGCTGTCGCAGAGCCGATCGAGCCGGCCAGCCTCGGGGAGGTCTGCGCCGTCCGGGGTGTCGGGGCCGCCCGGCGCCGGCCGGCTCAGGTACGCATCATGCTGAGGCCCCGGCTGATCGTGTGCCTCGACGTCGACCACGGCCGGGTGGTCAAGGGCACCGCCTTCAAGGAGCTCCGGGACGTGGGCGACCCGGTGGAGCTCGCGACCCGCTACGAGTCCCAGGGGGCCGACGAGATCGTGTTTCTCGACGTCTCGGCGTCCCACGAGGGCCGGCGCACGCTCCTCGACACGGTCCGGCGCACGGCAGAGGCGCTGTTCATCCCTCTCACGGTAGGTGGGGGGATCGGCTCCGTCGCCGACATCGGCTCGCTGCTGCGGGCGGGCGCGGACAAGATCAGCATGAACACCGCCGCCGTGCGGGACCCCGAGCTGATCACCCGGGGAGCCGAGCGCTTCGGCAGTCAGTGCGTCGTCGCGAGCATCGATGCCGCCAAGGAGGGGCGGGGGTGGAGGGTCTACACTCACGGAGGGCGCACGCCGACCGATCTGGAGGGGATCGCCTGGGCCACCGAATGTGCGGAGCGGGGCGCTGGCGAGATCCTGCTCACCAGCATTGACCAGGACGGCGCCCGGAGCGGGTACGACCTCGAGCTCACGGCTGGAGTCTCCACCGCGGTGCACGTCCCCGTGATCGCCTCCGGAGGTGCGGGGGAGTCCAGCCACGTGCGAGACGCCCTGGTGCAGGGTGGGGCCGCCGCCGCCCTGGTTGCGGGCATCCTCCACGAGGGGCTCGTCACGGTGACCGACATCAAAGCCGACCTGACCCGTTGGGGGGTGAACGTCCGATGACAGACCGCACGCTCCGGACCCCGGACGACCTGGATGGGCTATCCTACGACGCCCGAGGCCTGGTACCGGTCGTGACTCAGCACGCGGAGACGGGCCACGTGCTCATGGTGGCGTGGGCCAACCGGGAGGCGCTCGAGCGGACGCTTTCGACCGGTCAGATGCACCTCTGGTCCCGCTCGAGGGACGAGCTCTGGCGAAAGGGCGCGACCTCGGGAAACACCCAGACCGTGCGCTCGCTTCATGCGGACTGCGACGCGGACACGGTGCTCGCGCTGGTCCAGCCCGCCGGACCCGCGTGCCACACGGGGGAGACCACCTGCTTCGGCGACGGCGCCTCGGCGGCCGCACCCGTCTCCTCGTCCGGCGCCCCAGCGGCCGCGGCTCCCGTGCCTACCGAGTCCCAGCCTGATGCTGGCACCCGCAGTAGCGACACCCTCGAGGTCCTTTGGGACACCCTCGTGTCGCGAGCCACCGATGCCCCGGCCGGCAGCTACACCGCCCGCCTGCTGGCCGACGAGAACCTCCGACTGAAGAAGCTGGGCGAGGAGAACGCGGAGCTGATCCACGCGCTGGCCCGGGGAGACGGCGTCCGCGTCCGAGAGGAGGCCGCGGATCTGATCTACCACCTCCTCGCAGCCCTCATACCTGCGGGTGTGACGCTGCCCCAGGTCCTGGCCGAGCTGGAGTCTCGCAGGAACCGCCCC
Source organism: Gemmatimonadota bacterium (assembly GCA_039589315.1). Classification (GTDB taxonomy): domain Bacteria; phylum Gemmatimonadota; class Gemmatimonadetes; order Longimicrobiales; family Gaopeijiaceae; genus JBDHHQ01. The sequence goes on from JBDHHQ010000014.1 coordinate 84,656, forward strand.
CGAACGGACGGGTAACTCGGCGCCATGGCCCAGGCACCCCACGCGATGCACGAGGAAGAGGCCCTCGGCAAGGCGTACGACGCCCGCCTCATGCGGCGCCTTCTCACCTACCTGCGACCCTACAAGGGCACGGTGGCCCTGGCCCTGCTGCTGCTCTTGATCGGGTCGGCACTGGTCATCGTGGGCCCGTGGCTCACCCAGCTCGCCATCGACGAGGCGATTCCCAACGGCGACCGGGACCTGCTGAACACGCTGGCCCTCGCCTTTCTTGGCACCGTGCTGGCCGGCTTCGCCCTGCAGTACGGGCAGCGCCTGCTCACCACCTGGCTGGGTCAGCGCATCATGTACGATCTGCGCACCCAGCTCTTCGGCCATCTACAGCGGCTGGATCTCCGCTTCTACGACCGGAATCCCACGGGTCGCCTGATCACCCGGATCACCAGCGACGTCGAGACGCTCAACGAGCTGTTCAGCTCCGGGATCGTCACCGTTTTCGGCGACATCTTCGCGCTGATCTTCATCGTGGCTGCCATGCTCCGCATGGACTGGGAGCTGGCGCTGGTCACCTTCAGCGTGCTGCCTTTCGTCTTCGTGACGGCGTTCTTCTTCCGGACCCGGATCCGCCAGGCCTATCGGGACATCCGGGTCCGGCTGGCCCGGATCAACACGTTCCTGCACGAGCGGATCACGGGCATGCGCGTGGTCCAGCTGTTCAACCGGGAGAAGGCCGACCTCGACACGTTCAGGGACGTCAACGATGACTACCTGCAGGCCCATCTGCGGTCCATCACCTACTACGCGCTGTTCTTCCCCGCCATAGAGCTGTTCACGTCCATCGCCCTGGCGCTCATCATCTGGTACGGCGGCGGCTCCATCCTGCAGGGCGCGGTCACGGTAGGCGTCGTAGCCGCGTTCATCCAGTACGCCCGCCGGTTCTTCCGCCCCATCCAGGATCTCTCGGAGAAGTACAACCTGCTGCAGGGTGCCATGGCCTCGTCCGAGCGCATCTTCAAGCTGCTGGACCGGGAGCCGGAGATTCAGGACCCCTCGCGGGCGCTGAGCCTGCCCGACGACGTGCGAGGCGAGATCGAGTTCAAGAACGTCTGGTTCGCGTACGGCGCCAACGAGGACGGGTCGCCGAACTGGGTGCTCGAAGACGTGAGCTTCCGCGTCGCGCCGGGCGACAAGGTCGCCATCGTGGGGCACACGGGTGCCGGGAAGACGACTGTCATCAACTTGCTCATGCGCTTCTACGAGCCTCAGAAGGGCGAGATACTCCTGGACGGCGTGCGCATCGACGATCTGCGCCTCGACGACCTGCGGGGGCGCATCGGCCTCGTCCTCCAGGACGTATTCCTCTTCAGTCAGGACGTGACCTACAACATCCGTCTCGGGGACGACGACATCGACGACGAGAGGGTCCGGGCGGCCGCGGCGCGCGTGGGTGCGGACCGCTTCATCGAGCGGCTAGCGGAGGGATACTCCCAGCCGCTCGGAGAGCGCGGCTCGTCCCTCTCGGTCGGGGAGCGCCAGCTCGTCTCGTTCGCCCGGGCCCTGGCCTTCGATCCTCCGATCCTGGTTCTGGACGAAGCGACGTCGTCCGTCGACTCGGAGATCGAGGCCCAGATCGAGGCGGCCACGGACGAGCTCATGAAAGGGCGCACGTCCCTGGTGATCGCCCATCGACTCTCCACGGTCCAGGGCGCGGACCGGATTCTCGTGTTCCACCACGGGAAGCTGGTCGAGGAGGGGACCCACGGGGAGCTGCTCGAGCACGCCGGCCTCTACGCGCGGCTGTACGAGCTCCAGTTCGTGGGTCGGCCGGCGGCGTAGAGAAGGGACCAGCGGGCGAGGTCCTACCGCGATCCCCCGGGCACAGTGTCCGCAGCGGCGTCGGCAGGAGCTTCCGGCGTCTCCTCGTCTGCCCCATCCGCCGGCTGCGCCTCCCGGGCACGCGCAGCCTCGGCCGCGGCTTCCGCTTCCGCAGCCGCTTTGGCAGCCGCCTCGGCCTCACGCAGATCCTGGAGGTACTGCCGGGCCGCCGCGGCAACGACCATGGTGTCGGCCACCGGAATCAGCGGCTCCTGCCCCTCGGCCCAGCCCTGGGCGGGTGCGATCGCGGCGCTGGTGTACCGGCTCCCGGGATTCCAGAGGATCCACTCCTGGACGCCGGCGTCGTAGGTGGCCTGGATCTGAGCACGCACGTGACCGGCTTCATAGCGAGGCTTGCCCAGGGTGAAGTCCTGTAGCCACGGTCGCACGATTCCGGCGCCCTCGACGGCGGCCGTCCGATTCTGCGCCCGAATCAACGCCTCGTACACGATCTCGTACGGATAGGCGTTGGGCCGATCGAAGCCGAAGCTGCCCTTCCAGTAGTGGGACGGGTACACCATGGGCAGGGCGACGTCGACCATGTCGATGAACTGCTCCCACACCTGTCCGATGCCCACGTCGCCTGACGCGGACGTCGTGACGCCGAACACATCGGCCGTGACCGGAACGTTGAGGTCGGCCAACTCGGCTCGGCTGTAGGCCAGAAAGGCCCGGATGGCCTCCGCTCGGGTGCGGCCCTCGGCGCCGGGGTAGGTCGTTCGCTCGATCTCCGACTTGGGCGCGTCGGGGAAGCGCACGTAGTCCCACTGGATCTCGGGGAAGCCGGCCTCGGCGGCCTCTCGTGCCAGCGCGATGTGGTAGTCCCAGACCTTCACACTGTACGGGTTCAGCCAGACCTGCCCCTTCCCGTCTACCCACGGCCCGCCGGCGGTATCCTGGACCGCGAGGTCCGGGAAAGCGTCCGACAGCCTGGGGTCCTTCATGATCACGATGCGGGCGATGGGGTAGACCCCACCCTCCTTCAGCCGCCAGAGCAGGCTGTGGAGGTTGCCGATCCTCCGATCCTCGTCGGCCCCGATCTCCGCCACAAGCGGTACGCTCGACGGGTGACTCACGAACCCGGTGGCGTCCTTCAGGTCGATGACGAATGCGTTGACCTCGGTCCCCTCCACCATGGCCAACAGATTGCGGACTTTGCGGCGAGAGCCGGAAGCCCAGGCGTTCAGGTAGATCCCCCGCACGTGCTCGGGACGCTCGAACTCGGGCACCTCTTCGGGAAACTCAGGCTCGGGCGGAAGCGCCGGCTGAGACGGCGGGACCGATGCCGTGCCGGCTTCAGGCGACGGGTCAGCCGCTCCCTCCGTCTCTGGTGGGGCGGTCTCCTCGGTCAGGCCGGATTCAGCCGCATGGTTGGCGTCACCGTCGTCCGGCGTTGCGGCATCCGCTGCCGAGGCGTCAGCAGGGGCGGCTGCGGCCGCGGAGGCTTCCTCGGCGGGCCGCTGGTCGGGCGGAGACCCGGAGCGGCCGTCGCCGGTGCAGCCCGCCAAGCCGACCAGCATCGGGAGCAGGCCCAGTGCCGTCGGACGTCCCAGGCTGGAGACCACGCCTTGCAACAACCGCATCAATACGCCCTCAT